>NZ_NCTH01000053.1:0-14687 GCF_002105475.1 Vibrio sp. ArtGut-C1 | reverse complement strand
CCATCAATATAATGGTGGATTAACACCAAATGAATCAGAACGACAGTTCTGGTTTCCTCATAAAACCGTGGCCAATTTTACTTGACCACTACACAGCAACTTAACTTACTCTATATAAAGAGCTTGGTGTTTGTTCACTCAAACCGCCCCTCGGTTATCGCCCCTTGCTCTTTTTTCTAAAAATTTTTTCGTTTCTTCACGATCGCTTCACGCTTCTTCACACAAAATGCGCTTCTACTCACTAAGTTGATTTGAAGAGGCAAAATAAAATGAACAAAACACTTCTTGCGTTACTTGTTACCTGCTCAGTTTCGGTATCTGCGGCTCCTTATGTAGGTCTGGAATATGGACTAGGCACCACTGACCATGATTTGGAACCTCACTTTTCAACTGACAACGTAACACTCAACCCTGAGCTTGAAGACGGTATTTACTCAGGTTTTGTCGGTTACGCGTTCAATGACAACTGGGCGCTAGAGTTGGGCTACAGCCAATTTGACCTTGATGATAATCGTTCAAAGAACCTTGATATCAAACAAATTGATGGCAAAGATTACCATCATGAAATGGATTGGGATGCGTCAATCAAAGCCAAGCAAGTGTCGTTGGCACCTGTGTTTAACTATACATTAAATGATAAATGGACAACAAAATTCAAAGCGGGTCTAACGTACACGCAATACGACACCAAAGTTTCGAAACATCAAGAATATGAGCTTGTCGCGAATGATGATGTAGAAATGAACAACACGCTTTTCCACAACACAGAGAAAAACAACGAGCTAGGCGCAATGTTCTCAGTGGGTGCGGAATACAGAATTTTCCCGCAGCTCACCATTGGTGCAAACGCAAAATATCAACTAGACAGCTACGCAAACACTGCATCCTTTAACGTAGGCACAACTTACTACTTCTAATTTAAGGAGACGATAATGAAAAAAATGATTTTAGCATCCATGTTTGCCCTACTTTCAAGCTCAGCTTTCGCCGCGTTTAATGGTCCAGAAATAAGCGTAATTAATTCGGTAAAAGAGGCGCACAACGCAACCGACGACAGCGCCGTCATGTTAACCGGGCACATTGTTCAATCTCTTGGTAACGAGACTTACTTGTTCAAAGATGAGACTGGTGAAATCGAAGTGGAAATCGACAATGAAGATTGGATGGGGCTAGACGTTAGTCCAAACGATAAAGTGACGATTCGAGGCGAAGTTGACTCAGAGTGGACAACCAAGCAGATCGACGTAGAGACCATTCAAAAGCTTTAATTCGCCTGACACCTCAACACAAACAACACAGCCACATATTGGAGGCTGTGTTGTTTATGGGCCGTGAAACTACTCGTTTAGCTGGTCAAGCAAGGACAATCTTGCGGCAAGACCAATCGTATACTCTTAGGCTGAACATCAAACCGTATTGTTCTCGAATGATATGGTTCACCATCTAAATTGAGCGGAAGTGGATTTGGAAAGTCTATCTCCAACCAGCTTGCTCTTGTGTGTTTTACAAACTCACCTTTCTCGCTAGGATTATTGATCTCTTCGATAACTTTTGGCAGCTCATGAGGTAAGAATGGACGCACCAATGTTAGATCCATCAAGCCATCATTAATCATCGCCTTCGACGCTAACTCTTGCCCACCTCCAGCTAAGCGACCATTGCAGAAAGCGCCAAGCAACATTTCTCCCTGATAAGCCCCGCCTTCAATTGTTATTGTTCCGTCATAAGGTTTAAAGCCGAGCGCTTTTACAACACCGGTTAGTGTATAAGCGCCGCCACCAAGAAAGTTTTTAAGTTCAACAGGCGTTTCTGCCGTAACTTCTGCGCCAAACCCTGCTGTTGCCACGTTAATAAAGTAACGATCGTTAGCCTTGACACAATCGACCAAAGCAGACTGCCCTTCTACGGCGAGAGATAAAGACGCCTTGATAGAAGCTGGCACTTGAATCGCGGTGGCAAAATCATTTGCGGTACCAAAAGGGATAATGGCTAACTCGGGGCGTTTTTCTTCTTCAATTTGGATAATCGCAGAAGCCGCCTCATTGACGGTCCCATCGCCACCAGCGACAACAATACGTTCAATCCCTTCATCAACCGCTTCTTTCACCAAGCGCGGCATGTCTTGAGATTCCCAAGTCACTCGCACTTGCACATCAACGCCCTTGTCTCTCATTTTCATGATTGCATCTCTTAACTCTGGGTTCCCAGCTTTTTTGCCGTTAAGGATGGCACGTATTGTCTTCTTCATTGCACTTCCTATTGGTTGATGGTTTTCTCTGCTTGTTTAATCTGTGATCGCAACCATTGATGGGCACTGTCGTTTGTCCGACTAGGATGCCATATTGTGCAGAGCTCATAGGTTTGTTCATCAAATGGCATAGATAAAGATTTAACATGATAGGTGTGGTTGAACAAGTTGATCATCGACTCGGGCATTAAACCAATATATTCACTACCGCAGATAACAGGTAGCATTTCCAACACGCCAGAAGCTCGATACTTTACCTTTCTTTTGTCCAAGTCGACAATATCATCGGCGTTTAACAAGCTCTTACGACTCTGCCACTGCGAAACCACCACATGTTCTTCTTCAAAAAATTGTTCAGCCGTAATCTCGTCCTTTAAGCGTGGGTGCTCCTCGCTAGACACCACCACCAAGCGCTCAGTAAGCACAGTTTCAACTTTTAAAACTGTTCGTGCTCTTGGCGCGATATCAATGATCAAGTCGTAACGTTGCAAACGCAGATCGCTTTCAAAATCTTCTGTAAAGAGTGGATGAACCTCTAAAGCAATATGTGGTGCCAACTCACGGATCTGTTTCATAACTTGAGGGAGCAACTCAAAACTTGCAACAGAGACACAAGCAATGGAAAACACTCGATTCGACACTTTAGGGTCAAATTCGCTAGAAGCCGTCAGAGTTGAAGTAAAGTTTTGCACCGAAGTAAGCAGCGCAGGGTAAATATCCATAGCAAAAGAGGTAGGTTCTACCCCCTTGGTACAGCGATGAAATAAAGGTTCGTCATAAATATCACGAAGGCGTGCCAACGCTTTGCTGACTGCGGGCTGCGTGATGCTGAGACGTGCTGCTGCTTTAGATAAGTTCCCCTCTTCATAAATGGCAATAAAGATGGGGATAAGATTAAGATCGGTCGGTTTCATGCTATTAAATTTTTCGAAAATCACTTTCTCTATTTTAATCTAACAGCATGATAGTTAACGTAGCCAAGTACAAGAAATGGGCGGTACGACCTGTTTTAATGAGTTTTAACTCAATTTTGACGTACTCCACTCACCGCATAAGTGAGTAGCTAACGTGCAAGCCAAAACTTACATTAAGATTTGCCTAAATATGGGGTAAGAAACTCGCTGACTTCCTCGCCGCATAAACCAATTTCTACCTCAATACCGGCTTGTTTTAGAATCTCGATACCTCGACCACTGTTGCGCGGATCTGGATCCAACATGGCTACGACGACTTTGCCAATTCCGGATTTTACTAATGTCACCGCGCAAGCTGGCGTGCGACCTACAAACGAACACGGTTCGAGCGTAACGTATGCCGTCACCGATTCTAACGAGCCTTGATATGCATTCAGCGCTTCTACTTCCGCGTGGTTGCCACCAATAGCTTGAGTATGACCTTCTGAAACGATTTGGTTGTCTTTCACTAACACGCAGCCAACCGGCGGGTTGGGTTGACATTCAGGAAGCGCATTTTTGGACACTTCCAATGCGCGGCGCATAAACTCTTGGCTCATTTGAAATCTATTCTCTAATAAAAACGAGGCGCTATATTAGCGCCCCGTTTTATTCATTGCCATCTCTTCCAATGACTTTGTCCAGTTCTGGTAACGCTCGCGGTATACGGAATTTAAAGCGTTGTTGTTTGGTCTGGATCTTGCGCCACATCGACTTCATTAAATGAGCGCTATTTTCGCCATTTTGCATTCGCGACGCACTTTTTTGCCACGATTTACTCGTATCGGCTTTGGTCATTTCCAGCTCTGCCGTATTTAAACGCAATTGTTTGTACAATACGGCCCTTGCTTCAGACCAGCGTTTAGCCTTTAACAAACGGTGGAACGTCAACCATGCTGGTGTCGGTCTGTTGCGGTAGTAACGTTTAATGGCTACCAATGAAATAATCACAAAACCCAGCAATACAAGCGTGGATACAATCCATGCAAAGTACGTTTTGATGAAGGATTTCAACGTGTGCTTCGCAACAAATGTTTTGCCCTCTAACACCACCGTTTCCACTTGTTGAGTCTTACTGTTCCACCAACGGAACTCATAATCTGGCAGAGTTAATTCACCACCTTGTTGAATCACGTACACGCTCTCTTCTGTGCGTGTTGACTGGTAATCACCACGTGTTTGCGTATCTGTAAGACGGTGCGGTTGAGGATACGCTTGGTAACGGGTTGTTGATTCTCCTTTCAACAAGTCTGGTAGCAACACAGATAGCGAATCATGAGCCAAAATGGTGATTTTACGCGTGATTGCATCCCCAACTTTAAGTGACTCAGTGGAGGTTTCCCACTCTTGTTTTACGTCTACGTGCGTTGCAGAAAACCAAGGCGTGTCACCGCTCAACAATCCCGATGGCAAGGCGGTTTTGAACTTAATCGGCTGCGTGTAAAGTGTGCCTGACACCTTCTCGCCGTCCGGCGCCGACACCTGAACGCCCACTGCGACAGGTGGAATCACAAAATCACCAGATGCTTGCGGATACAAAGTCACTTCCCAGCGTTGACGCGACCAAGTTTGTCCGCCCTTGCGCTCCGTGAAGTTAGTGGCTAACTGATTACGCTGTTTGGCGATAACATTGGGCATTTCAATACTGGCAATTCGCGTCCCCCCCGTAAACCAGCGCGGCGTTGCCACTTCGATGGTTAAAATGACTTGCTCGTTGACACTAAAACTTGGCGTTTTACGCTTTTCTCCAGCCGTTGGTTGTTGACCAACCCACGCTTGCAACTCAACACCATGATTGCGTTGAAGATCGTAAATATCCTGAGCGAAAACGTGACGACTTACGAACAGACTCAAACAAACCACTAACCATGCCACTATCCGTGCAGGAAGTGTAAAAGAGGTAACGCGATGGGCATTCATCATCATTGAGCAGCCTCCTCTGTATTGTGTTCCGTTGTCGTAGTTGAGCTACCCGTTGTTGGCGAGCGTAATTGAATTTGGAATTTAGCGCGTAAGAAATACTTCGGATCCGCTTCGACTCGCTTTAGCCACTTGTCGGCTAACTCTTGGCTACCTAAGATGTCGTCTGCGCTTAACGTCTCTTTAATCATCAACTCTGCTGACGTTTGTTCATCCGCACCTTCTGCGGTTTGAGGGTTGTCGCCTAGCTCGGTTGACGCCTCTTGCTCTGTTCCGGCTTGACTTTCACTCATCTGATTTATCTCATCGACGATGCCAGCAATCACTTTCAAGTTGTGCTCAACATCAGGTCTTAACGACTCGTTCAACGTTGGCTTGCTGGCTAAGGATTTTAACAAGTCGCGAGCAGCCAAATATTCACGCTGGCGCGCCAATGCGCTCGCCGCATTGTAAAGACCGTAATCTCGAACCTCTTCGGACGGGTCGTTTTGCATTTCCAAAAACGCACTGTGCGCGAGCTCAAACTCGCTTGCGTAGTAGTACGCCGTGCCTTTGCGTAATGGATCGACAAAGTGTTTTGCAGCTTCTAAATACGCTTGTTGGTTGAACAAACGCTGTCCTTGTTGGTCTGGCGTCAGCCACAAATCCCACCACCATTGCGCCACCTTGTCGAAGGTCGTCACTTTTTGCACAACTTGTGGCTGCTCGGCTTTAACAGAAATGTTCTCCGCCATTGCACTGGTCGGCATCAACAGTGTACCGCTCACCATTGCAATCACGCACCACTGCACTAACCACCCTTTTCTAAACCACAGCATCATGATCAACGCGATTGGGAACAGCAGTTGATAACCCATGTCTTTCCAAGGCATTGAAGATTCGCCATTAAGCTGCATATTGCGCTCAACGTATCGATTCAGTTGTTCGATATCACTGTTATCGACCGTCACTTCCACCAATCGACCGTTGGTCTGGCTGGCCAGTTTTTGCAGAGAATCCAAATCCATCGGGTTGTTACTCACGATGTCTGTATTCCCCGCAGCAAGAATTAACAGTTGATAAGGTTTACCTTCAAAATACGCTTGGTATTGCTTAATCGTGGCCGGGTTCACGCCATCGCTCACCAACAAAACGGTGGAGCCTGGTTGACCTTGCAATTGTTGATCAATTAACGGCAAGGCTTTTTCAGCAAGCTTACCTTGCACGGGCATGATTTCTGGCGTAATGGCCGCCAAGAATGGGTCAAATACTTTGCTGTCTTGAGTCACAGGCATCGCCACATGAGCACTGCCCGCAAACACGACTAAACCCGTTTTTCCGCCTTTTCGCGCAACTAACAAATCGCGTATTTTCTGTTTGGAACGCTCAAGGCGGCTTGGTGGGAGATCTTTTTGCAGCATCGAGTCGCTGTTATCAAGCACCACAAGCAGAGAGGCTTTATCTTCACCAAAGGGAGAAGATTCACGTTGCCACGTTGGGCCTGCACAAATCACAATGGCGATTAGTACAATCAGCATCAAGAGCTTAAGCGGCAGTTGCTTGCGCCAACCTCGCTCGCCTATCGTCAAAGCATTGCGTAAATGTTCGGGCAGAATATCCTTCCAGCTTGGTTTGCTTTCTTCTCGCCAGCGCAACCATACCAAGAAAAACATGGGGATCAAAGCCAGTAACCACAGCGGTCGAATAAAATGAAACTGCGTAAAAAATTGCGTCCAACTAAGAGAATCAAACATCGCTCTCTCCTAATGATGATCGTGTTGCAGCCCTTCTTTTGAGTGTCGCGACGCTGAACGCGAGTAAATGCATGATGACCACTAACGCCATCAAGTAATGGTGAAGACTTTGTTTTGGGCGGTATGTGGTGCTTTCGTAAAGTTGAGGTTCCAGTTTACCAATCTCGTCGTAGGCAGCCGACAGTTCATCACGGTTGAGAGCTTCAAACGCTTCACCGCCAGATTCTTTTGCAATGCGATGAATCGTGTCCATATCCAACGCGGTTTCACCTATCGTTTCCGGATCGCCCATCGCAATCACGTGCACTCGCACGCCTTTGGCTTTCGCAACTTTCGCCGCATCAATCGGTTCGACAAAGCTGCCCGTGTCGTTACCATCGGTTAATACAATCGCGACTTTTTCACGGTTTTGATCTTGTTCTAAAGCACCACGCGACTTATCGCTTTGCTCAAAAACTTTAATCGCTAAGCCAATTGCATCACCAAGATGGGTACTCTGCCCTGCCATCGCCACATCGGTTTGGTTAAGCAATTCGAGCCACACTTTTTGGTCTGCGGTAAATGGCGTTTGCACAAAAGCGGCATCACCAAAAAGAACCAAGCCTAATCGGTCTCCTTTACGAGACTGAACAAACTCCGTCAACACTTCTTTCGCCGCATCAAGGCGAGAAATTTTTTCACCTGTACGAGACGTGAAATCAGGCTCGGCCATGGAACCCGAAAGATCCACCACCACCATCACATCGCGCCCTAAACTCTCGCGAATTTGAGGCTCACCTAACACGGTGGGTTTGGCCATCGCACACACCACCAAAAGCCATGAGAGAATTAACGTTGCTCGTTGCCACCAGCTTGGGGTTAACTGGCTTGCACCTTCTGATGGCGTCTCGCCAATCGCTTCCACCAACTGACTAAAAAACGGCACTTTGATCGCCATTTGCTTAGTGCGATATGCAGGCACCAAGTAGTACACCACCAATGGCAGCGGCAAAATCAGAAACCACATTGGGTGAGCAAATTCAAAACCAGACAAACCAGTTAGCGATGCAAGAAGATCATTCATGTTGACCTCCCTGATTTGCTTTGCGTTTCAATAATGGAGATTTCTTTGCCGCGCTTTTTTGAGCATCACAACGGTGTTCACTCACCCAGTTTTTCGCACGAGCAATAAGCGTTACTCGTTCTTCATTGGTTAGCGTAACGCTGGGGTCAACAATACTTTGTAGCCAGCGCTTTGAAAGCTCATCGTTAAAGACCACTTGCGAGTTTGCTTGAGAATCTCCGGTTTGCGGATATAGCGCATCAAGCTTGCGCAAAAAGGCGGTATCAAACAATTTCGCGTTACGGCTATCAACATGAATCAGCACAATTTTAAGCACAGAGAACAATGCTTTAGGCATGCCTTTGTCGCTCGGTTTGATTTGCGAAATCGTCAACAGAGCTTCTTGTCGGTAGCGGTTACACCACCACTGTTGAGCCAAACGATACGCGACATACACCAATGCAATGAGCGCAACCGCCGCTAAAATCTTCCAGCCAATAGTTTGCGGATACCAACTCACGCTTGGTAGCACGGCCACATCATGTAGGTCTCTGAGTATGTAGGTACTCGGAGGCGTAGGAAGACCACTCATTTAACGCCCTCCTACCAGTTTTTGAAATTGTTTAATGTGCTCGCCTGTCGTATCGAGTTCGATGTGCGGAAGGTGTTTCATCGCCATAAGTTGAGAGAGTGATTGTCGCTGTAAGCTAGTTCGAGCCTCAAGCTTTGCGCTCGCGGCTTCTACCTTTGCTTTGCTGTCTAAATTGAGTTGATACTGCCCATCACCAACCACCCATTTCGATTTTGCCAAATCGTCTGGTAGCGCTTGTTCTAATGGGTCACTGACCATTACTGCGAGAACATCGTTGTGCTGTTGTAGCTGTTTAAGGTGGTCAAGATGGTGCTCCTCGCAGTCGCTCCAGTCGCTGATAAAAATCAATGTGGATTGTTTGAGCTTCATGCGTTTAATGAGCTCAATCCATTGACTGAACGTCACTTTTTCGGAATTGCGGGAGTCCACATTGAGCGATTGATTGGCTTTAGCGAGGCGTTTAAGTTGCGCCAGAAGATCGTTTTGCGAACGCTGTGCCTTGCTGTGAAACAACGCCTGTTGGGATGCGATGACAAAACCAACTCGGTCGCCATCTTTTAACACGCGCCACCCGCACATGCCCGCGATTTCTGCCGCGACAACCGATTTCATTACTTGTGTCGAAGCAAAAAACATTGCGCTGCGCTGGTCGACACACACGATCACGTTGCGATCTTTTTCTTCGGTGTAGCTACGCACATGCGGTTTGCCTGTGCGCATCGTAACTTTCCAATCCAGATTACGAATGTCGTCACCCAATTGGTAATGACGCAGCTCTTCGAAGTTCAATCCACGACCACGAAACAGCGAATTGTGGCGGCCTGAGAGTACGCTACCCGCTTTTAGGTGAGGAAGTAAACTGAATGATTCTGCTTGTGCTTGCAAGCGTACTAAGCGAGCGTAATCGCAGTACAAACGGGGATCCATCCCCTGTGATTTTGGCGCAAGAGTTGGCTTAGCCATAATGCCTCCCGCTTACCCAATTTCTACACAATCTAGCAGCTCTTGCACGACGCGTTGGTGATCGACTCCGTCTGCTAATGCATCGTAGGTCAAAGAAAAACGGTGGCCCAGTACAGACGGAATCATGGCTCGCACATCGTCAGGAGTGACATGGTCACGTCCTTGCATCCACGCATACGCACGAGCGCATTTGTCTAGTGCGATGGAAGCACGAGGACTAGAGCCAATCTCAATCCATTTTGCTAAGTTTGAATCGGCATAACGCTCTGGCTTACGAGTCGCCATCACTAACGCGACAATGTAGTTTTCCACTAGATCTGACACAACAATATCAGGTAGTTGACGACGTGCTTCTAGCACCACATCTGGCTCGATGTGTTTTGGCGTAATAATTTCGCTGCTGGTTTCCGCACCTAATTCTTCACTGCGCACCAAACGGATGATGTCACGTTCAGCGTCGTCTTCTGGGTAATCGACGGTAACCTTCATGATAAAACGGTCCATTTGCGCTTCTGGCAGCGGGTACGTGCCCTCTTGCTCTACTGGGTTTTGCGTTGCAAGCACCATAAATAAGTCTGGCAATACGTGAGTTTTATCGCCTACCGTGATCGTGCCTTCGGCCATGGCTTCAAGCAGTGCGGCTTGTACTTTGGCTGGCGCACGGTTGACCTCATCGGCAAGCACTATGCTGTTAAAAATTGGCCCTGGTTGAAAATGAAGTTGCGGCTTGCCATCCAACTCTTGATAAACCTCGGTTCCCGTCACGTCCGATGGCAAAAGATCTGGCGTAAACTGAATTCGACCAAAACTGGTGTTTAACAAGTTCGCCAACGATTTTACAGAACGTGTTTTTGCCGTTCCCGGCAAACCTTCTAGAAGAATGTGCCCGTTCGTTAATAACCCGATGACTAAAGCTCGAACCACGTGGCTTTGTCCAATGACGCTTTTTTCTGTTTGTTCGATGAGTTCTTTTATCGCTTGTTGTGCGTGGTTCATAGGGTACCTTTTCAGTGGTTTAAGCCGTCTTTTCAATAGTTAAGTATAAGAACAAATGAAATAACTTAAGGTTATATTCACTATGTTATCTTTGCGGTTCTTCAGATTGGAGAAGCTGTGCAAGACCAACCAACATCGGTAATGCGTAATCAAAGAACATTTTGATTCCCGAACACAGATAGTTTAGTCCAGCCTCGCCATTCGGCGTTTTGATCAGACGGTTTTTCGGACACTCGCCCCAGCAATAAGGCAAGTAGGGACACTGCTTACAATACGTCGGCAAAGATTCGCGTTTTGCCATGCCAAAGGTGTATTGTCGTGTAGAGAATGCCATGTCATTCAATGAGTGTTCATGAATGTTGGCGAGTTTGTATTCTGGGTATACATAGTGGTCGCAACTGAACACGTCGCCATTGTGCTCAATCGCCAAGCCTTTGCCACAAAACTCAGCTGTCACGCAAAGCTGAGACGGTTTCCCCATTACTTGCGCTACCGCGGTTTCAAACAGGTTAACCAGTACACGGCCAAGATCGTTATTCACCCATTCTTCAAAGGTCGCCATTAAAAAGCGTCCCCAGTCTTCAGGATCAACCGACCAATCCGTCACAACAGACATTGGATGACCCGGTTTCGCCAGATCACTGCCTTTGGTTGGGATCATCTGTTCGTTCCAAAACTGCGGTGCGGTTGTTTGGAAGTCGTTCGCTTCAACCACCGGTGCAAACTGAATGTATGTCACACCCAATTCTTGGGTTAAAAATCGATACACTTCGAGCGGGTATTTCGCATTGTGCCGATTGACCGTCACCAACGCGTTGAATTTCACGCCATGCGCTTGGAGCTTATCTACCGCTTTCATCACCAGATCAAACGTCGGCTTACCGCTGCGGGTTTTGCGATATTTGTCGTGCTGCTCTCGTGGCCCATCAATCGACAAGCCAACTAGGAAGTTGTGCTCTTTTAAAAACGCACACCACTCATCGTTTAGCAAAATGCCGTTGGTCTGAAGGTCGTTTTCAATGCGAACGCCTTTCGGCTGATGTTTCTTTTGCAGAGCTACGACATTGTGGAAGTAGTCCAACCCAAGCAGCGTTGGCTCCCCGCCCTGCCATGAGAATACAATTTCTTCGCCATCCTGACTTTCGATGTAGCTTTTCACGAACGCTTCCAATGTTGCGTCGTCCATTTTTGGCTGCTTTTCTTGGTGCAGTAGATTTTCTTTATGCAGATAAAAGCAGTACTGACAATCGATATTGCATTTTGCTCCGCCTGGCTTTGCCATCACATGTAATCGACGATCGTACGCACCCGGAACCGGTGCTTTAGACGCCGTTTTAAGAGGAACAATAGGCATGGTAGTAGAATGGCGAGGGGAAATCTTACTCATACGTTTCTCACTATTTAATATACCCAAATAACCTCGCAAGCGTAGTGCAGTAAACGGGAAGCTATTTGGGTATATAGCGCTCCGAAGAGCGCTATGGATTATCGATGTTCTTTATTACTTAGAAGACTTAGGTACGAATGAACCTGCTTCCATGCGAGGTGGGAACTCTTTAAACGTACCCATTACCTCTTTCACTTTCTCTACCGCTGGCATCATTAGGAATGAACGCTCGTACATCCAACGAGAGTAACCCATACCTTGGTCACCACGTTCGAATGGATCGATACTCAAGTCGAAGATCAATGGAACACGAAGTTTAGTGAAAGGCTTACGCCATACATCCATGCCCGTTTCATTCTCTTGAATCATAAAGTGGAACTTGTACTTTCCTTGACGTAATGCCACAAGATCGCCGTCATCGCTCCAGTAAACGAATTCGTTACGAGCAGATTTGTCTGACTTACCCGTTAGATATGGCAGTTGGTTGTAACCATCTAGGTGAACTTTATAGTCCATATCACCAACTTTCTTACCTTTTAGTAATTCATCTTTAACTTTGGTGTCACCCGCTGCAGCAACCAATGTCGGGAAGAAATCCTCTAATGACATCATGCCGTTGAACGTTTTACCTGCTTCGATGTTTCCAGGCCATTTAATCAACATCGGCACACGGAAACTGCCTTCCCAGCCAGTGTTTTTCTCAGAGCGGAATGGTGTCATCCCTGCATCAGGCCACAAATCAACCATAGGGCCGTTGTCAGTGGTGTAAACAATGATTGTATTGTCATCCACACCCAACTCTTTGATCTTGTTAAGTAGTTGACCAATTTGATCATCGTGCTGCTTAACACCATCCGCGTAGAAACCAGCGCCTGTTTTACCTTGGTATTCTTCAGGAACATGCGTGAAGTTGTGCATGCGAGTGGTGTTAAACCAAGTAAAGAACGGCTTATCCGCTTTTACTTGTTTTTCTATGAAGGTTTCCGCGGCATCAAGGAATTCACCGTCAACATTTTCCATACGCTTACGCGTAAGTGGACCGGTATCTTCAATTTTGCCGTCAGCGTAAGAGTGGATTACGCCACGAGGGCCAAATTTCTTCTTGAACTCTGGATCTTTAGGATAATCCACGTTCTCTGGCTCTTCTTCCGCGTTCAAGTGATATAGGTTGCCGAAAAACTCATCAAAACCGTGGTTGGTAGGAAGGTGTTCGTCTCGGTCGCCTAAATGGTTCTTACCAAATTGTCCGGTTGCATAACCCATTTGCTTAAGCACGGTTGCAATCGTTGGATCTTTTTCCGAGATACCTTGCGGAGCGCCTGGTAAGCCCACTTTTGATAGACCAGTACGTTTTGGCATTTGACCAGTAATGAATGCAGAACGGCCTGCTGTCGAACTTTGCTGTGCGTAGAAGTTAGTGAACTTCGCACCTTCTTTAGCAATGCTATCGATGTTCGGCGTATTGTACGCCATCATGCCTTGGTTGTAGGTACTAAGGTTCCAGTAACCAACATCATCACCAAAGATGACAAGAATGTTGGGTTTGTCCGCTGCGTGTGCAACTGCAGATGCAGCGCCTAATGCTAACGTACATGCGTTAAGTACGAGTTTTTTACTGCTCGTTTTGGTCGCATTTTTCATATTATCTCCAAGAGTTCGCTAGTGCGTAAAAATGGTATTCGCTTTTCAATACCATTGTTGATATAAGATAAAGCACTAATTTCAGGCGATAAATGCAGTCAGAATTAGTTAACCTATAAATTAAATTTATGAGTAACGTTATGGACTTGAATTTGATCCAAACTTTTCTTGTTGTTGCGGAGTTCCAATCTTATACGAAAGCCGCGGAACAATTGGGGCTGACACAACCCGCTGTGAGCGCTGCAATAAAGCGTTTAGAACAAGTGGTCGATAAGCAATTATTTGTCAAAAAAGGGCGAGGTATCGCACTAACATCTACCGCCTATCAGCTGCTACCGCAATTCCAGCAAGCGGTTAATATTATTGATAATGCGATATCCGATAAGAATCATTTTGAAGTGTGTTGTTCCGAAATTTTATTGCACATTATGGACCCGATAAAGAACACTATTTTTTATGAATCGCCACCCGAAAAGTTCTTATTATTTGAGCTTCTAAGACAACAAAAAGTCGATCTTGTCATTGATACTGTTATCACAAAAGATGCCGCATTTATTATTGAAGATGCCTACGAAGAAGAGGCGGTGATTATCTGTCGTGAGAATCATCCCCGCGTGCAAGGCTCGCTCTCAAAAGAACAGTTTTATGAGGAAACTCACTGTTTGTTTTCAGGGAAATGGAACAACATGAGCGGTTTTGAACAGCTATCCCAAGAAACTATTCAAGAGAGAAAAGTCGATTTGATCACATCTTCGCTTGCTGGTATGGCGTTGTACGTCGCGCAACGCGATTGTTTAGGCTTAGTGTCTCAATCTTTTGCAAACAAATGGAGTAAAGCCCTTAAGCTTCAAGTTCTGCAATGCCCTATTTCTATATGCGCTATCCCTTACAAGTTTGTTTACCATAAGCGAGAGATGAACAACCCTGCTCATATTGCGCTACGTGAAAAAATTAAAGCGAACTTAACGGCTGCGCACTACGAGCCAGTTTCCTTGTAGGCCTTGTTGATTCGCATTTTCTTTGCCATTCGTTGCTCTGAAAGCTTTTATTAGACGGAAAAAAGAGGCTCATATGAGCCTCTTTTCTATATGGTTGCATGGTATTGCTTACGTAGCACTTGTAGTGGTCAAGTAAAATTGGCCACGGTTTTATGAGGAAACCAGAACTGTCGTTCTGATTCATTTGGTGTTAATCCACCATTATATTGATGGG
>NZ_NCTH01000052.1:0-19732 GCF_002105475.1 Vibrio sp. ArtGut-C1 | reverse complement strand
TCTTTCACGCTTAGTCATAATGTCACCTGTTTTAGTATCGAGATGATCATACATCACCTCTTAATCAGGTGGCCAAATTCACTATGCCACTTCAATAAACTTGAAACCGCTCGGGGCTAAAACCTTATCAATCTCCAAAATGAAAGCTTCGGAATGCTCTTTATTCATAATTACGTACTGATTCTGATTGCCTAACACCGAGTTGAGGTGTGAGCAACGCCACCACCTAAGCGAAGCTGTTCCACCCTGAAAACAAAGCCCGACTTGAACCCAAACCCCCAGCGCTGTCAATTTTTAAACAAGCTAGTGAACTACCACCACTGTTCTCACTAACTTATCACCGAGCCGTTGCCTTTTTTTACCAAGAATGAAAATTGAGTCAATAAAACCGAAGAATGGAGTAATAATATTTCTAAAAAGTGACTGAAAAATATTGCACCTTTTACCCGTTCTTGCACTTATAACTGCAATGCCCAAAAGTTTTTTGCCCACACTTTGACCATTTGGGAAACTATCAGAAAAAAGGTAATACGATACAGCCGCTGTTACTGCTGTAGCGCGAACAAGTTCCTTTTCAATACCGATTTCTAAGCCGCCCCACAAAACGAGTGTAAAAATGCTAAAACTGACAAAAAAGTCAATCATTTGTCCAACACACCTAATTCCCGGACTAGCCAAAACGTAATTTTCTAGAGTAAAGTTTTCTACATTTTTCATTTTAAAATTTGGACTAACAATTGTTTATTTGTGGACTAACGTTATGGGTTGAATAACATCCCCACCAAACCTAATCCATAGTGCCGTAAAGCAGGTCAAACCTAAAGAGCCAAGCATTTTTCTCCCTTTTAAAGACTTTACTACACTCGCTCTAAAGGCTGGATTGGTAATATTTCAACATCTCTTCTTGATTAAGCGCTTTATTTTCTAACTTTTGTTGATCTTTAAAGATTTGAGCTAATGAAGGGAGAATTGAGCGATTGACTTTATAGTCATCAGACCAAAGTTTCCCTCTCATCAAAGCTTTCGCACAATGGAAGTACATACTCTCGATGACTATTTTGATAACAACCTTAGGATCTTTACTTCCATCGGGGCAAGCAGATATCAATTTGGAGTCTGTGTGAATACTTGCAATTCCTTTAATACGGAGTACTTCATCAATACCATTTACCATCAATAACAACCCAACTTTGGGGTTACTAATGATATTTTTTAGACTATCTATACGATTATTCCCCGAGCTATCTGGGAGCAACAATGTTGATTCATCTAAAACTTTTACGAAGCCAGGCTCCCCTCCTTTCGGAGAGAGATCGATATAGCCTTGAGTATCGGCGGTACTTAGAACTGCAAAATGGCAATTATTAATTAATGTAATCGCATGAACATCCAGGGCAGGCAACGCTTTATTTTTAGCTCTCGCACTTGGCTCTGCGTAAATTTCTTTTAACTGCTCTATTGTTTTAATTTCACTCATTCAATGTTGTTCCTTCACTATCGTATAATGCTTTGCTTGGAAGCAAACGAACTCTGACTTCTGCGTAGCCACTCACCTAACGCATAGTAAAAATGCTACGCGTGTAAATTATCTCTTCAACGCTTTGTTATCTAACGACTTAAATTAAAGCCTTTCACTGAATTCCCCACACTGCTTACACTTGTAACCATGCTTGTAAAAGAACAATGGAAAACCCAGTAAAATAAAGACTAAGAAAGCTGGACGCTTACCTTTTGTAAATGCAAATAGCTCTTTACTACCACAGTTAGGGCAAACATCTTTTCCTTCATCAACGGCAAGTTCATTTTCTAATGATTCTGAGAAATCACTGCTAAGTATTTGTTTCGCGTCTTCTGCATCACTTTCGGCCACCATCAGACGAACGCCGCCCATTGCATTTGAATAAAGCCACTGAGTATTCACCGTGTGCTCGTCAGCAATGTGGCTTTCTATTCCGACACTATCTAGGCTTGCTCTCGCAATATGAGCTTCATGAGGAAAAGAAAACCTTGCTACTACAATCACATATTACTCCTTGTGGAAAAACGCTCTCGTAAGGTATAAGCTACGCGAATTGAAAGCGCCACGTGTAGCGTTTCTTTTCAAACAGTTTATTAACCCACTACAGACTAGTACATATACCCTAACCAATCTATATGACCAACAGCCCAAATTTTTCCGCTGATAGGTTTAACATATAAATCATCGACTTGCTCTACAGCAACACCGTAATTTTTATGTTCATGAACTCGCAACCAAGAACTTAGAGAGTTAAGGCGCACATAACCATTAGCCACATAAAAACGATCCAAATCGGAGACTAAAATGATGAAGTCGACATCTTTAGTTGACGCATACTCGCTGAGTTGAGACAACATTGTTGTGCCAATACCTTGCCTTTGAAGTTTGCTCTCGACACAAAAATCACTCACACCTAATACTTTATAAATTTCATCACCGACGCGAACAACTCTGTAGTCTAATCCCATGTAACCAACTAAGTGATCACCTTCGTACTTCAAAACTCTCATATGTGGGAGTTGCTTATAGTAAGAACGAGCAACCTGATGTTCAGGAAACGACTTGTTTCTCAGAGCTTCAATTGCATTATGCTGCGCTTTAGATAACTCTATTTCTGGGTAAATATCCATATTTGACCTTTGAGGGCTAATGACCTGTTAAAGGGTGATCAACACAATACCGAAACTCCCGCATGCTGCCTTAATCACTGAGCTCAACGCATAGTTAAAATGCCACGCGTTGCGAATCGTTCTTAAACGCTATGTTATGCGCGTGGTTAATACATACCTACATAACCGTCCAACTTGCGAATTACCCCAATCCAACGCTCGATATTTGGGTAAGTTTCTAGGTTAAAACCACCCTCATCTGCGACATGGGTATAAGCATACAGTGCGATATCAGCAATAGAAATATTATCACCAACTAAGAACTTAGTTTTTGACAGCTGTAGCTCCATGATTTGTAATGCTTTATGGCCGCCTGATTGTAGTGATTTATATTCTTCTAGACGGTGCTCCGGCATACCTTGATACTTCTGAATAAAACGCGCTACTGCAATATAAGGCTCATGTGAGTATTGCTCAAAGAAAAGCCATTCGTACATTTTTGCTTTTTGATAACTGTCCTTAGGTAGATAAGGTGTATTTTCTGCAAAGTACCCCAATATTGCATTGGACTCACAGAGTACTCGACCGTCATCCAGAACGACTGTTGGGATTTTTCCATTCGGATTTAGGACTAAAAATTCTGTTGTTTTGGTCTCGTTATCTAAGATATTAACGTGTTTCCATTGGTGCTCAATGCCAAGGAATGACAATAGTAATTTTACTTTTAAGCAGTTACCTGACTGCAAATCTCCATATACAACCATTACACTCTCCATGTTTCAATTCGTAAAGCGCATAACGCGCAGTTAATGACTTTGGGAGCAAAGAAAAGACACAAGCTACTGATTTTACGTGATTAAACATAACGCCGCGTTAAGGGGTGAATGCCGCATAAACCAACTTTCCGCAGACCACTTTCACCACCAAAACTCACTGCATACCAAAAATGCCACGCGGCATGAATCCCTCTTGAACGCTTTGTTATGCCGTTACTTTTTGTTTTAACTGAACTTCTACCGCTTTTGAACCGTCGGAAAGTATGAAGAAGGCTGAATCAAAACGTTGAATCACATTAAAGCCTAGTGCCTTAAAAACAGCGACATTACCTGTTTGCTCAACACACCAAACCGAAACTGAGTTAATAGGCTTAAACTGTGTAACAACGAAATCGACGAGTTTTCTCGCTACACCTTTTTGGCGAAAACTTGGTGCAACTGCTAACGAGCTAATCTGCAATTCTGAGCCAACCTGTTTAGCTTCAACTACTCCAACTAAAACCTGATCAACATGGAAACCAAAACAACTCCACTCACTTTTAGCACTGTTTTTATTGCTAACTGCGAGCTCAGTTGGCCTGTAAACTTGACGAAGTTCATCTAAGCAACACTCTGACAGTTCAACCACTGATTTTTCGTTTGAATCAAGCTGCTTGATCATCAATTTCACCTTAGGCATAACGCCCTGTTAAGGTGTGAGCAACGCAATACCGAAGCTACCGCATACCACCTTAAACACTAAACGCAACGCATAGCAAAAATACCACGCGTTGCGAATCACTCTTAAACAGTTTGTTATGTTTTTACTTTACACGCCGTACTTTTGCTGATGTGCCAGCTACATGCATAACATTACCACCGCCTGGGTTATAAATAAGAACTTCAGGTCGGTGAGCATATTTATACTGATATTTGTATTGAGATTGTTGCCAGACTTGTCCGTTTTGTAATTGATAAGATGTTTCACCTTCCCAGCCTTTGAAATCTCCATTTATTCTACTTTTCATGACACCGTCTATTTGACGGATTGGAACAATTTCATCTTGACCATCAACCTGAAGATAGAGCCTGCCATTACGTCGAAGAATATGTACTTGAGGACAGTAAGAGTAGTAATACCAGTACTTATATTCATCTTGAACCCAGCATGTTCCATCCATTAATTGGAACAAAACCTCATCATCAAAACCTTCAAATTCCCCATCAATTTGGGAAGAATGTACAATTTCATACCCTTGCATGATATCTCCTTAAAAACATAACGCCGCGTTAAGTGGTGAACAACGCGACCACCTTACCTAAACTATTGTGCCGTAAACACTTAAGCTGAATCAAACCTAAAATGCCAAGCGTGCTGAATCACTCTTAAATTGTTTGTTATAGCGCGTTTTCAAAGAAGCATGAGAAGCAAATTCCACTTTTGCTATCCTGTAGTTTGCCCTCACAGCCTAATTCTTCACAGCTACGCTCTAAAACTTTGCCCTGATGGCTACATAGCTTACACAAATACTCATCAGAATCAGGTAACCTTTGGTAAGTTTTAGCACACTCATGAATGAACTCGTCATCCCAGAAGTCCATGCGAGATACGGTGTTAGCGCAACGAGGGCAATGCAGGGATCTGGATTTCTTGTCGTAGCCCAAATATTTCTTACATGCAGCAGGAGGCAAGACATCAATGGCTAAGCGATAATCAATTAAAAGTGAATTGACTATATACGACTGGTGATCTTCGTCAGACTGGATACTCTTCATTGAGTTTGCTGGCGTATTTTCAAGATATTTTCTCCTTGATTCAAACCAACACAATGAACCTTGAAAGTAACTATGGGTATATAGAATAAAGCTGGCCACTTCTTCAGGAGTGACATTCAGAGATTTATCAACTGTATGCATCACCTTATTTCTAATTGTTCGTAAGTCATCATTCCATTGAAGGAACTGATCCGTAAAACGATCGGGACAAACAGTGTCGTGAACTTTTATTAAATCTTGTGCATCCAAAGTACGAAATGCTGAAAATTCTATATCCCTTTTGTTACACCCTTTTGGCCATGATTGTGGGTTTCCAGAAATCAGTAAATAGGGAGAAACATTAACGATTCGTCCTTTGATGTAAAATTCTACAGATTGCTGTACTAATGCCGTTGCACTGACTAGCGTTTGCTTCGCAGAAGCCCAATAGCGTTTTCTCTCATTTTCGTGGTCGCTATCATCAATTACACTATATAGAGTTTCAAATTCATGTAAGTGCTCAGTCACAGAATCCCATGAAGCATTGAGAAAACCATTGGCAGCGCTATAAAAATCATCTTTTGTTGGAAATTCTAAAATCACAAATACTCCGAAGCTTGTTCTGCGCTATAACGCCCTGTTAAGGTGTGAGCAACGCAATACCGAAGCTCCCGCACACCACCTTAACCACAAAACGCAACGCACAGTGAAAATGCCACGCGTTGCGAATCACTCTTAAACAGCTTGTTATGCATTTTATTTATTAAAATTCAAGTACCTATACTACCAAAACTTGTTTCTTAGCAAAATCATTTACATCCAAACAACTTCACATTAAGCTGTATATAAACACAGTAACTAAGTATGTGCACATGAAATATAGAAAGTACTTAATGGAAGGTGGTTTAGAGCTTTTTTCGAGCGGCGCAAATGTGATCCAACCGCACTCGCTCTACCATATCAAGAGAGATGAAGCACTAAGAGATATTTTGGAAGGTTGTAACCTATACATGATCGCTAGAAGAAGGCGAATAAGTATCGACCCGAACTCATTCAAGTTAGTTGGCAATAGCCTTACTGGAGACTTTCTTGTACAAGATGGACTTGAGCATGAAAGGTTTGCCTTCACATATACTCCAGATGAGACAATAGTCGCAGCCCAAGCAGTATCTTACCCAGAAGATCGAGTAGTACTTATTACAAATACTGGAGCTTCACTAAACCTTTCCATGATGTCTTTCATGACTCAGTGTCAGTATGACTTGGACGGCGCTGATGAACTTGAGATCTTGTATATCGGAAAAGCCTATGGTCAATCAGGGGAACGATTGGCAATTGACCGTCTCGAAGCTCATAGCACGTTCCAACGAATTTTAGCTGATACATTGTTCAGCAAACCCGACCATGAAATACAAATTTTAATGTTTAGATTTGAGCACTATAAGAAACATGCTAGTGGTGCGGGTGATTTTTCTTTGACACCAATCGCCACTGATGATGAAAGCATCGATCATTTTTATGATGTTATGAATGCAGAATTTGATCGAGAAAACAGAGTATTGTTAGCTGAAGCTGGGCTGATTAGATATTTCGAACCTGAATATAACAAAATGTATAAAAAAACGTTCCCTTCAGATAAACATAAAATTTTAGCTGATATTCTATCAAAGGATTTTTCAGGCTTAACTGTGCAAGTCGATACTCAAAATATAAAAACAAGTGTTTACTCTAGAAAAGTTAATTCTTTTGTACCTAATTTGTCTGTGATACACCCTCACGTTCATATAGCCAAAATCCCTTTAAATACCAAAGACGAAAGAGAGTCATTCTTACATGGCTTCTTGTAGCTATTGCCTGTGCGCGAATCTGCTAACCGATTCGCGCAAAAATGCATAACGCCGCGTTAAGTAGTGAGCAACGCCACCATCATACCTAAACTATTGTGCCGTAATCACCAAAGCTGAATCAAACCGAAAATGCCGAGCGTTGCGAATCTGTCTTAAACGCTTTGTTATACGCTCGAACGTTTAAGCCAAAATTCTACGACAAGCCCTACTTTGAAATCATGATTTTTATGTGCTTTGATGCACTTAAGTCAGGCTTAGACTCACAGCGGCTTGTCACTGAAACCACGTGAACTCACCACACCAGAGAAAGCGCCCTTTCAGCAAGTAAATCGGCTTTTAGAAAGGCAAAATCACAGAGCTGAATTTCAGCAAAAAGCGCAGCCTGGACTGGCCCCAAACAATCAGCACCAAAGAAGAAAACCACCGATAAACGATAGGCAAAAACTGAATCACGGACCGGAGAAAACGAGTATTGAAACCGGGAAATCCTGATGCCCAAACCCCAGAACACAATGCTGAAAACTGAGATTATTGACCTGAATTTTTAGGTTTTCTTCATATAGCGTATAACGCTGCGTTAAGTGGTGAACAACGCCAACCACCGAGCCTAAACCATTGTACCTTAAACACTAAATTTAACTTAAACTGGGATCGCCAAGCGTTGTGAATCCGCCTTAAACGCCTTGTTAGGCGAAGTTTCCCACCAGTGTTCAAGGATGTTTGAAAGCAGATTACCCGAAACCAAATAAGCAACCAAACACCCACTGACTTTTTGTGATTCAAGAACCATAAAAGCCACTATGTTTCAGCCAAGGTTTCAACAACCACGAAATGCAGACTTTCAGCAACAAAGTAGGTTTTGAATCCGAAAAAACCAATGCTGCAAACTAACAGCAAGTTCGAAAACCTCAATTGGCTTGCCCTTGCCACACTTTGAGTCCGTGCAATTGACAACCAACCAACTGTGAAAACCAATGAGGCAATCCACGAACCTTGGTATGTTTTACGCTTAGAGAGATTCAAGAATTTGAGCCGACAATGGAGAATTGCCGACTTAGAAAAACGAATGCTCAAAGAGACCTAAGAAGATGAGAACAAAGAACTTTCCTGCCCGTCGCCTAACGCCCTGCTAAGGGGTGAGCAACGCAATACAAAAGCCGCCGCAAACCACCTTAATCACAAAAATCAACGCATAGTG
This sequence comes from Vibrio sp. ArtGut-C1, assembly GCF_002105475.1. Classification (NCBI taxonomy): domain Bacteria; kingdom Pseudomonadati; phylum Pseudomonadota; class Gammaproteobacteria; order Vibrionales; family Vibrionaceae; genus Vibrio; species Vibrio sp. ArtGut-C1. Next base: position 11,549 of record NZ_NCTH01000052.1, on the reverse strand, counting down.
AAAATGCCACGCGTTGCGAATCCCTCTTGAGCAGTTTGTTAGTTTGCAAACCCAAGGAGTTGATTTTACGTTATTTTAAATTTTGAAAACAATAAGCTTTATGTGCTTTGATGCACTTAAGTCAGGCTTAGTCTCGAAGCGGCTATTCAATGAAGCCACTTGGAACAAACAACGTGGCAGAAACCGAACTCACAACACCAAAAAACGCTTTTGGAAAACCAATCTCACAGTGCGGACTTTCAACAAAGCCACTGAAACCATGTGGAACTTACCACACCAGAGAAAGCGTTACTTCAGCGAGCAAATCGGCTTTTGTAGAGACAAACTCAACGAGCAGAGTTTCAACAAAAAAGTTTAACTCAGTTAACCCAAAACTCGCCGCACCAAAGAATAAATCAAGCGGTGCCTGATTTGGACTTTGACCACACAAATTAACACTGAAATTGAACGCCGATACAACAATTTCGACTTTGAGCTTTTCCCACTAGATCTTGTGATACAGCTGCGTTTTTCCTCTTGCAAACTAACACCCTGTTAAGGTGTGAGCAACGCAATGCCGAAGCCGCCGCATACCACCTTAAACACTAAACGCAACGCATAGTAAAAATGCCACGCGTTGCGAATCACTCTTAAACAGTTTGTTATGTTTATTTTGCACCAACGTACAAGCCGCTAGTAAATGACTCTTTATCAAACCTTTTAATGTTCTGAAGAATTTTTACGGATGCATGACTTGTCGTTTCACTTTTTGAAGCAATCGCGTTCATGAAAAAAGCAATTCTTACCCATGATTTAAAGTGATCATTTGTTAGGTCGGCTGCAACTGGTATTAAGTTATTGAATATTTCTTTTTCGCTTTCACAGTAACTTTGAACCTGAAGGACTACATTTTCTTGTAACCCTTTTTGCTCAATTTCGTTAATCAAATTAGACAAGCATTCTTGGTTCTGTTCATGGTCTTTACCATAGAAGTTCCCTGACTGACAAGAAGGCGGATAATCTTTGAAGTTGTGTTTTAAGAAAAAAATAAGAAATTCACGAAGTCGTCTCTCAACCTTTATTTTTTTATTTTTTTCTTCATTTTTCTGCCACACATCGAATACAAATATGATTATTAATAATTCAACACATACACCAATAAGCTCAGGGACAATGTTCCCTACTAGAAACCCAGTTTCAGCCTTGAAATAAGCTACTAATGACATAATTACTATGCTGACAACTAACAGCATAGCAAACGATTTTTTACCCACAACTACCTCTTTTATAAATTACCTGAACCAATCTGTTCACCATGAGCATCATACTTTACATATGAAACCGTAGTTGACTGGGGAGGATAGATACTCATGCTGTCACGTACAACATATTTCGCAATTATTTCACCATCTGCAGTTATTTCATCGTAGCCATAAATATCAGTATCTCGACCTTTACGCTGTTCATTTTTACTGCTTGTTCTCACAAGTTCGTGCTCTTGAGGTATACCTAGTTTTTCTTTATACATGATTTACTCCATTAATAAACATAACGCCCAATTAAGTAGTGAGCAACGCAATACAAACGCCACCGCATTGCGTCATAAACGCAAACTCACTGCAAATCAAAACTGCCACGCGTTGCGAATCTGCTTAAATTGTTTGTTATGCGATTTTTCGACAATGCTAAATTGGCCAACGAAAACATTACCTTAAACACGAAAAACCACAAACGCGTAGATAACTTTTTGTGATTCAAGAACCAACGGATTCAACATTTTGTATAAATACCGCCACAAACACGGAACGCTGCCTTCAAGCGAAGATTTGGCTTTTGCTTGTAAGAAACTAAACGAGCCGAAATGTCAGCGAATACGGACTTTCCATAAACTTGCCCTTTCCACACTTTACACCCAGAAAATGTTCCGCGCCCAAATGCGATTTTTAATGAGGCAACTTCACGAACTTTGACATGTTTTACGGTTTAAGTGATTCAAGAATTTGAGCCGAAAATGCTGATTTGCCGAAACCAAAAAACGAATTGCCAAAGAGAACGAAATTGAAAATATATTAAAATTTAACCTTGTCGCATAACGCCCTGTTAAGGTGTGAGCAACGCAATACCATAGCCGCCGCATACCACCTTAAACACTAAACACAACGCATAGTGAAAATGCCACGCGTTGCGAATCACTCTTAAACAGATTGTTATAACTCTGATTTTGCCTTTGAGTACAGCTTATGCACGACGTCCGAATTAGAGAAATCGATACAATAGGCTAACTCTATCACGCTACCATTTTTTGATTTGTAAGCTGTAGTATTTCCGCTTTCCAATAACTCACTTAGATCAAAGAATACCTCCAAAGGCAAATCCGAGAACTCTCGATAACCTTGCATTGCTGTGACCGCATCTTTAGCCACATCAGAGCCCTTGTATTTGGTTGCGATACAAGATGAAAGAGCAAAATTTTTGAACAATCGTTCATCACTTTGAGTGCTTAGAGGGCTTGCGTTGAGTCCCAAACTAAAAACAGCACCCCAAATGGTACCGACTAATATTCTAGTTTTCATAGGTTAGCCCTCTTTGCTTCTGAGAAGTAATGATGAAATGACAAAAGAGTTATAACGCCCTGTTAAGGGGTGAGCAACGCAATACCAAAGCTGCTGCATACCATCTTAATCACTTGAACCAACGCACAGTAAAAATGCCACGCGTTGTGAATCCCTCTTAAACAGTTTGTTAGCTGCGTACCAACATTTTTGCCACATCAATTGCGACAACTTCAGTACCACAGAGGTTTGCATCCCAATTGAGACCCACAAGATGTCCATCGCTATGAATACCTTTTAGCCAATTATCAACGAATGAATCTAGGTTAATTGGAGTTGGGACATACAACTCCCAATCACCAATTGCGACCCGACTTGCGTATGCTCTATCTGACCAAAAAACATAAACTGATGCGTCTGGATACTGATTCGAATTACAAACTGCCCAGCCACCATCAGGGTGCTGAAGTCCCCAAACAGTTCGATTTTCGATTACTCTGTCGATAAATCTTATGTAATTGGAACTTGATGTAGCTTTATCTTGGAGCATCATTTTTCCTCTAAGCAGCTAACGCCGCGTTAAGTAGTGAGCAACGCTACCACTGAACCTAAACTATCGTGCCGTAAACACTTAAGCTGAATCAAAGCAAAAATGCCACGTGTTGCGAATCTGCCTTAAACGCTTTGTTATATGCGAACCCAAACCATTGGCACAAACCTTATACCGCTGACTTCCGTTTCTGTGTCTGTGGCAACAAAACCCTGTGATTTATAAAATTTTGTTGCGTTAACCGAGGCTCTTAAACGTACTTCGCGCCCGTTTGACAATGCCAGCATATGTTTCAGTAGCAATTTACCCAAACCATTTCTTTGGTAATTTACGTCGACAAACAAATGAGTAATATACTCTTTGTCACGTATCGCACCAAAACCAACAACTTCATTGCCTATCGTGGCTTTCACGCTCTGAAATCGTACTTTGTCGAAAGCTGTTTCAACATCTGGACGAATTTTTGAAGCAAAAGTAGTCTGCCCTTGTACATCAAAATGCGGCAGGATGTTTGCGAACGATACACTTGTGACAAGGTCAACGACTAAGCCTAAATCTGAAATTTCCGTTTCTTCGATATTCATTTGACCGTCCTAGCACATAACGCCGCATTAAGGTGTGAGCAACGCTACCACCAAACTAAACCACTGCGCCTTAAACACGAAACCCAACCTTGAACTGAAATGCCAAGCGTTGGGAATCACTCTTAAATGCTTTGTTAGGCGCTTAACCGCATATCGAACGAGCTTCTTGTCGATAATGAAGTATATTTTCACACTCAGCACTGGTACAACTCAAAACTCGCTTGAGTTCATCCTCAGAATACTTTTTAGTAAGGTGATCTATCATTCTTAATGAAGTATCAAAATATCTACACTTTGTATTTTCCTTGTCAAGATAGTTGCTAAGTTGAAGCTCAATATCGTCCAACTTAGAAAGTGCTGCGACCTTTTCTTCTTTAGCTTTTTCAACTTTTTCTTCTGCGCTTTTCTCTGCTTTTTCCAATCGTCCACGAATATCCGCTATTAGCTTATTATTGTTAGTAATTCGAGATATTTTAAGTTGCTCTTCATTGTATTTTGATGAAAAGTACTCTTTTTGGAACCTTTCGAGCGGTTTTATATCTGTCTGCCAAAATCCATCCCAATTCCATAACATTGTTGAAGCGATAACCAACCAAAATATTAGGGTTGCCAGCGTTGATAAGAACCCACCACTTTGTTCCTTTGTCTTAATATCTTCATCAGCTCCTTGATTTGAAGATTGATTTTCGTCTACCACTACATACTCCTTTTAAACGTCATTGTGATATTTGATAATTTTTGGCGCCTAACGCCGCATTAAGGTGTGAGCAACGCTACCACCAAACTAAACCACTGCGCCTTAAACACGAAACCCAACCTTGAACTGAAAATGCCAAGTGTTGCGAATCACTCTTAAATGCTTTGTTATGTGCGTACTAAATATTAACGTACAATCTCAGCATGTCTTTGTGTTGAATACCATTTTCATAGATTGCATCGGGGTAGTTTAGCAAAAAATGGTCTTTGATGATTGAGTCTACTCGAAAACCTAAACGCTGATAATAAGTAAGTTGATAGCCAAATGTACCCGTACCAAGCTCGACACGATTGATCCCCTTGCTTGGCAACTGAGATAGAACAAGCTTTAGTAACTTAGAGCCAATACCTTGGCCTTGTAGCTCTGGAGATACAGATACATTAAATATCTCAGCAAGACTGTTGGTCTGCGCTTTAACGATACAAGCCGCCAAAACTTGCCCATTGTCTACTGCGGCAAAGCACCATGAATCAGATAAATATGAAGCGATACTAGCTTCAGAAGGATCAGCTTCAAGCAATAAATCTAGTGGAATATCGCTACTTTTGACTTCGATATATTGCATATTTCCTCCGAGCACATAACGCCCTGTTAAGGTGTGAGCAACGCAATACCGAAGCTTCCGCATACCACCTTAAACACTAAACGCAACGCATAGTAAAAATGCCACGCGTTGCGAATCACTCTTAAACAGTTTGTTATGCGTTACTTTCCATCTGACAGCACAGAAATTCTTTGTAAATCTCTGCTCGGAAAATCAGGATCTACATACACATACATACGACTTATTAATTTTCCACTAAACTCAAATACACTACAAAAACGACCAGTGGACACAGTGTTGTCCGGCCAGGAAGTACCGTCACTCATTACACCTCCTTCCTGTCCTTCAACAATAACCTTGTTTCCAGCTGTTGTTATTTGAAAACCGTCTATGTCGTGCCAGATACTGTTCAATGAGCTACCAATTCTATTGCCAAACTCCACTAAGGCATTCTTTCCTTTCGCCTGTCCAAATTTAGGAAAGAAAAAATCAACATCCTCTGAAAATAGATCCAGATAACTAGGATCACCCGCATCTACTTTCTCGAAATACTTAACTACTAGCTCTACTAAATCGTCTTTTTCCATAATTATTCTTACATCCATATTACTCTGACGCATAACGCCCTGCTAAGGGGTGAGCAACGCAATACCGATGCCGCTGCATACCACCTTAATCACTAAAATCAACGCATAGTAAAAATGCCACGCGTTGCGAATCCCTCTTGAGCAGTTTGTTAGTCGCGAGGCACCGAGCGACAATTTTAAGCCGAACCAAACTTTGCGAACAACAAACTTTATGTGCTTTGATGCACTTTAGTCAGGCGTAGTCTCAAAGCAGCTATTCAATGAAACCACTTGGAACAAACAACGCCGCAGAAAACGGACTAACAACACCAAAAAGCGCTTTTGGAAAGCCAATCTCACAATGCGGACTTTCAACAAAGTCACTGAAACCACGTGGAACTTACAACACCAGAGAAAACGTCATTTCAGCGAGTAAATCTGCTTTTGTAACAACAAATTCAACGAGCGGAGTTGCAACCAAAAGCAAACTCTCGATTGCCCTGCTATGTCAGCACCAAAGAACAAAACAACCGCGAGGACACTTGCAAAACTTTGGACTTAAAACAGCTGAAAATGAGTTTGGACCAACGACGATGAACCTGTGAGCCGAACAATCAGCAGCCAAATTTTGAGCTTAGAAACATGATTTTGATTGCTAACTTTTTCTGGCGACTAACGCCGCATTAAGGTGTGAGCGACGCTTGGCTATATTTGAGCGAAGCGAAAACGCCAAGCGTTGCGAATCACTCTTAAATGCTTTGTTAGCCCTGTGGTTGACTAGTACATATAACCTAGCCAATCAAAATGTCCAATACCCCACTGCTTATCTCTGAGTGGTTTCACATACAGTTTATCAACATGCTCTACAGCAACTCCAAAGTTGGTGTGCTCGTGAAGCCTTAACCAAGACTGCATACACTGAACTTTGTTAAAGCCATTTGATGAGTAGAAATCATGTAACTCAGATATGAGGATTATGAAATCAACACCTTTAGTTTCGGCAAATGCCGATACTTCTGACAACATGAAAGAGCCAATACCTTGCCCTCGATAACGTTCATCAACACAGAAGTCGATTACGCCTAGAACCTTATGTATTTCTCCACCGACGCTAACGACGCGATAATCCAGACCAAGATAGCCAACCAACTGTTCACCTTGAAAATGAAGGGCACGCATATGAGGTAACTGCTTAAAGTAAGAACGACTTACTTGGCTGTCTGGAAAAGCTTGGTTTCTTAATGCTTCGATAGCCTTATGATGCAATTCTGAAACATCAATTTCTTGTACGATTTCCATATCATGTCCTCGAAAAGGGCTAACGCCTTGTTAAGGTGTGAGCAACGCAATACCGATGCTGACGCATACCACTTTAAACGCTAAAACCAACGCATAGTAAAAATGCCACGCGTTGCGAATCACTCTTAAACAGTTTGTTATGCTCATTCTTCAAGAGTGCACCGAAACTTGTGATCCCTATCTTTAGCGGTAATCGTTTCACCATAGGTATAGCATTCAAGTGTCAGCTCGTTGTTTTCAATTATTACGATAAACCCAACATCAACATTGCCTAATTTTCCTATAAATACAGGTTCTGAAACAACATGTCTGTTTATGGGTATTGAACGGGACTTTAGCGTCAAAAAGTACCCAGCACCGGTAAAATAAATCTGCTGATTAAGATCTACACTATTAACAATAGTTTCCCAGTCAATCGAAAGAGAATCGAGCGCACTTTTAATAATGACCTTTTCAAACAATTTCATCGCTTTCTCTTTGAGCATAACGCCCTGTTAAGGTGTGAGCAACGCAATACCGATGCTGCCGCACACCACCTTAAACACTAAAGTCAACGCATAGTAAAAATGCCACGCGTTGTGAATCACTCTTAAACAGTTTGTTGTGCGCTTTGCTCCACTAATTCAGCTGTTCCAATACAAGCGACTCGTCCTTCAATATCAGTAACTATATCTCCGGAGAACTGATGATTAAGCTGAACTTGAACATTAGGTAGGCCTATTGGTGCAATATTAATTAAGTACCCATCTTTTATGGTTTCCACTACGTATTTATGCTCGCCAGAAACTTTAAGCTCAGATAGAACGACACCTAAATTACTATCGATTACCTCTGCAGATGACGCAGATAAACTGAAAACACATTCCCCCGACTCGCCTGAATTGGGAGCTAACAACATGAAACCCACATGTCTACCATCTATTGTTTTCAATACCATCGCTTTTGGTAGTTCATTATCCATACATCCCTCGATATTTAAATGCACTAGCGCATAACGCCGCGTTAAGGGGCAGCAACGCGCTACCACTAAACTTAAATTTACCACCGTAAACACCGATGCCAACATTTAAGCCAAAGTCGCCACGCGTTGACTGTCCCTCTTGAACGCCTTGTTATTTTGCTGTTACCCACCGACTTTCAAGCCCAATAGTTTGGCTGTCAAAATCAATTGAAGCCTGAATGCCCAGAGGCGTAACCAGCATTGGATGCGTATGACAACTGTCGAAACCATAAAGTATAGGGATGTTTTTACCATTTAACACTTCAAGCAAAACGTCAAGCGGCGTGCGCCCCGTCCCTTTATCATTAAACAGTTCATGCTTGCCTAATACAATTGCACCAACCTTTTCAAACACACCGCAAGCCATTAAATGGGCAAAAGAACGTTCGACTGTTTCTATACCTTTGAGAGAGTATTCAAGCAGGAGGATATCGCCTGGCTCTATCTTAGGCATATATTGGCTACCCCATATGCCTGCCATGGTATTCAGATTGCCACCAATTATACGACCACTAACTTGGCCATTACCTAAAAATTGCCATTCATTTGCGTAACTAGTTTTTGGAGAGTCTTGAGTTTCCCAGTCGTGCTTAACATCTGTCCACGACGAAGGCATAGTGTACTGATACGAGTCAGACTCCGAGCATAAGATTTCCAGAAAGGACTTAAGTGTTTCTTCAACTAAGGGTGGAAACTCACCAAATGATGCAACCAGTGCAGGACCATAAAAAGTAATAAGCCCTGTTTGAGCATAGATACCCAGTAGCAAAGCCGTTACATCAGAGTAACCAATGATAATCTTGGGATCGTTTCTGAGTGCTTCATAGTCGATGTAGGGCAATAGAGAATTACTATTGCTACCACCAATTGTAGACATGATACACCGTACATTAGGGTCACGGATTAATCGGTTAAACTCTTCTGCACGTTCTAGAATTGAGCCTGAGCGATATGAATCAGAACAGCCAGTGAGATGACCCTCCACTAGCTCAAAGCCTTGAGATTCCAGATAAGATTTTGCTCGCCTGAAGCGATTTGGCGCAAAAGCCGTTGCTGGGGATGATGGTGAAAAAAAGCCAATTTTATCACCAACTTTTAAAGCTTGTGGGACTATCACTTACCCTTATCCTCCATAATTCAAAAAGCAAAATAACGCCGCGTTAAGTAGTGAGCAACGCCACCACGAAGCCTAACCATACCACCTTAAACACAAAACCCAACGATGGAATAAAAAATGCCATGCGTTGGGAATCTGCCTTAAACGCTTTGTTAGCTGGCTGTTTCCACTTCCGTAACTTCATTAGTATTGAAACTATCACCATCTGTTTGATTGTATTTAACTAACCTGAAATTTTCGGCACTACGTACACAAATACTCTCATCTAATGACGAAATAGAGAAAAGTTTCCCGCCAATAACACTAACAAAACGATACTTTGCCTGATCATCAGATGAACAGAAGCCATCGGCAATTACATACTGTCCTTCCGCATTGAGATCTGATTGTTGTACACCGTTTGAATAGCCTTTATTAAATAAGAAAGTTGGTAGAAAGCAAATGATTATAAAAACAAACACTCAATATTTAACTGAAATCGACATTAAAAACTTATTGCTCATTACCAGATATATAAACAAGCAAATAGATACCAACGGATACAAACCTAACAACCTGAAATATCCGTCATTCGATGCTACTAGGTAAATTGCATTACCTAGCCCAAAGATAAAGCACACCACACAAAATAGCTTATGAAAATAAGTGAAGCCTTTGGAAAATCCACCTTCAGCTATGAAGGTGTCTTGCTGTGCTTTTGACATAGAGTTGTAACCATCCATCGCAGAATAGAATGCTAATACTCCTAAAGCAGGTAATGCAGGATACACCGACGCTTTGATTACGTCAGTTAAAGCAATATAAGACAAGATGTTTATATCGAAGTTTAGCCAGAACCCCCAAAGGTATGACACTCCAGAGAAGAGCGCTAGGCCATAGACTACAACACTTAATTCTAATTTAATATTCATATACCTGCCTTGCCAGCTAACGCCCTGTTAAGGGGTGAGCAACGCAATACCAAGGCTGCCGCAAACCACCTTAAACACTAAAACCAACGCATAGTGAAAATGCCACGCGTTGCGAATCCCTCTTGAACAGTTTGTTAGTTGCCAGACCCAAGACTTTGATTTGAAGTTTACACCGATTCGCCAACACAACCTTTACGTATTTTGTAAAACTCAAATCAGGCGTAGTTTCAAAGCGTCTGTCGCTGAAACCACTTGGAACATGAAACGCCGCAGAAAACGGACTGACAACACCAAATAGCCCATTTGGAAAGTCAATCTCACAGTGCGGACTTTCAACAAAGTCGCTGAAACCACGTGAACTCACCACACAAAAGAAAGCGCCCTTTCACCCAATAAATCTGCTTTTGAAGCGGTAAACTCATAGAGCAAAGTTTCAGCAGAAAAATAACGACCGTTTAGCCCAAAAGCCGCCACACAAAAAAACAAATCAATTGTGCAAACGCTGGATCCAAACCGACAATTTCAACAACAGATTTTGAAGCAAAACAAACCGATTAAACTTTAAAATTTTACGAATTAGCTGCGTTTTTCTCGTTGGCAACTAACGCCGCATTAAGGTGTGAGCGGCGCTTGGCTATACTTGAGCGAAGCGAAACTGCCAAGCGTTGCGAATCACTCTTAAATGCTTTGTTAGGCATTTGCGTGCGCCATCAATAGAACATTATCTATTTGTCTTGGACTTAAATCCAACTGCCATTGGGATAAAGCATGCCTCTGCAATGAAGAGCACTTCTGAACAAGTTTGTTGTACTCTTTATCTCCAGTCTTGGACGCTTTCTCTCGCCCGGTGATATGGGGAAAGTAAGAAATCGCTTTGACAGCCCTTGCATCATAGATATAAAACAAGTGAGGTAAATGAAAGTGCAAATATTTTGAAGCTAATGATCTCTTATCCAAACCACTGATATCTTTGAAAAGTTGAGTGACCTTCTCATGAACTTCGAGAACCTTATTTAGAGAATCGTCGTCTATACGTGTAAATTGCTTTAGTTCGCATAACCACTCATCAATGTCTGACGCAACTATCTTAGGAGCTACAACATCAATATAGAAGTCTTCATTTGCGTACTCGGTCTTGTCCTTTCTCCGTTCGATAGCTGCAGCATATGACCTTCCAATAAGCCACACTTTTGCAATTACTTTAGCCGGTTCTTTATGTTCAAAAGCACTTTGGCAAAGATCGTATAAAACTTTATTTCCATAATCCCAGTAATTAGAGTCTAGCGACTGCTTTGCTAGTTGTTCGAATTCCAAACTTGCCTCCTGATGCCTAACGCCTTGTTAAGGTGTGAGGCACGCAATACCTAGTCTCTGCATACCACCTTAACCACTAAAACTAACGCATAGTAAAAATGCCACGCGTGCCGAATCACTCTTGAACAATTTGTTATGCTCGTTCTTTTAGGGTTTGTAAAAGACTTACAAGATCCAAAACTGCGGTAGTTTCAAAGCGATCTAGTTTTGGTAAGACATAACTATCGTTCACCGTTTTTAAAGTAATTTCTTTGATCACTGCACCGTCCCTTGAGTAAGTCGGAGCTATGCTGATTTCTGGTGTATGGAAGAGAAGGGAAGTTGCGGTGTAATCTGTTGATGTAGTTCTCGCCAGAACAATTAACAGAAAGGTACA
>NZ_NCTH01000051.1:0-21039 GCF_002105475.1 Vibrio sp. ArtGut-C1 | reverse complement strand
TTGGGAAAAGAAAATCGAAAACTACGAGGCCATGTTGCATTTTGCTTGTGGCCTCATTGTTTGGAATAAATCCCTTTTGGGATAGGTTCTAAGCTGGTTTTGGTATTGTATGCTAAAACTTCAACAAATAACCCTTCTTTGTTCGAAAAATAGCGATATAACGTCTGCTTTGAGCCTCCACAAATCGCGACGATTTGATCGAGTGATGTGTCTTTGTAACCTTGTTTTATAAAAAGGTCAGTGGCAACTTTGATGATTCGAGTTCGTTTCTTTTCGGTAGATATGCGCATAAATAAATCAACCCAAGCAAAAATCCACCTTTGTTGTGGCTGGCGTGGTTTCTTACCGAGCTCTAGGTGGTTTAGAGATGAAAGTAAAACTGTCCAGTACAGTACCACTATTGACGTTAGTAAACACGACTTTTCATGAACCAAGTGCTTCATTGAGACAAGCAAAAGTAGGCAAATTCGATATGCTGAAACCTATAGCGAAGGATGACATATTTAAAAATATCATTACGTATAGAAAAGTGATAACCGTTCTTCGTACGATAGCCTTTACTCTCGAAATCATGTTAGTTCAGCGCCTTATCCGACTCCAATGATGCCAACCAACGAAGCACTTCGGCGGTTGCCTCAATAAGATCACTTGGGATGTACTGGTCGACGTTGCCGTCCGCGTATAGTGCGCGAGCAAGAGGGACTTTTTGCATCACAGGCACACCTTCCTCTTTGGCGATTGCGATCATACGTTTGGCTACCGCATCGGTTTCCATCAAGGTGATGACGGGCAGGGGCGTTTCGCCTTTTTTGTAGTACAGACCAACCGCGATATGCGTTGGGTTTGTTACCAACACATTGGAGCGTTTAACATTTTCACGTTGATTGGAGGCCTGTAGCTCTTGGTGTAGCTGACGACGTTTACTTTTGATTTCAGGGCTGCCTTCCATCTCTTTGTATTCGCGCTTCACTTCGTCCTTGCTCATTTTGAGCTTCTTCGTGTGGTCAAACTTTTGGTACGCAAAATCTGCGGCAGCGATGACGATGAAACCTACCGAAGAGATAATCATTAATTGTTTAATCATGACGCCAGTAATGGTCGGAACACATTCTAACCCACAAGTTGGAATTTGCATTAAAGCGTTGATGTTACCGCGTAATGTCACCCAGATAATGCAGGAAAGAAGAGAGACTTTAAGGATCGACTTGATAAATTCAATCACACTCTTGAGGGAAAAAATGCGTTTGGCACCTTCGACGGGATTGATCTTTTTGATGTCGGGTTTAACGGACTCGCCACTAAATAGAAAGCCGAACTGCCCCATATTGGAAAAGATGGCGACGAGTGCAGCAACCAGAATAATCGGAGCGAGTAGATAGGCAATTTCTTTTGCGATGGCAATAGCGACATCGACTAGCGCATCTTGGAAGCCCTGATAAGCAAGCTTACTTGGTAGGAGAATAAGCGCTGAGATGTGCGACATGTAATAATCTGCGAACGCAAACAGTACAATTATGAGCGCTAAAATTAATGCAGACGATACGATTTCTTGGCTTTTGGCTACCTGACCTTTCTGCCGAGCATCGCGTAACTTTTTTGCGGTGGGTTGCTCTGTTTTTTCTGCGCTCATAAAGAATCCTAAGCGTTATTGCCAAATGGTATTGAGTTGTTCTGCGAATCGGGTAATGCCATAAAATTGCACTTCAAAGTGATCCATCATTAACCCGAGATACACGATCAGTAAAACACTCGCGATGGCACTTTTTATTGGCATGGCAAGGAAAAAAACATTCAATTGCGGTGCAAAACGACTGATAAGCGCCAGACCAAACTCAGCAAGAAACATTGCCAACACTAATGGAGCGGACATCAACACACCAAGCCACATAAGCTGTTGAAATTGCGCGTAGAAGAAGCTTACCCATGCATCGCTAACGGTTGGGAAAAAGTCCACGATCGGCCAAGATGTGTAGCTTTTGAATAACGCGTAGATAAAAGTGACAAAGCCCCCGCCAGAGAAGAACAGGGTAATCAACGTTTGGGTCAGCAACACTGCGGTTGGCGTCGATTGCGAGCCTAGCGTTGGGTTAAACATACTTGCCATGGCAGCACCACGTTGGTTGTCGACCAGAAAGCCAGCCGCTTCTATTGCCCAAAAGGGGATAGCAGCAACAAACCCGATCAATAGCCCAATTAATACCTCTTTACCCAAAATCACTATCAGCCAAATACCGTCGGTTTCTGCGGGCAAGCTTTGCTGATTAATCATCGGAAATATAAACAGTGCGAGTGAGCAAAGCACACCATTTCTCACCATGGTGCCGCCTAGCATTTGCTTGCTCAAAATAGGCAAAAAGATGAAGCATGCCATTAACCGAGGTAACGTCAGGCTATACAAAAATAAAGCCTGGTGTAAGTCGTGATAACTCATCGTATTTGAGGAATTTTATCCATGGCAAGCGAGGCGAAGGCGTGGAGCTCTGCCCCTAGCCACTGCGTTGTGACGAACAGCGTAATAATGACCGCGATAAGCTTGACCACAAAGCCTAACGTTTGTTCTTGGACCTGAGTTAACGCCTGAATAAGCGACACCAATGTGCCAACCAACGCTGCGACTAAAATCGGCGGTAACGACAAGTACAAAACTAGGGTTAATGCTTGAGTCGTGAAATGAATGATTTCTGCAGAATGCATACTTTCTCCGTGATTAACCGTAACTCAGCACTAAGCCGTGAGTGAGTTTCGTCCAGCCGTCAAGCAAGACAAAGAGTAACAATTTGAAGGGGAGGGAAATCGTCATTGGCGATACCATCATCATGCCCATGGCGAGCAAGATATTCGATACAATTAGGTCGATAGCGATGAACGGTAAGTACAATAGAAAGCCAATTTCAAAAGCACGGGTAAGCTCACTGACCGTAAACGCTGGCAGCAACAGCAACAAGCTATCTGACTCTAAACGGTCCACGTACTTTTGAGGCCATAATGTGCGCGCAGCATCGGTAAAGAATATGGCTTCGGTTTCCCGAATATGTTTTTTCAAAAACTCTCGATAAGGCTGTAAACCGCTTTCAATGAGGCCTTCTACACTTGCAGAATCTTCGAGGGAGATATCATGCTGCTTTACGTAGTCGTAGGTTTCAAAACCGACGGGAGCCATGATGAAAATAGACAAAATGATCGCCAATCCGTACAGCGCCATGTTCGGTGGAATTTGCTGTACACCGAGAGCGTTACGCAGCAGTGAGAATACAACGGCGAGTTTTACAAACGACGTCGCCATCATCGCGATAAATGGGATCAGTGCCAGCAGTGCTAAGCTGACAATGAGATTGAGCTCGTCAGGTAACTGGATCATGCTGGCTCCTGCGTGCCACCAAACAGTTCCAGTACGCGCACACCTAAATGCTCATTAACATTAACCAGTTCACACTCACCGACGATTTTGCCGTTGGCACGCAATGTTACCGGCTTAGATACAGGTTGGTTTAGCTCGAATACGTACCCAGGCTGAAGCTGGTTAAGCTGTTCTAGAGTGATGGTTTGATGGCCGATATCAAACGTGAGTTCCACGGGCAGTTGCTGGTGGTCGGTTAACATTTCTGAAGTGTTTACGTCATTCATATTGGTTTCTTTTTCAATAATGTGAAGAATTTGGTCATCCAGTTGGCAGCGCCAGAGATTCTGGTTAGATACTTGAAAAATGGCTTGTTGTTGGGCGATATAACAATCGTCAAAAAAGATCACATCTCCCAGTTCGAGCGAATTAAATTCGCTTAACATTAAATGGGTCTTTCCAAGACTTAACCACACAGGTAAAGCGAGATGTCGCGCCTGAAGAGAAGCGCTGTTTGGTAGTGCACCCAACAGCACGTTTGCTCCTTCGCTAACCCACAAACAAAGAGAGCCGTTAGGTTTATTGAGGGTTAACATCAAGCTATGCTCTTGAACTTGGCTCGACTCTAACGGTTGTAACTGGCTAAGAATGGGCAACTGACCAAATAGTGCTTTGAATGCCTCACTATGCGGTTCAATCTGAGAACTCAAAAGTGCTAACTGGAGCGAGTTGGGCAGTGACTCGAATGCAGTGGCATTCAGAGTAGACTCAAGCCATTTCTGGAGTTGCGCACGACAAAAATCCACTTGGATCGTTTGCCCTCCAATCAACGTGGTTAAACGGAATCCTTCAAATGAAGGGATTTGAGAAACAGTAATCGATACGCTCTGGCCATCAGCCCCTTGGAAATGGCATTGCTTTGCACAAAGTTGATTACTGAGCGCAATACTGTCTGAATCGACTTTGGGTATCGTTAACGGCGTCATAGGTCATTCTCCGCTTGCCATTCTTCATACACGCTACGTTTCTGGCGTGAGTGTTGTTGTTCATGTTGTTGTTGATCGAGCTGTTGAGTTTGTTCGCTGATCGCTAGACGAAGTGGCTGATCACCGCCAAATCGGTTTAGGCGTTCGGCAAGATCTTGTCTAGCTTGCTGGCTAATAATGGAAAGGGCATGCTCTTGTCGAATCGTCACGCTATAACCTTGCGCGTCCAACTTGATGTGGATTTCGCCACCTTTTAATTGTCCTTCACTCAGAAACAGTCGAACCTCTTTGTTGTCCGATGCGGTTGGCAGCGAAACATAGATTTTGTCCACCAATTGTTGGAGTAACGTGTTTACTTCTCGTACAGGGGCCGGCTGAGCCTGTGAAGCAACACTCTTTAAAATGACATCGCCTTGTGTTGCCGCGCTCGCAAGGTGTTGAGGTTCTGCTTTTTCGTCATCCGCTTTAACGGCCACTAGTGCGCTTTTCGTCTCGACTTTCTCAAGCGATTTAGTTTCAGAACGACTATCGGTTTTATCTGTTAGTTTGCCTGTGTCTTGTAGTCGCTGCGTTGCACGCTTATTGTGTGTCGTTTCGGTTTGTTTCGTCGTGAAGTTGGCATTGTTAATTGCATCTTGAGCGAGCGATTTTCCTACGGCCTTTTTAGGGAGAGAACCGTCGAGAGAAGCTTGTGCTAGAGAATGGGGGCCAACGCGCTCAAGCGAGGATGAGCTTGGAGGCTGATCGCTCTCAAGTTTTTTATCTTTCTCATGCAATTTACTGTTTTCAATCAGGCGTTCTTCGCTATTTGTTGCGTCGTCTTGTGGTTTCTCTACGCCTTTCTTTGTGACGACGTCACTTTTGCCTTTTAATGTAGCGGTATTTCTATAAGTGCTGGCTTCTTGGTTAGAAAGTTTCGATTGTTTGTCTAGGGTTTGAGATGCTTCATGTCTCAACGGAAGGCTCTCGTCTCTGCTCTGAGTGTCTTTTTTGCTCGCAACGGTAGATTCTTCTTCCTTGCTAGGTTTCTCCGTCATTGCACGCTCGAACTGTGATTGAAGCTCAGCTTCTCGCTCCAAGGGCTTTTTTTCTGGCGTTGATTTGTACAGCGTATTCGGTGTTTCTTCTGTTGGAGTAATGCGCATAATGAACCTTTAAATAATATCGACAGTGCGAAACTCTTCTTGTTCGAGTTCTTCTTGGTATTGTCTTTCTCGCGACTGTTCCGCGAGTTCTTGTTGTTGCAACTGAACGAATTTTTCTTTGGTTTTATGGGCTTGCCGTGCCTCTTTTTGTTTTTCTTTAAGTACCGAGCGTTCGTACTCAAGCGCTTTTTTTGCTTCGGCAACGCGCTGTTTAAGCTCGGCTTCTCGCTCTCTCAACAACGCGATTTCTTGTCTCAATGTTTCCAACTCTTTGAGAACGAGTGTGTGTTGCTTTGCTTTGGCAAAACGTCGTTCTTCTTCTTCCTGACGCCAAACGTGATAGTCCGCTACGGAACGTTCGGCCTTTTGAACCTGTGCTGCTGAATTTGATACTCGGTATTCTTGGCGCTTAACGGCTTTGTCCGCACGGTCAGCGCGAATTTGTTTGATCTCTAGTAACCGTTCGATCATTGGTTCGCCATCCCTTTTAGTTGAGCGATAGCACCATCAAGATCACTTGGCTCATGCGTTCCTTGACGTAAAAAGGCGCGTATATCATCACTTTGTGCAATCGCCATATCCGCTCGACTATCCGCCCCATGCTGGTACTCGCCAATTTTGAGCAGTAGCTCAACTTCTTCGTACTTGGCTAACATTTCGCGAAGGTGAGCAGCAGACGCCTGATGATCAGGTTCAACGATTTGATTCATCACGCGGCTTGCTGACCGGAGTACATCAATAGCAGGATAATGGTTCATTGCCGCAAGCTTGCGCGAGAGAATGATGTGCCCATCTAAAATGGAGCGAGTTTCATCGGCGACAGGTTCTGTCATGTCGTCACCTTCAACCAACACGGTGTACAGCGCTGTAATTGACCCTTTGTCAGATTGACCGGCTCGTTCCATCAGCTTTGGCAAAGCGGCAAAGACGGAAGGCGGATAACCGCGTCGTGTTGGTGGCTCACCTGCGGCTAGTCCAATTTCTCTCTGTGCGCGGGCGAAACGCGTTACAGAATCCATCAGCAGTAACACGCGTTTACCTTGGTCACGAAAATATTCAGCAATAGAGGTGGCAACAAAAGCGGCTTTGGCACGTTCCATGGCCGGGCGATCGGATGTCGCGACCACTAAAACCGACTTAGCCATTCCTTCTTCGCCCAAGTCATGCTCAATAAACTCGCGCACTTCGCGTCCGCGTTCACCAATCAAGGCGAGAACGGTCACGTCAACGTCTGCGGATCGAATTAGTTTTGCGAGGAGGGTACTTTTACCACCGCCCGCCGCTGCAAAAATGCCCATGCGCTGACCTTCACCACAGGTCAGTAGTCCATCAATGGATCGAACCCCAAGAGAGATTGGCTTTTCAATCAGTTTACGTTGCATTGGTGGCGGTGCATCGCGATAAACCGGATACCAAGCACTTGGTTCCTGACTTTGCGTACCATCGAAAGGACGCCCAAGCCCGTCAAGCGTTGTACCTAATAGGTGATCGCCAACGCCGACCTCATGCATTTTTCCCATTGGGCTAACTTCTGTATTAGAGGAAATCCCAAACATATTTCCTAACGGTGTGAGCAAAGCGTGATGCTGTTGAAAGCCAACGACTTCCGCTAATAAAGACAGAGTTTGATCAGGATTACGCAACTCACACAGCTCACCAACACGAACGCCGGGGACAACGGCCTTGATAATGGTACCGGTTACTTGCGTAACGCGCCCGCGAATTTGGATCAGACGAGTTTGCCTGATCGCAGATTGTTGGATATCAGTGATGTATGAGAAATCGTTCAAGGTAAAAATATGCGCAATGATTGATGTTGGGAGGATAGAAAGGATGAGGGAGTATTTATAGTGAATATCAGTCGGGAGTTTTTAGAAAACTGAAAACTCACTAAAAAAACACGTCTGATTTTGACAGCTTCGAGAAAGCGCACTTCCTATAATTCGCCTGTATTGTACGGAAGGAGTGCAAGTGAATGAGTATTATCAACAATCATATCGCAACAAACCCAAAGTTTGATGCGTCTATCCAAAACGGGTTGGAATCGTCTCGTACCGACGCTTCACGAAAAGGCAATTATCGCGGTGAAACGGTCCGTGTTCACAATGCCACACAATCACTTTTTGATGCGATGGAAGAGCTCACTTCACTCGGTTCCGAAAAAGCAGAAAAAGATTTGACCAAGCGTAAAGTGAAAGACAGTGGCGTTCGAGTTAATGAAGCGCACGAACTCGTTTCTGACTATCTGCGAAAAGTCCCTGATCTTGAAAAGAACCAAAAGATCAAAGATCTGGCTGCAAAAATGGCGGGAGGAAATATCTCGACTATCGCTCAATTGCAAGCTTATTTGAATGGATTTTCAGAGGAGAAAAGCCATCAATACCTTGCGTTAAAAGCCGTTAAAAAGTTTTTGAGTGCGAGCCCAGAAAG
This sequence comes from Vibrio sp. ArtGut-C1, assembly GCF_002105475.1. NCBI lineage: Bacteria > Pseudomonadati > Pseudomonadota > Gammaproteobacteria > Vibrionales > Vibrionaceae > Vibrio > Vibrio sp. ArtGut-C1. The sequence continues at coordinate 13,141 of NZ_NCTH01000051.1, read as the reverse complement.
TAAACATCTACTAGCGCTGATTGACCAAGCGATTCTGAGAATCGAGCAAAACCCAGATTCTTGGGCTCAAATTGATACGGAAATTCGCGTCTCAAACTTTGCTGATGAGTACAGCCAAGAGCAAGAGTTTAGCTCATTACATCAGCTGCGCGGTTTCTATCGCGATACCGTTCATAGCTATCAAGGGCTCGGCGCTGCTTATCAAGACGTAGTGGCGCGCTTTGGTGAACAGGAGGTATCGACCGCTGTTGAGTTTATGCTGCAAAGTATGAGTGCAGATCTTAGTGTTCAAGGCAGCAGTATCGACTCGGTTAAGTTGCAGTGGTTGATGTCCGATATGCAAAAACTCAAAACTCTAAATACGTTGCAAGACCGCGTGAGTCAGCTGTTCCAAATGTTTAAACCGGAAAGGACGAGTTATGGCTTATCAAGTTTCTAATTTGATGGCTGATGTGATTGCGTTGGTAGAGCAGCGATGGGTAAGCAGTGATGAGATTTGGAAAGTCTCCAACGCAATGGAATTGACGGCGGTACAACAAAAAATCGATTTTTTTCGAGAGTTCCACAAGTTAGTTCGCGCGATCCCTATTGATGTATTCGCCGATGAAGAACAACGACAGAATTTAATACAAGCGGTACAAAAGGCGCTAGACGAAGCCATTGATATAGAAGAAGAGGAAGCGTGGGAAGATGAGTTGGATTGATGCATCCGTCAATGAATTTTGCCGAGGAATGGGGCTCGATGCCGTCGATTTCTCATCAGCTGGACGGGTGCAGCTGGATTTTGAGCAAAGCGGTACACTACATATTGAGCGACACGGGGAGCAGCTATTCTTGATGTTGTCTCAAGCGTTATCTTGGCATCAAACCAGTGACATCATTCAAAGCGCCCTCAGTTTGTGTCATGCCGATCAAGGCTGGCCTTTCGAAATTAAAACTGGTTTGTTAGATGAGCAAACTTTGGTTTTTTCCGCGAGGTTAAACGGAGAAGAGGTCACACTTCCGACTTTAGAACAAGCGTTTACGCTTTTGGTTCGTCTACATAACGATGTGGCAAGCTCATGACTCGAGTAAGCACTTTAAACGTAGGCATAGAAGCCTTCACGCACGTTACGCATAGTGAGGTTAAGGCCGATTTCCCTGAGCGGTTTCAATTACTTCCTGATGGGCAGGCGGTCGCTACGCATTTAGAGAAGCTCTATGACCTCAGGCCTTCAGACCAATACCTAATCGCGTTAACCAAGCCAAAATTGTTGCACTCAGAATTGTTGCGTCCAGAAAAGTACCGCCAACAGTTCGATGAAACGTTGGCTCAGTTGCAAGTTCTTGCACAGGATTCAGGCTCCGCTTCTTTTATCAAAGCATCCGAAACGCTACAAAGTACGCAACTTGATCAGCGTTACCTCACTATGGCGCTCAATCTCCTTATCCAGGTCTAACCAACATGTTGAGATCCAAAGACATTGAACTGTTGCTTGTTCACGCTGCACTACAAGTTCAATACCAAAAGCCAGAGCATGCTATCTCTATTCTCGACGCGGTTTTAGAGATAGACCCGCAACACAAAGAGGCGATGCAAACGCTCGCAGTGGCGTGTTTACAAAGTGGTCGATATGCCCGTGCGGTTGAGGTATGTGAGCACTTATTAAAATCCGGCCTTAAACCTGATTCGGCAGGACTCTGGTTTTGCTTAAGCCAAGCGCGTTGGAAACAAAATGACGTCGATGGGGCACGCCAAGCGCACCGACGCTATCTGCAATCTTTAAATAGTGAATCACATGAATAAGTTGATCGATATTTTAAACAAGGTAGGGCAACGTAAAGACATTATGCTTGCTGTGATGTTGCTCGCGATCGTCTTTATGATGATATTGCCACTGCCTACCGCGCTGGTGGATGTGCTGATTGGCACCAACATGAGCATTGCGGTGGTGCTGCTTATGTTAGCGATTTACATCACTACGCCGCTTGAGTTCTCAGCGTTTCCCGCAGTGCTACTGATCACGACATTGTTTCGTTTGTCTTTATCCATCACGACAACCCGTTTGATCTTGCTGCAAGGCGATGCTGGTCAAATCGTTTATACCTTCGGTAACTTCGTTGTGGGCGGTAACTTAGTGGTCGGTATCGTTGTGTTTCTGATCATTACCATTGTTCAGTTTATGGTGATCACCAAAGGCTCTGAGAGGGTAGCAGAAGTTAGTGCGCGCTTCTCACTCGATGCGATGCCTGGTAAGCAGATGAGTATTGACGGTGACATGCGTGCCGGAGTGATTGACGTACACGAAGCTAGGCACCGACGATCACTGATTGAAAAAGAAAGCCAAATGTATGGCTCGATGGATGGCGCGATGAAGTTCGTTAAAGGCGACTCCATTGCTGGTTTGGTCATCATTGTGGTCAACATCTTAGGTGGCGTCACGATCGGGGTAACGCAAAAAGGCATGAGTGCTTCTGAAGCACTTGAGTTGTTTGCGATTTTGACCGTTGGTGATGGTTTGGTATCGCAAATTCCGGCGCTGTTTATCGCGATTACGGCCGGTATTATCGTGACGCGTGTATCTCATGAAGATTCTTCTGATCTCGGCTCGGACATTGGTGGTCAGGTCATTGCTCAGCCACGTGCACTCCTCATTGGCGGTGTGCTTTTGGTGCTGTTCGCACTGATTCCTGGTTTTCCAAAAATTACTTTTCTGGTCTTGGCCACAGTGGTTGGTGGTGGTGGTTTCTTCCTTTTCTATCAACAGAAAAAACAGGCTGAATCAGATAGTACCGACTTATCAAGCTTTGTTTCGCAAGGGGCGGGTTCACCAGCAGCGAAGCCAAGCAAACCAACCCCATCTAGAAACAGTAAAGGCAAGTTAGGTGAGCAAGAAGAGTTCGCTATGACGGTCCCACTCTTGATTGATCTTGACGCGAGCCTTCAGGAAAGCTTGGAAGCGGTCGCATTGAATGAAGAGCTAGCAAGGGTGAGGCGCGCACTATATCTCGACCTCGGCGTGCCTTTCCCGGGTATCCACCTGCGTTTTAACGAGGGGATGCAAAATGGCGAATATTTAATTCAGTTACAAGAAGTTCCGGTTGCACGAGGACGAATTGTAAAAGACCAACTCTTGGTGACAGAAGGGAATGAGCAGATCGATTTATTAGGCGTGCCTTATGAGCAAGATGAAGATTTTCTACCCGGTATTTCTAGCATTTGGGTGGCACAAAGTTACGAGCAAAAACTCACGACCAGCCATGTCGGCTTTCTCACACCCGACAGAATTTTAACGTACCACTTGTCTCATGTTCTTAAGGAGTACGCACAAGATTTTATTGGTATTCAGGAGACGCGTTATCTGTTGGAGCAGATGGAAGGCAGTTATTCGGAGCTGGTTAAAGAGGCCCAGCGCATTGTCCCGTTACAAAAAATGACGGAAATCTTGCAACGCTTGGTTTCTGAAGATATTTCCATCCGAAACCTTCGCGTGATCTTGGAAGCCATGGTTGAGTGGGGCCAAAAAGAGAAAGATGTTGTACAGCTGACGGAGTACATTCGTTCCAGCTTAAAACGTTACATTTGCTACAAATACGCGAGCGGACAAAACATGTTGCCCGCTTACTTATTAGATCAAAGTCTCGAAGACACAATACGCAGCGGTATTCGTCAAACCTCTGCAGGGAGCTACTTGGCGTTAGACCCGTCAGTAACTCAACAATTTGTGAGTGATGTGAAACAGACCATTGGTGATTTAAGCCGCATGCCGAATAAGCCTGTGTTAGTTGTGTCTATGGATGTACGCCGATATGTGCGAAAGCTTATTGAATCGGAGTACTACGATCTGCCCGTTTTGTCATTTCAAGAATTAACTCAGCAAATCAATATTCAGCCACTTGGAAGGGTGGGGATGTAATGAAAACAAAACTAATGCTCTCGCTCGCGCAAGCGGGGATCGAAGTGACGCCATACTTTTGGCAAAAAAGTGAAATTCAACTTGGTTATCGAATTGAAGTAGAGGGTTTAGAGCTCGTTTTTCGGGTGGAGGACGGAGAAATCATCATCGTTCTTCTGAAACGCGTTCGTCCAAAATTGGGGTTGAGTAACCCCTTTGCCGGCTTATTTCTCTTGGCTGAACATGCCATTCAACTTTATCCCTCCGATTGGGTCATTCGCGGAAACGTTGATGTGTTACGTGGTAGCAACATGAGCAGCCAGCGATTAGCACAGTTCTATCTAAAAGCATGCGGTGCAAGCCATGATGAGCTAGACGACTGGTACTGTTTACGCCTAGCAGATTATAGACCTTTGAAAAAGTTGAAAAAGTAAAAACTCACGACTGTTACTGACAGCACCGATGAGATGACCCGCTTTAAGATAGGAATCAAGATGAAGCAACCGTTTACCGATGCGATTGAGAGCGCTGAGCTTGCCATTAGAAAAGCTGAAGACAGAACCGATATTTTTAACGAGCTATTGGAAGGCCTCGGTGTTGGTCCTGTTGCGGGTGATGTTTTACTTGGCGGCATAAAAGCGCCAGTAGATACCATGAAACGTGCAGAGCAAGAGCTAATAGACGAAGTCCAGCGCCGCCGGCAACAACAAAATCAGCTACAAGGTACGTCAGGTAAACGGAGAAAGCGTCCCACAGTGATGCGCGGCATGATGATTTAGAGGTTTGGAAATGACGAATATGAAAACGACTGGCTCTACGACAGGAGCAACAGACACAGCTGCGAGTAGTGCACCATTACCCACTTTCCAACAAAACTTGATAGAGGCATTTACCCCTGTACTGGGTGAAGCAGAGACTCAGCAACTTGCCTCTCTAATCTCTTCATTGCCAACTATCTCGGGACAAACGGAATCACAAAGCATCGCGCTTTATGTTGATACACTTGAAAACCTAAAAGCGAAAAATAACGCGTTTGCTGGTATATCATTGACCGACACCGCATCTGTTTGGATAAAGTCGCTACAAAGTGCTAACTCAGATGGCGAATTAACCGCAGCCGAGTTCAATGCTCAAACAAACCAAACACTATCAAATCAGTTTCAAGCTTGGTTTAGTAAGTTACTGACGGAAAACGTAGATAGCTCGTTATCTACTGAGTTTGTTAGTCAATTTAATTTGGGGACTCAGAGTAACCAAGCGGAGCAGATCGCCAACCTATCCGAGACAAAACTGGCTAATGCCACCAAAGAAATTTCTCTTTTTGTTGCAGAGCTTGCTAATCAAATGGGCTCCCGTGAAGTGAGAGATGCTTCTATTTCTTTTCTTCGCAATGCCTTTAGTAGCTTAGGTTCCGTTAATCTCGCGCAACTGAAGAGCTCGGATTTCCTGTTGACTAAAGAGAGTTTCGCTCTTCAAGTCTCAGCTCAATTAAAAAGTAGTTTTCAAGGCATCGGTATTACTTTAAGCACCGATGACGCAAGTGCGCTAGCTAACAGAATTACCTGGACTCCTGGTATTTCTAAACAGCTGCTTAAAGAAGCGTTAGATGAAATGGCCGTTCAAGTGAAAGGCCAATATAGCGCAGCTTATGGGGATGCGGCTGGAACGAAAAATCTTAAAGCGGCACTTAACACTGTCATTGGTGGAACCGAACCTTTGACGCTTTCTGGCTTGTTCGCCAACTTCGCCGTGAGTTTAACAAAGATAGAAATCGACAACTTTTACCAAGATAGCGCGATAGCCGATGTCCAAAAGACACAAATAACGGCAGCTCAAGTTAATTTAATCAAAGAAAACACCGAACGAGACATCCGATTACAGTTTGAAAAAATAGTAAAAGGTGAATCTACCGGGGCTTCATTTACTGAGCGATACGAGGCATTGCGCAAGAACTTAGGGGCATTGAAAGAGCGTCTACTCAATATCACCGACAAAGAGAAAGCGGATCGCGAGGTGAGAGCAGAGCACTCTCTAACGGCTCGTGATTTGTTGGCCGTTGTTGAGTCCAGCATTGGAGACCGTTTTGATGAGCAAGTGCTGCTTGCACTAAATGAGCGTCGTGTTAACCGTTTAGAGAAACGTAATGACCAGAAAGAGGCATTAGAGGATCTCACAATACAGCTTAAAGTTTTTGGTGTTGTGCAATCAAAAATTCACTCTACGCAAAGTGTTGATGGGGTTTATAAACCGGGATATCCAGAAAGTAACTTCAAAGCGAGTGACTTTAACTACAGTAATCAAACGGATTTTGAAGCTTCACCTGAGTACAGGTATTTGACGGATAATAAGATAACAAACCATCGAGACTTTCTTCAAAAACAAGGTATTACTATCGGTGATGGTGCGTCGTACCAAGACGAAGAGAAGTCGAAAAAACTGTCTAATTTTTCTAGTTCTGTCAGTGCTAAATCCAAGTTGCTTAACGATGAAGTGCAAATCAAAACCACTGAGCTGAACGACACCAGTTCCCAATACAACTCGACCGTTGAAGCAATGAACAAATTTGTTCAGAAGTACCACAGTATTTTACAAGAAATCCTACGAGCCATTTAAGGATAACAACCATGACTAAACAAAACGCGACCGATCCATCTCAAATGCAAGCAGAAGAACTGCTGTCTTTTTTGGAAGAGGGAGGCACGCTAAAAATGTTGCACGATGTGTCTCAGGACACCATCGAACACATTTATGCCGTAGGTTACAACTTTTTCCAGTCGGGAAAGATTGAGCAAGCAGCGAAAGTATTTCAATTACTCAGCATGCTTGATCATTATCAGGCGCGATTTTTCATTGGCCTTGGCGCGGCTCGTCAGGAGTTGGGTGAGTATCTGCAGGCAATAGACGCCTACAGCTACGCAGCGCTAGTGGACGTAAATGATCCACGCCCACCTTTTCACTCTGCTGAATGTCACCTGAAACTGGAACAACTGACAGAAGCAGAGAGTGGGTTTTACAGCGCGAAGGAGATGTCTGCCGGAAAATCACAATATGCAGATTTGCATGAGCGTGCAGGCATCATGTTAGAAGCGGTGAGAAATAAAAAGGAGTAATTAGACTATGAGTTCTATTGCACTTGACCGCATCCAGACGCAGGTTTATAGCCCTGAATCTGGCCAAACCACGTTAGATAACGTGCAGAAAACGGCGTCTACAGCGACGCCTTCTGTGACGGTAGAAAACGTGAAGAGTAAAGATGCAGATGTACTGAACACTGGAAAAGTGAAAGTTCAGTTAGATGCACCTAACGCAGCTGTTAGCGACAAAGTGAATGATTTGACGCTAAAAGCCATGGCACAGCTGCAAAAGATCGTCGATACCATTGCAAAATCTCTCCATGCAGTTGCAGATCAAACAGGTTCGATTGCAGTCAAAATCATCGCAGGTTCTGCTGATGATTTTGAAGTAGAGCTTGCTGCTATCACGGATAAACTGAAAAGTGCTCAAAACGAGCTGAAAATTCAGGAAGTGAAGGTCGCAAAAGCTAAGCACGAAAAAGAGATGGTGGAAAACCAAGACAAAATCAAAGAATCGGAAGCCGCTGCAAAAGAAGCCCAAAAATCAGGCTTAGCAGCGAAGATCTTTGGTTGGATCAGTGCGGTGGTTTCTATTGTTGTTGGTGCCGTAATGGTGGCAACGGGTGTTGGTGCAGCAGCTGGTGCTCTTATGATCGCTGGTGGCGTCATGGGAGCAGTGAGCATGGCGCTGCAAGAGCCAGCCGTTCAAGATGCGCTAAAAGAAGCGGGCGTAAATGTCGATGTGCTAAACAAAGTCGTAATGGCATTAGAAATCGCAGTCGCGGTTATCGGAGCTGTTGTGACGTTTGGTGGTGCAGCAGCTGGCGGTATCGCGAAACTTGCAGCAAAAGGTGCTGGCAAGATAGCTCAAAAGGTCACAGAAATCGCTACGAAAACAGCTGCAAATATGGCGAAAGTGGCGGACATGGGCTCAAAAGCCGCGACAACGACCGCAAAAGCGATTCGTTACGGAGCAGAAACCGTCGATCTTGCCGTCAACGTAGGTAAAGGCGCTACGGACAGTGTTCATGCCGCTAACAATGCTCACGTAACTGAGATTCAGGCAGATATCACGGACCTTCGCGCCAAAATGACCTTAAGCCAGGCAGTCATCGACAAGCTTAAAGAAGAAATTGGCAAGTTGATGGAAGATTTCCAAGAGCTGATGAGCGTCATCATGCAAATGATCCAAGCGAAAAGTGAAACCATGCAAACGGTGCTAAGCCGTCCTGCAACGGTATAAGGAGTTTATTATGCTAGATAAAGTAGGCGGAACGGGACGCGGCGAACTGTATGGTTTAGGCGATACCATTAAAACCAACAAAGCAGAAAAAGCGCCGGAAACAAAGCTTGAAGCAGGCGCCGTTAAAAGCCAAAGTGAGTCAGGTGTTTCTGGTGCAGCACGCTACCAGTTAGAGGCTCCTAAAGCACCAGCAGTGAGCAACCAAGCTCAAGTTGTTGCAAACTTAATGAACGCTCTTGCACCGACGGTCAGTTCGCTAATGAGCACAACAATGAAAGCGCTTAACGGTGAAGAGGTGATCAAGTCACCATCAGATGCGGTATCACAATCGTTGACGCTACTAACATTGTTGTATCAAGTATCAAAATTGAGCCGTGAGCAGCAAGTGCTACAGCGTGAAATTGCTGTAGAAGCAAACGTTGCGAGTTTAGAAAGCCAAGCGGCAGAACTAAACAACTCAGCAAGCGCGATGATCGCTATGGCAGTCGTTTCGGGTGTATTAGCGGGTGCTACCGCAATTATTGGTGCCCTTGGTTCTTTCAAAGCAGGGAAAGAAATCAAGAATGAAATGGCGAGCAATAATGTACTGAAAACGCAAAAAGCTGGCTTCGATCAAGCAGAAGAGTTATTGAATAACAATAGCTTGTCTAAAACTCAGCAAGATCAGGTTAAGCGTGCGCACTCACTAGCAAAAGACAATATCGCGGACACGACAGCACAGCTGACAAGTGGTGGTCGTAAGTTCGATAAGCTGATGAGTTCAAACCAAGCGAAGAACGCCATTCTTCAAGCTTTGGGCCAGATGGCAAACTCTGCATCGAATGTAGAGCAAACCAAAGCGCAAGCGCGCAGCAAAGATGATGAAGTACAAGCGACTCGCGCACAAGCAGCCAAACAGAAAGCCGATGAAAACATTGGTTTCCAAGAAGGCTTATTGAAAGAACTACGTGACTTGTTCCGTTCTATCTCAGATAGTCAGAACCAAGCGTGGCGAGCGTCAGTCCCAACGGTGTAACCGTCCATTTCACTAACTACAAAGCGTTGTTTATACAACGCTTTTTTTGTTCCAGTTATCTAAGCTAATAACTAGATATGGATACTTACTGAGGAATTGGTTTGTAACACATATAACGTAGTTAGACATTTACTCTATCCCGCTTCCTTAGTAATCATCAATGATTTGATCACCATGCTAAAAGAGATTTATCTTGCATAGAAGTTGTTGTTTTTGTTGACTCAGCTCAAAGTTACCACTCCATAATGGCCTTGTTGCATAAAATTGAGTTAGAGTGTCATTATTACTCACAAAAAGTGTTTTTTAGAGTTTTTTGTAGTGGGAGTCCTTAAAAGAAAAATATGACGATTCGACTGGTGAGTATTTGGGATCAGAATTATATAAAACTCAACTTAATAAGTAGTCGACGATGGAAGATATCAGTTTAGCATCAGATTTAGTTATTTATCTGACTACGGTTGGAATTTTAGGTATATTCACTTGGGTTTTGTTTGTTATTTATTTGAAATCCAACTGGTTGAAGTATCTTGAAGATACTCTTGATTATGGAGTCCGATACTACACTCTGAATATATTCTTATCAGGTCAAGGTGTCCTACAATATGGCACTGTCTTTCTGAGCAAGTTTCATGCGAAACGGTATAAAATGCTAGAGAAGAGAGATAAAGTTCCAAAGCATATTAAACGATTATTTGTTCTCTCTTTCGTCTTGTTTATTTCAAGTGCCTCATGTCTTTTGTCTGGAGTTATAATTCATCATATTTATATAGAATAAAGGTTGTTTAACAAGATTATTGTAATTGACCTGATGGTTTCTATTTAATAGATAATTTCGAATAGATATGTCTGTCTAAACATTTCATAAATGAAAAATTTTAAAAAGATTTAATTTTCTATGCGATACGGGTTGCGTTTACATCTTATATAGAGCCTTGTATGATGGCAGAATATGCTGATAAAAATGGTGATTGCTAAGCCAATCTGCAAGGATGAGAACTCAAACGTTATCAAATTGTTAACGGTTGCTATACTTAAACGGTCATCAACACAGGTAAAAAGGATGTTCAATGTTTAAGTTTAAGCAAATCGCACTTGCTGCTTCTTTAGCGGCACTCACAACAGGCTTTTCTGCGTCTGCGGAAGAAACGTTTGTCACGATTGGTACTGGTGGCGTAACAGGGGTTTATTATCCGACTGGTGGCGCTATTTGTCGCTTGGTTAACAAATCGCGAGAAGATCACGGTATCCGTTGTTCGGTAGAAAGTACCGGGGGATCGATTTATAACATCAACACCATTCGTGCTGGTGAATTGGATCTCGGTATCGCTCAATCAGACTGGCAGTATCATGCTTACAAAGGAACAAGTAAGTTTAAGGAAAGCGGGCCTTTTAAAGAACTACGCGCCGTATTCTCCGTTCATCCAGAACCGTTCACTGTCGTTGCACGTAAAGACGCGAACATCAAAACTTTTGATGATTTGAAAGGTAAGCGCGTCAACATTGGTAACCCAGGCTCTGGTCAACGAGGCACCATGGAAGTGTTAATGAGCCAGTATGGTTGGAGTAACGATGACTTTAAGCTTGTGTCTGAGTTAAAAGCAGCAGAGCAATCAAAAGCACTTTGTGATAACAAAATTGATGCGATGATTTATACCGTTGGTCACCCAAGTGGAGCGATTAAAGAAGCCACTACGTCGTGTGATAGTAATATCGTAACGGTAGCTGGACCTAATGTAGAAAAATTGGTTGCAGACAATAGCTTCTACCGTGTCGCAAATGTACCGGGTGGTATGTATCGTGGCACAGATAGTGATGTTCAAACCTTTGGTGTGGGTGCGACGTTTGTTTCCTCTACTGCTGTACCAGAAGATGTGGTTTATAACGTGGTTAAAGCGGTATTTGAAAACTTCGATGATTTCCGCCGTCTCCACCCAGCGTTTGCGAACTTGAAGAAAGAGGAAATGGTAAAAGACGGTTTATCTGCGCCTCTCCACCCAGGTGCGCTCAAATACTACAAAGAAGTAGGGCTGATTAAGTAACCGTTACTTTCTCTTCTTATTGATGTAAAACGCCATCTTTCTCGATTAATGCCACTCGTTTAACAGCGAGTGGCATATTTCTATCTCTCGTCATCCTGTACAGCGACGGAGGAGCGTGATACAGGATCTTCTATCCGAGCCCTTTATGGTCAAAATTGTTTCATTAGCCGCTCAGCGTACTGCTATTAGATTCCTAGTCTCGCCAAGGCTCGCTGGAATGACACAAAAACATCGTTAAGCGATCAGCATTAATCTTTCGCGATGGCGTTTTTTGTTGGGGTGTTATCTACTTGTGCAAGCTTTGTTTAAGCATAAACATCAATGAAAAAGTAGATAGTGATCAGAATAGAAGAAAGAGCAACAAACCCTTTAACATGATTGGGATTAAGTTGACGAGATACACGAGCTGCAAGATAACCACCCACCAACGTACCGACCAAAACAACGCTACCTGTGCGCCAGTCAATGGAACCATTCGCAACAAAAATCACGATAGCAATGAGTGAAACACACGTAGATACCAGCAATTTCAAACCGTTCATTAAATTAATGTCTTGGTGACCCGCTACTACCAGATAACTCAGAACAATAACCCCTAAACCTGCGTTGAAAAAACCACCGTAAGCAGAGACACCAACAAGTAATAGACCCAAAGCGATTGCTCCGAGTATTCCTGCGTGTTTGTGCTCTTTCGCGACAGTTTTGATAAGCATTGTTAAACGAGAACCAGTCAGGAAAAGCACGGTGGCAAACAAGAGTAGCCAAGGAATGGCTTCCAAAAATAGCGATTCTGGTGTGTTGAGCAGCAGATATGCTCCGACAGCGCCACCTACTAAACTGAATGAGACTGTGAACAACAGTTCTTGCTTGTTCTTCATGATCTCTTCTCTGAAGCCTACGGCTCCGCTAATGTACCCTGCACATGAAGCATAAGTATTTGTTGCGTTGGCCATAATTGGAGGCACACCAACCGCCAATAGGGCCGGAAAAGTAATAAAGCTTCCGCCTCCCGCAATGGAGTTAATGATCCCACCAACTACGCCGGCAACGAATAAAAGCGCTAGTTCTAAAAGCATAAACAATCCTTGTTATGTTCTTTTTCATTGTTAGAGCTTTAGATGTCTCATCTCACATGCTCTAGTGTTCTGATATGAAGTTTACTTTACCCGCTCTAAAACAAAATTGTTCAGTTCTGTGACGTTTTTGATGACATGAACGGTTTTACTTTGAGAGTACCCTTCGAGACGAGACATGAAGTCATCATTCCAGAATGCAGGGCATTGCTGAAGAACTTTGTAGCTTTGTAATGTCCCTTTCAATACCGAACTGCCATCAGGCCAACCTTCGGGTCTAATAAATAGTCCTTTAAGGAGACGTTTCGTCACAAACCAATAGCTTACTGAATATGGTAGATCGATATAAACGAGAGTATCGGCTGCATCTAAACGAGCATTAAAGGAGCTGATAGGCCCCAGACCATCTATAATCCAACGATCTGAGTGAAGTATATTGCTATGTGCTTCATCAAAAACGTTACGCTCAATGGGCTCACCGTTTGGTTTATAGACTATGGAATCTAATTGATGAAGAGGGAGAGCGGTAGCAGACGCGATTGCTTTACTTACCGTCGATTTTCCGCTGCCGGGCTTACCAAAAACCGCTACTTTTTGCATGTGAATGCCTCCAAGAGAGTATTTCCCATACGGTAGAGACAGAAAACCCACCGCTATGGGTGGGTTCGATAAATATTGAGCGCATCAAATATCCCACCATTCCTATGGAATGATGATAATTCGTTGGTTAAGAACCTATCCCAAAAGGGATTTATTCCAAACAATGAGGCCACAAGCAAAATGCAACATGGCCTCGTAGTTTTCGATTTTCTTTTCCCAACG
>NZ_NCTH01000050.1:0-21560 GCF_002105475.1 Vibrio sp. ArtGut-C1 | reverse complement strand
TGCAGCGGTAACGCTGCATATCACTAGTCTTTCTGTGACGATTGATAAGTGAACTGTGGCAATGAGGGGATTCTGGTGAATCGGTAACTCTTTGTTCAAGCTCCCGAATCACTTGTAAGTTAGGCTCAGAGCCTTTTAAGATTTGTTCTAGCAGCGCAGATTGATTGTTGGTGAGTTGTGGGAGCTGTTCTATAAACTTGCGGAAATGTGATTGAAGCATGGGGTCTCGCTCCATCGTCGCTTGCTTAAAGTATAGCAACAGTTAAAGGGAACATTGCCAATTATTTTATCGGGCGTGCTAACAGCTTGCGTTTCAACAATAAGGTAAAAGCGCTATATTTCAGTTCATACTTATACCAAACAAATTATTGCTTCAGAGTTGAGTTTACCCAACGAGAGTCATGCAGAAGTGCTGCTAGGTCGACTAAAACAAACACGTCGAAAGATCGCTGAAGTATCTGTCGAGAGAACTTATGATACCAAGAACTGTTGTGAAGGTATCCGTATAAAACGAGCTGTCGCATTGATTACTATAAAAGAAGGATAGCTATTCTGGGTGGAAAGGACATCCTCGAAAACTTTAGATGTGATACCAGAATTTGTTTTGCTCAAGTAAACGTTGGAAATAAAGGTATTTCTATTACAAGCGTTCGCTCTCTGAAGTTGCGATGCATCAAGCTTAGCGACTATTAGGTGATAGATTACAAAACTCAAGTTAATATTTTTATAACAGTCGTTACGTTATTATTTTTGAGAACCTTTATATATTTGGCTCATTTCTTGTTGTTTCTTAAATTTTATCGAATTATATTGTATTTGTGCTTCAAATTAGAACCTTGTATCACACCATAGCTTGTTTGGCCCCAGTAAATCGGGGCCTTTTTTATCCTTAACTCATACCAGATTAACTTGAAGATTTAGGCTTAAATACTTTAAAATCATCTGCAATTCTGGAGCCGAGAGTTCCTGATACCTCTGTTAGTGTTAGCTCGAAAAACTCTTTAATGGCTGAAGTAAAGTTGGGCTTGGAGGAAAAGTAAATATTATTCATCACTTTCCAAAGTCGCTCGATTTGATTTAAGTTTGGACTGTAAAGTGGTAAGTCATAAAGTTCGATATTGAGCAATTTTAACCAATTATTTTCCTTAGAACCTATCTCCATAGGTATTGTCTGACTTAAATCAATACTTATTGAAACACTTCAAATGAGTTGAAGATAATATCGAATCTCCGATGTCCTATGGAAAAAATTTAGCCACTACAGCCCGTCCACAAGACTAACCATACTCTCGGTACGTATCGAAAACCATGATGCGATGAACGGCATTCTTTTTGTTCTCAGAACAAGTTGTCAGTGGAATGCGCTCAATGTGACGGGTATTTTTACTTCTAGCTCTGTACATCGCCGCTTTCAAGAGTCGCGAGATGCAGTTGTCTTTGAGCGATTTTGGCAAAATAGCCTGATTTTCTAGGGGGGGTGATTGTATTTCAATATCAATTGGGAGCAGCAAAACTAAAGCACTTCTAACTGCATCTAAAAACAGGTAAGGACCCAACAGATAGACCGAAACAAGGCGTAAAACGCAGTTTGTTGACGGATGCGAATGGATTGCCGCTTGCCCCTGTCAGCGATGGTGCCAACATTTACGATATCAAGTTGGTACTTTAGATGCATTAGAGTGCTATCGACCACTGTTATGAGTACCGCTTTATCTAGACAAAGATTATACTAGCCAGTGGTTAATGATGAGTTGATCGCTATTAACTACATCCCTCACTTTTAATCACGGACAGAAGAGGCAACTCGCTGAAAACAATCTGATGATTTTAAGGCTCATCGTTGGATAGTGGGACGAACCATAACTGGTTGAACCACTATAGTAGGTTGCTTGTCCGTTGGGAAAAGAAAATAGATAACTACAAGGCCATGTTGCATTTTGCTTGTGGTCTCATTGTATGGAATAAATCCCTTTTCGGATAGGTCCTTATGATAAGCGGTACCATCTAGAACAATGTGAACTTTTTGCTCCAACGGATAATGATCCTTTTTGAACTTCAAAATGCTCTCGCAGTCTATTGTGTCATACGTGCCTGTCAACGTCCCGCCAATATTATGAAGCAGTAACTCATCGATAATATTAAGGCGAGTTATGCTACCCGTTATCTCCATCACTTTGCCTTGGCCTTTTCATATCCAACCATAAATGAGTTTTGTCGATTGCATAGAATGAACGGCAAACATAAACAATACGCGATTTTAGCTGTTTCTAAGCGTCTTGTTGTAATGTTAGATAAAAGCTTGCTGAACCTATGGATTAAACTTTGCGGTACACCCTTGAGAAGCTGTGATAATGTAGCAACTTGTTCATGCCTGCAATGGTATGGCGAATAAAAACTCAGCTTGCACAGAAGCGACTATTTGGTGGGCGTGAAAGTACGTTTTCTCACCCACATGTTTGATAAGCTGCATGGTTTGCTCGGCAGAAAGTCGGCTCTGGCTACCTCTATTTTCAGGCTTAAGTTTTTCAGAGAGAAAGATTCCGATCAACCTGATTCGTAAATACAAATCACGTGAGAGCTCATCGTCTTATTTCAGCCTTCAGAAGTGATCAAAACCGCTTTCATACGGTCGCTTACTCGACCATAATGAGTTGAATCGTGCATTTGTTCGAGGTTTAGATTCTATTGGGGAGTCAATTTTATTTTCATGCTAAGTAGAATGACCTTGATTTCATATAAAATAAAGCATCTTCAATGATCATGGGTATATGCTCTAGGTGGATTTATAAGTGGTTCAATCAGCAGCTTATTTATACTTTTAATGGCTGTACCTTTATTTTGTTACGACAATGCTAAATGGAGGTACGTCCATCACATTAAAGCCCTATATCGATACCGACCACGTTACTATACATGTTCGTTACAAATATTCTCACTGGTTAAACCACTACTTTAATACAACGATACTATAGTTAAATGAATCCATAACTTTAAACACATAGAACTGGTAAGAATTAAACACCCACTTGTTAATAAAAATCTCAATATTTAGAAAACAAATCAGCATAATGTGTGTCACTTGACAAAATATAAAAAATGACAATATTATTTAACATTAAAAATCATGTAGGCACTTTAAATAATGGAAAAATTGAGCACTATTAAGGCGATACTAATAGCTGAAGATAACATTAATTCTTGTATGTTTAAGGATTTTATAGAGAAAAATCACAACATTAAAGTGTTTTTTTTATCAACTGAGGCATTAATTAATGAAGAGTTTTTTTTACCACTCGACTGTGCTTCAATTCTTTTCATAGACTACAATACAATCTTTGAAGAAAAAATAGTAACAGAATATAAAAAAATAAGGAAGAGTAGCTTAAAAAACATAAAGGAGGTAATATATAATTATAACGGAAATTCAAGTGAAGAACTTTTTAAATGGGAAAAGCTGTGCGGAATATTTTATAATAATGACACCGCTAACGAAATAAACACTGGTATTATAAAGATAATTTCCGATGAAATGTGGTTTACTCGAGCATTTGCTAATGATTACATCGAATATTTGCAAAGTAAAGATGAAATAAAAAAACCTGAAGAAATCGTAAACTTAACGAAAAGAGAATTACAAATATTAAATTTCATTTGCTTAGGTCTATCTAATAGAGACATATCAAGTAGGTTATTTATCAAAGAAAACACTATAAAAAGTCACATTCATAATATTTTCAAAAAAGTAAATGTAAAAAACAGAGTTCAATCAATAATCTGGGCTAAAAATAATAAATTATTTAAAATTGAATAAAACTATATTTTTAATGTATTAAGATAAATATGTAACTTTAATTTTACACCACCCATTAACATAGGTGGTGTTTATTTAAGCTTGCCAAAATTATTATTTGGGTTCTATATCACCAAGTTGAAATTAGGCAATAAAGAAAAATCTTTAAATGAATTAAAATTTACAGCATCTAACTACTAGCACTATTGATTATATTATATAGATCTATATTGAAAATAGTATTTCTTATTTAAAGTTTAATACATTAGGCTTAGCCCTTTATTCTTCTATTATAAGCTTTCCTCAAGGTGCTTCTATTTATTCCTAAAAACCTAGCAGCAAGAGATTGATTTCCCCTAGTATAAAGTAATAACGTATCAATTACGGCGCTTCTTACTTCAGGTAGAAGATAACTCAGATCGGGCGTATTATTTTTTTCACAAGACATAGAAGCCAACTCAATTTCCAGATTGATCAATCTGACAAGCTCTTCTCGATGAGCAAAAATTTTAGACATAACTGACTATTTCCTCTTGAGTTTTAAATTTTGTTTAACCTATAAAAAGCAATATTAGAATTAAATTTCTAATATAATTCAAACGTTCTGAATAAGTAGCCGACAGCATGAATATTAATAAAATATCGATACCCTAATTTTTTTCGTAACTGACTAATATGTGTATCTATCGTTCTAGTTGTTAACTTTTTAATATCTTTACGCCAAACGAAATTCATAATCTCACTTCTAGTACAAACTTTATTTCTTTTTAATACTAAGTAAAGCAAAAGTTCAAACTCTATAGTTGTAAGATGAATAGAAATACCATTTAATACAGCTTTCTTTTCTTTACGGTGCAAATTTAATTTATTAAATTCATCTAGAATAACACTTAACTCTAGCGTTAAACTTCTATTTAAAACTCTCAGTTTAGCTAAAATCTCTTCATTATCGAATGGTAAAGAAAGAACATCAACAGCGCCATTATCTAGATAAGAGACAATATCACTAACATTAACATTTCTTTTTAAAACAATTACTTTTCTATTAAACCTGCATAACTTTGAAATAACATCAAGTTCGCTGATGTCAGTAATAATTATATTAATATCGGAAAATTCATTATCTATAAAGCCATCAGCAGTACGGGATTTAATATTATAACATGTATCTGAAATTATAAGGTTGAGCTCCTTGAATAAACAATCAGAATTAAGTAGTAACAGTAGATTAGGCTTGAACCATTCAGGGTCGAATTCAAACATTTTAGTATCAGATTCAGGTTGGAATTATGCTTTTTTTGACACTCTTGAAAGACGCCTAAGCCACTGACAGAAATCTAGGCAGTCAAACTGACAAGATAAGTGTCTAACTTTTAAAGAATCTCTTTCACGAACAATTAGTGAGCCATCACTTCTTTTTATATAAAAAACTTTGCTAGGAACGTCCTCACTAAAGAGAACCTTTCCACCTTTTACTTTAAAGCCTAATTGCTTTGCTGTGTCTAATATCACATCTTCCCAATAAAGTGGAAGTGATTGTATATGTTGCATATATACCCCTCAAACAAAAAGCTTCCTTGCTAAGTACAGTCCTTTTATTCTAACAAGACGTCGCTAGCTTATATATTTTAACACATAAAATAGGGAACGATACCAAAATACGCTATTCAAAGTTAAGACAACCCGAAATTAAAAAACCTTACTGATAAATTATTAGTCAGAATAAGAATATTTGTTCAATTGTAACAGCAATTTTGTAATCAATAAGGCCCTAATGTTGGTTAACATCTGGGCCGATACTAAAATTCGTGAAGTCTTGCCCCTACTACTTGCAGTTGGAATCCAAAGAAGAGGTAGGCCCAAAAATACGAACATCATAACTTACTGACCCCTGCGAACCGGGGGCTAGATGACCAGTAAACTGCCATTGCAAACTGCCTTCATAACCTTGAGCATTGTTACCTTCGGGCGTTAATAAATTACAACCTGTCAGACTATCAGGCAAGTTGTTTGGGCATGCAGCAGGGGCCGTCAAAAACGTAAACGCAGGGGTGGCATCAGTTACCGAAAAAGCGGTTACTGGCGTAGTCCCCATATTGGTATAAAGGATATCATAACGTAACACATCGCACGGTTCGCCCTCATTACGCGTCGAAAACTCCATATCTAAGTAGTTGCCTATGCTTCCATCACCGTTAGGGCCGAGGTTTTGTACCCTCTTCTCTAGGCGTAACTGAGCATCTTGTACAAGAGTCATATCGGTAACCTGCACCGTATCTTCAAGCAAAATATTCGCTAGTTGTTGGTTCGCCACCAGATCAACACGGTGCTGAGCACCTACTGGAGTATTAGCAGGAGCATTTACCCGAACCACCAAACATACCTGCTGGCCGGCGACCACCGGCACGCCTACAACCGGTAGAGCGGAGTCAGGGTTGCCATCACAGCTTGGGTCGCGCAGTACCGTCTGGTTCCATGCCGGGGTGGCTGGCGTACTCGTCGGGTTCACTAGCGTGAAATCCACGATGCCGGCAGTACCTGCCGTAAACTGGTGCGCGTAGTCGATACCACTACCCGGCGCTACCGTGCCCTGCTGGTCAGGCACCAACTGGGGCAGCGCCACTTTACCGAAATTAATACCTTCCCAGACGGTGCCGGGTTTCGGCACGGTCAGGCTCATGCGGGCATCATCGCTGGCCCCCAGGGTGATGGCTGCTCCGGCCGTGCCAGCCAGTTCACTCACCGGGCGCAGGCCGCTCGGAGTTTCTGCGACCAGGCAGGCAGGGGTGCCGGCATGATCAACACTCATCTCCAGCTGCCAGCTTCCGTCACCATTAGTGATGGTTTTGGCAAGCACCGGTGCACTAGCTGAACAGTTACCGCCGCTGTTATCCAACAATTTCAGGTTAACTCCTCCCAAACCTGCCTCACTACCATTAATCTGGCCATCGTGTGCAATTGCATCTCCTGATCCGGAGTCTAAAAATATGTGGCCGCTTATAGAGGCTGGGGCAAGGCCTACCCAGAGGCTCGCATAACCGACATAAGGCTCCCGCCCTTTAATTTGAACGTCAAAATAAGACACATCCTTTGCGTTGATTCGCCCCCACAAATCCGCTTCGCAACCTTCGAACCAGCGAATACCATTTAAGCTACTTCCACCTTCGCTAGTTTTATAAGGGCATACGCTAACAGCGTCATATAAGTTAACAGTGGATAGCCCTCGATTTGTACCTAAAAATGTAACTCTTGCTATCGAGGTATCTAACGTCGACTCTGAAAGACTAAAGACAGAAAATGCAGGATAATCAATCGGTCGAGAAAATCTAACTCGAACAGTTGTATTAATTTCAGTCGTAGGACTTTCTGCACCGACACCTGATAAGGCAGGTGAAAATCGATTATCTTGACCCCATACTTGCCTAAACGAAAAAGTTTCTTTTACTCCTAAGTTACTCAGATTCCGATCTGAGGAAATATCAGTTAAAGTTATAGTTAAATCAGAATCGAGCTGATAGATTAATACATCATCTAAAAGCTCTTGATTAATGCTAGATAAAGGCTCCTGCCAAAGAAAGTCTGTAAATGTATCATTGGCATTAGTTTTGTTAGGAAAGTTCGCTACATAGAACAATATCAAGCAAAACAATATCGATTTTGAAGAGTTATTTTTTATCTCTTTGTTTGTCATAATACTTTCACTCCAAAGACTAACCGCGCCTGCTCACCAGGCGTTAAGCCACCAACATTGGCCTCAATATCCCCCTCTTCGCCATCGACAGGGGCCAAAATGGCAGCGTCGCAACTGCCGTCTGGGTTGGTGCAGGCTTGGCCAGCAACGGCATATACGGTAAAGGGCTGGGTACGGTCGCGCAGTGTGACATTGAAACGGGTTTCATCCCCTTGATTTGTCGCGGTAAGCTGGTAGAGCACACATTGGCCGGGCATAACATTAAAGCGAGTAAGCACAAAGCCGTTGGTATCGGGCGTGCCGTCGCAGTTGTCATCCAACGCTTGGCGTTTGACGATGACCACATCACTTTGGGTGACGGTGGTGGTGTCACTGGCCGTGTCACTGACAGCCGTGCCATTAGCAAGAGTTACGGCGCTAACAGTCAGCTGTTTAACATTCAAGTCTCCTTGCGCCGCATTGGCAGGGGCGAAAATACGCGCAAAAACCACCACTTCTTCGCCGGGTAATAGCTGGGCGTTGCCATTGGCGGTGGTCAGTATGTCGGTTGGGCCGATGATGGTATCGCCAGGGCTCCATTGGCCGTCACCATCGGTGTCTTCATACAGGGTAATCGACCAACCATCCGCACTGATATCTGGCCCACCGACTAAGGTGATACTTTCCAGCCCCTGGTTGCCGCTGTTGCGCACTTGGTGGGTATACACAACACCACTACCTGGTTCCACCTGACCAAGCTGGTCAGGCGTGATACTGATGGCTGGTTGCTCTACAAGCACGACTCGGTCACGTTTAATATCTTGTGCACCAGTGGTTGGGCTTAAGGCCCTGAAAAACAGATCAAGGCTGTCACCTCCTTCACCAGAGGTGGGTGTAGTAACAATAGCGCACACCTGCACATTGCCTCCAGACACAATGGTGGCCGTGGCAGAGATCAACTGACCTTGAGTACTACAGTCGCTGCTTCCCCCGTCGTTAAAGAACTGTACTTTCCAACCTGCAGGCAACTGGCCAGGTGTGAACGGCGTGTCGGTGTCACTAACGGTTAATAAGTAGTTATCTTGTCTGCCACTGGTATTGTTAACAAATAGCGTAAACGTCGCATTCTCACCAGGAGCTACGGTTGCTGTGGTAACAGGATTAAGCTCTGGCCCTTGGCCTTCGCCTGGGCCACTGCCATCACCAGCTACAGGCTGGTCATTAGTGAGGTCAACAGAGGCCGCCGTGATACTCGCCAGCCGATCCGTCACCGCATTGCTGACGCTGCTATTTGTGTTAGAAATCGCGCGCTTAGTAACGTCGAATGGACCAAGGCCGGAAAAATCAATAGGTAGAGTGGCTTTAAGCACCACTACCACCCCACACGCAGTGCCGCTGGAAACAAACCGTGCGGGGCACTGGCCGCTAACATCGGGGATAGGAATAGGACCAGTGTCCACTATACCACTACCACTGGTATCAGTTAACGGTGTGTTGTTATCTGATTGGAGTAACTGAAATACGCTGCCTTGCGGAAAAGGGTTGACCAAAGGTTCTCCTTGACGATCATTAATACTATCAAGGGTAATATCAAACGTATCAACGCCGTCACCCGTATTCCAAATTACATTATTGAATACAGCACTTTCGCCTTGCTCAATTGCGATACTTTCAACAATATTGCCAGTGTTCTGGCTATCATCAAGCCCTGCATTATTGTCCGTAGTGGTATTATTAGCCACTACCCCTGGCTCTTGTGCATTATCAGTCACTGTGAAGGTGACAGTATTGGAGCGTAGGTTACTGAATACGCTGCCAAGCTCGTCTTCATAAGCATAATCAGCGGTATTGAAAATACGACTCGCATTACTAATTCCACTTTCAACGGTAACTTGGAAACTAAGTGTCGCGGTTACTCCGGCAGGCACACTAGAAACTTTGGCAGTCACACGGTCAACACAGTTTGCGCTGTAAGCACAAAAGGCGATTTTTTCACCATCGACTACCTGAATACCATCGTCACTATCGGTAAGAATCGTAGTATCATTCAGACTCCAGCGAGCGGAGTTAGCCACATAGGTCATACCTCCCTGTTGTACCGTACCCTGAACATCTGTATGTTGTGTAGGCAACACGTCTTCAAGCAATACATTACGAGCCATTTGAGTTGAAAGATTACGATAGCGAAGGGTCACAGTATATGGTCCGCTCGGTGATAGCCCAAGCGTGTCACTCATCGCCTTTACAACCTCGATCACTGGGCCATCAGGAAATACCACATTGTCGGTATTAGTCTGGCTTAAACTAGGATCTTGATTACTCGTGGCTGTAATGTCTAGTAGTGGCTCGATACTGCTGCCCTGCGTTCCTGTTGCTATCGCAACTATGACAAAATTGAACACATCGCCAGGGTCTAAGTCTCGCGTACTTTGTAGCCAACAGCCGTTAGCATCAGCATCCTGGTCGGAAAACAACTTACCGTTCTGATCAGCAACTCCATCACTGTTTTCATCAATAAACAACGCCCACTCACTAACCGCAGCATCGACACTGCCGATACACAACGAGTAACTGTCAGTCACGTTACCCATATTGGTTAGTATATGTGGGAAGTTAACCGGCTGACCGGAAACAGCTGGCTGATTTTGGTCATTTTCAAGAACAAAGTAAGGCACAGCCTGTACTACCGTTTCAACTAGGTTAGATGTAACCGATGTTTGCTCGCTGAGTAAGCTACAACTACTATCTAGACAAGTGCTGTAGCTTGCGGAAGCTTGGTTGCTTATGACTGAACCAGCCAACGGCGCGGCTTGAATAGACGCCGCCGTTAGCAATACAATCGTACAGATTGTAAAGCAGAACATCCAATTTATTAAAATATTACGACGCTTATGCATTAGTCGATTACCTTACTGGTTCAGGTGGTATAAATTCATCTTTCAGTGCTGGTGCTACATCTATAAATTGAACAAGTGGTCTACCATCGTTATTAAGAAGTAACATTTCGACTCTACGATTTATTATTCTAGATTGTTCACTTTCATCATTTAGTATAAATACTTGCTTGCCAACGGAAGATTCTTTAATTCTAAATGAATCTATACCTCTATTTTTTAGGTAGTTAAAAACTGTATCTAATCTTCTCTGGGAAAGCTTTTTGTTATAACTGTCAGAACCCAACTGATCAGTAAATGCTCTAATACTAACTTTTAACGTAGGATTTTTCTTAAGCATATTAAGATTATTCTCTAAACGCCTAATTTGCTCAGGATGTAATTCTTCTCCATCAAATCCAAAATAGATTGCTGGCTGCCAAGGGACCGTTTTAGTACCTATAGCTACAATTTTGGGCGGAGCTGGCTTCGCGCACAGAGCATCATAATTAGCGTACAATTCTTCTGAGCTTGCACAACCAATGAGAGAAATGCTTATTAATAATTTTATAAATTTTATTTTACTATTCATATTAATCTCCAATAAAAGAGCGTACACCTGCTGCAGTACTACTTAACCAATCGAAACTATTCTCATCAAACTTGAAATCAAAGCCTATATAGATACCCTGTGCATTATAACCTTGAGGATCAAGATCTTCGTCATCGAAGCCTTTCACGTTATAACCAATACCTAAACGTAGGTTTCTATTCACTAGGTAGTTTACTCCTGCACCATAGCTGTAACTCGTTTCATTAAAGTCTTGAGTAGATAACAATCCAGCATGTAAGTCGATATCGACACGCCTGCTTATATCCCAAATTAGTCTTGTGTCTGCAACGTATGTGCTTGTATTTATATCAAGGCTTTCAACTTCTGTTGATTGCATCTTAGCGCCAATACGCCCAGACAATATCCAATTATCATAAACTTGATAGTTTTGATGGGTTGATAATATATGCACCATTTTATCATTAGCATTTTCACCTCCCCACGACTCCTTCCATTTATATAAGTAAAGAGAATGTAACCTATTATTTAGTCTTGGCCTATGTGCTAGACCTAATGTAACAATGTTATCACCTTCTCTTTTTTGACCATCAATATCTTGTAGTCTTAAATCATCACGTACCACAGCTGACAAATCGCCATTTATTCTCCATATGTTTGCGGCAGTAAGACCATAGTAAGTTCGATCGTTACTAAACCTTGTTTCTACCCTAGCGATTGTCCTTCTATTACTATCTCTTAGATCTTCTAGCGCTAATGAAGCAGCAGTGCTTTCTTGACTAGATGAACCATCAATAGCAGTTATAACCTCTACAGTTGGTGTAATCGTGAAGTTTTTCTCTATCTCAAAAGAAGACCGAACGCCGTTAGCCGCAGCTATGTCCCGCCCGTCTTGTGCTCCATTTAAACGATACTCAGAGAAAACATCTGTACTGTTCGAAATGGCGGAGCGCATACCTAAAGTGAATTGCTCACTTTCTACGTCTTCGTTTAGTTGATTTACACCGTTTAAACTATTCTGTAATTCGTATCTACTATATAAACTCGTACTCCCGGTCAGACCAAAGTCAACGTCCGCGACTATTCTGCTGCGATCGGCGTTTGAGAAATCTTGCTCATATTCGCTGCCGATCGTTATGTTTCTCTCAAAGAGTTTAAAAGTTCTATCTACACCAACGATACCCGTTGTAAAACTATCACTCTCTTCAGTATCAACTTGATCAATCCCTCTTAATCCTGCTCGGAATTTAGTAGAACCAAGTTGTAGATCACCAATAACACCTAGACTGGTTTGTCTATCTTTATTTTCTAAGCTGTTAGAGTGAATACCTTCAATATTAGCGGTAATATTGGGGGTTATCTTTTCTTTGTGCTCAATACGAACTTCTTCTCTAGACTCACTAATGCCCGCAGCATTATTTCGAAACCCCTGTTCTGCTCTTCCTGCTTTAAGATACGTCTTTGAACCATCTTCCCAATAGTGTTCTGAGCCAATACTAACGGCATTACCTTTAATCCCATCCTTTTGGTTCTTCATCGACCCTATGGAAAGATAGACATAGTTACTTTCGTCTATCTCATATTTTGCAGTTGAACTACTTAAATCATATCCCTCGGTTTCATGCTCGTCCCTTGTATGACCTAAACTGAGACTAAAGTTATCAGTAAATTTATGAGTTAATCGGCCTCCAGCTACGAGGTGACTTTTGGCATCTCTATCTTCCAATTCATAATTAGCCCTAATGTAAACAAAGTTACCATTCTCATCGTAAGTAGGTATTACATCAAAGAATCTGATATCACCAGTAAAATAATTTATGGAATAGTCGACATTTCGTATTAAATTCCGAACATCTACTACAAGTCCTTTATTATTCCTATCACGAATTATCATCTCCAATGTTTCGGTATCTCTTCGTGGTCTATTGGATAATTTAAATAACATTGCAGTTCCGTTTCCTGGCAATTCCTCCGTAACCTGTTGGTACTCAGACAATGCGCCAAATAATCCAAACTTTGTTGTATTATTATCAAACACAGCATTAAGGCCTGTTAACGTTCTCTGAACCCTACCAAGATCATTAAAATCGCCATCAGAGTCAGTAAGATAATCCCCCCACATAACACTATTACGGTCTTTTTCTAGTTTTAAATATAGTTTGCTCTTACTTCTCGCATCATAGCCACTGACTGAAGCATCTCCGGATATGAGATAATCATCTGAGTAACCGAGATCATTTCTAATTTGATCCGACTCATCCAACTCATTATCAGAGTCAAAAGCTAATGTAAGATGGGAGTCTCCCAATACAGATCCTTTTATAAAACCAGCCATCCTACTCTCAAAGCCACCATCTAAATCGTTGAAATTTTCGTCATGGTTTGATGAGGATAAAGACCCATTAGAGTAACGGCCTTGAATAAATCCTGTTGAAACAAGGGGCCTTAATGGGGCTACTTGCGTAATTTCAATAGATGCGGACATAGAGTCAGCGTTAGCTTTTATATTTGCTTTACCAGTTCTCTCTGTACTCCTGAAGTGTACAATGGCTGAACCATCTTCAACTCTAACTTGATGTCCTGGTGTTTCGGGTTGTATATCTTCACCAAGCCACACGCCAATGTTAGTTTCTAGTGAAACTATGAATGACCCAAGAGCAGGTACACCATCCTTATCTAGTACTTTGATACTTAGAGGCAAAGTAGATCTACCACCATCGGCAGGGATAGTTATATCTCCATTTATTGACTCTATTTTCAAACTACGTGGAGAACCTGGTTTATTGATTATACGTTTAGCAAGAACACGTTTATTACCAAAACTATCCATTGCTACAACTTCTATATCATTTTCGCCTTCAGTCATTGGTACACCGTACCAAGCAACAACCTGAGCACGCTCCTTACGATTAAGAACCTGCTCACCAAGATGGCTTTTTGCTACTTTAACTCCGTTTACATACAAAGAAGGAGTAAGACCTCCGGGTATAACTACTTGCAATCGACCATCTCGAGTCACATTATTTTTTGGCCAAAGCCAAGTTCCGTCCTGAGCTTGCGAACGAGTAATTTTAGACGCTAATGTTTTAGTGTTTAGATTCTGTAAGTCTCCCAATCTCTCATTGCTTTCTATATTGGCTGCCAATAACACATCTCCGGCTAATTTATCTAACGCTGTAACAATTTCTTGACTACCCGCCTTAGTGTATACACCAGAGCCTAGGCCTCCTGTGCCGTCAACCTGCTCTCTTCTACTCGCTTCGTTGCTATTAGTAAATGGGTCGAATCTAGACGCCTCGTCAAGAAGCCAGTCACCCGAAATGCTTTTATTTCTTCTAGCAAGCTCTTTATGAACTTCTTCAACTTTATCTAGTGGAGGACATGCAGCAGCAAAATCTGCTCTATGAAGCTCTCCTGCTCTCAAGTCTACAAATCGGCTTTCACCATCAGCTGCATTTCGGTTATCAATAGGTTTAAGTGTAAGGTATTTGGGTAATGTTAAAGGATCAACTTTTATAGTATGCATCTCTGGCTTTCGTCCGAATAAGCTGTATTGCCCGTCTTCGTCTGTAATTACCCATGTACCGTCTTGCAAATAGAGTTTGACACCAGCAATTGGCCATTCTCCTTCTGATTGTAAATTATTACAGTCAGAGTCAACATAAACTTTACCGAATATTATCGCCTGATCAGATAATACCCCTTGATTAATTATCTCTACTTTTGCTTCATCTTGGTTGGAAGTATATTCAAACCCAGTATCAGTTTTCCCAGTAGCAATAGCACGGTTGATACCATCACTTTCAAGTGCGCCTGCAGATAAACGCATAGAATAATTTAGCGTTATAGAATCCCCAGCTTTAATTTCAATCGGTTGTAACTCACTGCTATTATTTGATTTTTTTACAATATCAAACGTTATCTGCGCAGAAGTATCTACTTGGGGATCTGGTATATCATAACGAACACCAGAAGCGCTAACCCAAACACTTCCTTTGATTAATCGAAAACCATAGGCTGGTTTATCAAATACTTTTACGCCAAGTAGCCGCTTGTCAAAATTGTTTTTTATTTCGATTGAATAGGATACAACATCTCCAACAGAAGCCTGTTCATCACTCGCAACCTTATCAATAATCAGCTTGCCTTTAACTGCGTTATTAACCGGATCTAGTGGTATATCGGGAAAGCCGAGTTTTTCATCTAGTAAAAAGGCGCCTTTACTTAAACCGATTTCTCTTTTTTTTACTCCCAGATAACCTCCAAACCCATAGGAACCATCATGAATTTTCGTTGAGTATTGTCCAAGGCTATCAGGGGATAATTCCGATGGGAAATCGTAATCAATTGGTGGTTGTACCTCTAAATAATAACAATAACCAGGTTCTACTAGTGGAAACTGATAACTACCTAGCTCTACTGTATTATCAATGCTCTGACTATCTGTGTTCTCTGGAAGTAATGGCTCACCAGATATAGGATCAATGGCAACATCAAAGTTTTCTTTCGTAAGTGCAGTGCATGACTGCACATTGATATCTGACAATTTCGATTTAGATTGATATAACGAAACCAAAGCACTTGGCAAGGCACGTCCATTACTCGAGTCAAAAACCTTTCCAGCAGGGTTAATAAATGCACGATCAGAAATTATAGTTTCATTAACTGTTGTTCCGTCAGCATTAAATGTCGGAACTCTGAAAGACGCATCAAGGATATCGTCTTGAGCGCTATTTAGTACACATCCTTTATCAATTACTTCTTTTGTTGTTTCGTTACTAAAGACTTCTACTGAATCAGAGTTTGAAAGCAACGGACACAGTTTACCTTTGCCTCTTAAGGTTGAACTTAATACTAATGGATATACACTTCTGAAAATTCCAGTATTTTTCCCTGTTTCTTTGACAACTACTCTTATAGAGTCACCGGTGATCTTAGATTTGACATCAACTTCATATAGTTTGTTTCCTGAATCTGTATATCGAGAGAATTCAGCTTTATTTATATCTAGATTAAGTTGAGATGCACTAATTTTAAGATAAACTCCATCTATTAATACTTTATTAGTTTCTTCAGGAATTAGCTTATAAAAAATAGCATCCTGAAAGTCATCCTCTTTCTCGTGTCTTGGATTATTACCGTTTAGTAATAGAACATTAGATGGGCGCTGAAACTGTATTTTAGGACTAATACTACCACCTATCAGATTACAAACTTGGTTACTCTCTACATTTGGTTTACCGTCACCGTTAAAATCAATAACAGCCGTATTCCTTAGAAAGGTTCCTTGAATAAGACCGCTATTAATTGTTACGTCAAACTCCAAACTGCCTGACTGATTAGGTAACATATTTTCCGCAGGTATTAAAACTCCAATCCTATCAACGGATTGATCTGTAAACTGTTCGAATGGAATCCACTGATCATGTGTACTACCAGAGACATGAGCAAGTATAATGCCCTGAATTGGTGTTGATATAGGATATTTCTCTCTGGATAAAGTGGTATTTGCAGGAAGAGGGTCCTCAATTAAAACACCTTTTTTTAATACATTATTAACCAGTATTTCTCTTTCCTGAGGAGGCCGGTTACCTACATTGGTAAAGCCTAATTTGTATTTTATGCTTTGCCCGTTCAATAGCGGAACATCACAAGATGTTGATGATTGCTTGTTAATTATAATATTTGCACCATCAATAACTTTTATTTTATCCTCTACTATATCATAAACTGATTTTTTTGATTCAGAAATAGCCTTAAGTTGCAACTCTATTGTATCGCCATATTTTGCAATACTTGGAACAGTACCAGAAATTACAAGATTTACACTATCTCCTGGAATAAGCTGGGATAGTGATGTTACGCTCACTTCGCCTTGATCAACTAAACCATTACCATTCACATCTACGTAAACAGATAAATCTGCAAGATCCCAACTATCACCAGATAGGTTTGACAGCTCTAAGTCATAAGTATCATATACATTACCAACATTAGTTAATCTATGTGGAATATTAATTCTTAAACCAGGTGCAGACTCTAATATTTTATCCGTATCTAAAGTTAAAGATATATACTCTGAAACTATAACCTTTGAAACATTTGATAATATTTTTATCGTTTTAACTTCTAACGGGTCAAAATACGTCAACTCTGCTTGATTTCTTAATAATGTTCCTGGCGCTGTAAGTGCAAGGCTTATAGATGAATATATTATTAATATTAAAGCAAGAGACATTAAAAATAATATAGAAAATAAGCGCCCCATATAACCTCTCAAAAAGTTTCTCTTAAAATATTTATTAAGAAAAACCTAATATAAATATGTGTGGCTTTGTAATTAAAGCCACAACATTTCTTATACGTTATTAATCAACTTTCACACAAAATTGTGCTCTTGCGCTATCACCTGGTGAAAGTATACCTACCTTCCATTCTACTGAAGGTAATACACCAGTATTAGATGTTGTATTTCCATCCGATGCTCTAATAGAGCTATCAGAAGCAACATAGGAAGTAAACTCAGTTACTTCGTCTGTAATAACGACGTTTTCCGCATTAGTTGTACCCTGGTTTATAGCATTAAGCGCCCATACTACACATTCACTAGGTGCAACCTTGTCTGCAGGCTCAACTGAAAAGAGGCTAGGTGCTGGCCAATTACCGGATTCGCAATTGCAGCTTTTGTCAATAGCAGCTGCTTTTGATAAACGAACTTGACCAGTTACAACCTCTGTAATGTCAGTTGCACTGTCAGAAACTAACGTATTGCCAGCACTTAGAGTAAATAAGTCTTTATCTCCTTGAGATGCGCTAGATGGAGCAAATACTGTAACAAGAACATCGATTTTCTCTCCAGGCTCTAACGTGAGCAATGGATTAGGTCCTGTATTATCAATTTCAACTGTTACTACAGAGCCATCAGGTGATCTTAAATCTACGCTGCCTGTGGCAATTGAGTTAATATTTATCCAAGCGTTTGCGGTAATATCGAAGAAGAAAGTATTATTATTCCAGCCTTCATCAGATCTACTATTTTCTCGTATTATTTCTAGAGACTCTATTGTATTGCCTTGGTTAGAAATTACATGCGAATAATCTACCGTCCCCCCTGGCTGAATTTGATTAGCTCCATCAGGAGTAACTGATATTTTTCGTTCCGCGACTACATCAACAGCATCGAGTTTTTCATCATAGGCTCCAGTGGCTGACGAAATAATGGTGAATTTAATAGGATAGTCTTTGTCACCATCAGCGTTACCATCTACGCCGTCTAATCCATTTATACTGCCGATAAAGTCAGAGTCCGCTTGACCGGAGACAGATGAGATTTGTACTACGGCTTCGTACAAATAGACAGAACCTCCTGGCAAATTAGGACTTGAAGTAATAATAGAACCAGCATTAGAAGAGTTATCTATTACACCATCTGAATTCGTATCGATACCTAACTCACGAAACGTGACTGACCAACCATTAGGCAATTCAGCAGCTAAGTTGAAAGATTGTGAATTACCTGCATTGTTTGCAGCAAATAGAGAAAATGTAACAGAACCTCCTGGTGCTGCTTCCTTTGTTTGAATTGGATTTAACGGATCAAAAGTATCAGCATTAACAGAGCCATTTATTAGATCACCACTAAAGCTGTTAGCAAGGTCGATATTCGGTTCAATTATAGAACCTAAAATTTCCAGTTTATCATCTTTGACGTTTTCATCGCCAGAAGATGTTGCCAATGTTGTAGCAACATATGGACCTAAACCGCTAGCATTCGCCGGCAATATGGCTCTGACTGTTATCTGTCTATCACCACCTGTAGGCAGCGAACCGGTGTCTGGAATACCATTCCCGTTTGTGTCGGTTAATTGTGTACTATTTGTTGAATTCCAAAAAGTAAACACCGTTCCAGCAGGAAAAGGCTTCGAACCTGCCGGTAACGTAGCTAATCCAGTATACGATACTCCACCATCGTTAATAATTGATAGGTCAAAAGTATCAGAACCATTGCCGTTATTTCGAATAACATTAGAAAAAGCCACACTTGAGCCCGCGGAGGACTCTGAAATATAAGCAATATCGTTTAAAGCATTATCATCGTCACCGTTAGCAATATCACCAGTATCTTCGGCAATAACACTAAATGTCTGTAAAACTTCTGTAGTTACCTCGTTTGACTCTTCTGGTCCATCAGGGTTGCCGTCACCATCGGTGTCGCCTTCAACAACAAATACGTTTTTAATTAAAGTACCGGCCTCTAATGTAGGATCAAACTGAACAGTGAAGTTAATTGATATTGTTGTATTTGCAGGTAGTTCAACATCTCTAAACTTAATTCCATCAACACCAGATTCCCCTGGAATTCCATTACCATTCATATCAACACCAGGAGGCTCATCAATTATAGAAATGTTTCCTAGAGAATAAGAGTGAGGAAGTAGTGTTAGTGTGCCATTATCATCCCAAAGGTCTCCATTAGACGGTAAAAGACCATTTATAGAGTCAATTCTTACAAAACTAGCGCCGTTTGGTATTGCATCATAAATATCGACATTTTTTGCAGATCTATTACCGTTGTTGACAACCTGCAGTGTATAATTTATCTCATTAGTAGAATAATTAGGAGAAGCTGTTTTAGTCGCAACAAGCACTGCATCATTGGTCACATTGATTTTATCATTGTTGGTATCGTTCAGACCATCAGAGTTTGAACCAATATCTTCAACTATCCCGGCACCACCACCTAGAGATGTAGCAGTAATAGTTAAATCAATCACAGAGTTAGCAACCGCATTTGATGGGACCGGCACTGAAACTATTAACTGTACTCTTTCACTAGCAGAAAGCGTTATTTGATTAACAGATACCTCTCCCGCATCAACTAAGCCATTGCCGTTAACATCTTCGTATACCTGATAAATCTCACCTGAATTGTCGTTTAAACTCGAGATACTGAACGTATCAACAGCATTACCTGTGTTGGTAAGAGTGTGAGGGAAATACACGGTCGTGCCAGGTGAGGCGTTACTAATTCTGTCTTGAGCTAAAGTGGCAGCATAAACTTCTGCAACTACGACTGTTGATTCATTAGATTGTGCAGTATAAGTATTTCCGTTAGCATCCTGGTAGATCACAGTTGCTCTGTTATTTATTTCAGTACCAGCCGGCGTAAATGCTAAGGTGTACGCCGAAAAAATAACACTAATAAAAAACAAATTAACTAAGAGAAAAAATCTCAAGAAACTTGTATTACTATTTTCTCGCCTATTTATCTTTATCATTATATCTTACTCATAATTTATTAATGAAATAATCACTGTACCAATACTCTATATTGATATTTTTGTATTTCTTTCTCTTTGATACCGTCTAAAGGAATCCATCTCAAATAATCATACTCTTCAGGACCAATCTCCGTTGTCTTCTCTTGCCCATTATCTAATCGAACAACCTTTATAATCGGTTCTTTATCATAAGTTGTGCCATCGTCGATGCTGACTGAAAAGTCATTTTTTCGTTCGCTTAAAGCAGAATTTTTAACGTATACTGTATTCTCCGGAATTGGTGATATTATCTGCACCCCCATTAGTGGATAATCATTATCATTTTTATAAATAAGATGATACTCAATAACATCACCTGGATTAACATCATCACCAAGAGGTAATAAATTCTCCTCTTCGCCTTCTTTTACTACCAAAAAACCTTGTAGCTCGCTTTTTAGCTTATTTTCTGCGAAAGCAGATGTACCGATTACTAACAAAAATAGTAATAATAAAATCTGTCTTAACCCTTCTTTCATAGAGTACCTCGTAGTATTTACTTTTAATATAAACATAAAAAAAGCATAGATTATTTAATTTAGTTTTTCATCCAAAAAATTAAAAACACGTAATCAGTTCGTGCAAGTAAAAATCTTGGGAACGGTACCACAAAGAAGTACACAATCAACAAAAGCGACGTCTCAAAATTAAGAATTAGCACATAAGGTAAATTTTAACCTATAATACAATAGCTTAAAAAAACATCTATGGTGTAACAAAATATAAAAAGTGATTTAATTCACGATTTATAAGTAATTTATATTTACAATTTCAGTGAGGAAAACTAAATTTCACTCAAAAGACACGTGAAGATTCCTAAAAAATAATGATTATCATCTAAAGTGTATGAACTTTGTTATTGGGCTTTATTTTCTCAAAAGGCTCAAAACAACCAGCCCATATTATATTGCACTGAGATTATCCAGATACTTAGATCAATAGCCAAGCCTAGCTGCAAAACAACCATTTAAAAAAACACTATTCACATATAAAAAACTTTAATTAGTCGATGTTTACTGACATTCTGGATTGATGGAGGGACGATACGTCTACGAAGGAAATTAAGCCTCTAAAATCTTTGCAGAGCACGCTTAACTGCGTTTTTCATGCCCTAAGAGTTAAAACGGTTTACGTAGAGTTCAAAATAAAAAACAAGCAATCTAGGATTTTAAAATTCATGCGACATTGGAATGTATTAGGTGAGAGCTTGTGGAGGAACAAAAAGCATAGCACTGACTGGAAGCTTAGAACCTATCCCAAAAGGGATTTATTCCAAACAATGAGGCCACAAGCAAAATGCAACATGGCCTCGTAGTTTTCGATTTTCTTTTCCCAA
>NZ_NCTH01000005.1:0-240553 GCF_002105475.1 Vibrio sp. ArtGut-C1 | reverse complement strand
GTGATACCACTGCGGAGTGGTAGTTCAGTTGGTTAGAATACCGGCCTGTCACGCCGGGGGTCGCGGGTTCGAGTCCCGTCCACTCCGCCACTTATTTGAGAGTCGTCTCATTAAACACGAACTGCAGGGGTGTAGCTCCAATTGGCAGAGCAGCGGATTCCAAATCCGCGTGTTGGGAGTTCGAATCTCTCCACCCCTGCCATATATCAAGGCTCTGACTTAGGTCAGAGCCTTTTTCGTTTCTAACGAATAGTTCGAATAGTTGTCGATATCTGATACACATTGATCTTAAGAACATATTACATCGGTGACTTAAGCCATTCTATTTTACCTTGCAATAGATTGCGTCACTAAGCTTCGGTGTATCGTTTTACCCCTTCTTACCTCTCTTCATACTCCCATTATTCTTCGTTAGTGAGCTAGTTGATTTACTACTTGATCTATATGACGTGTATAGAAAAGGTTAGTGGTTACATTGGCTTGGATGATTACTGACTTGGTTCCTGTTATTATCATGAGTTAATGCTAATAATTAGGAAGTAAGTTTATGCCACATTTTCGATTCCGTGCTGTAGAGCCGCAAGCTGTTCAGGCACTATCAAAGCCTCTGACGGATGAACTTCAGCCTCTGATGGACTGTCCGCGTGAGGATTTTACTTTTGAGTATATCTACACTACGTTTTTCAATGAGGGCGAGGTGAGTGCTGCATATCCTTTTGTCGAAGTGCTTTGGTTTGACCGTGGTCAGGAAGTACAAGATAAAGTTGCTAAGCTTATTACACAGCAAGTTCGTGGTATTGCTGGTGCAGATATTGATGTTGCAGTTATCTTTTCAGCTTTATCCCCTAAAGCTTATTACGATAATGGCGAACACTACTAAAGGCTAAAATCTATGAAGCTGAGTTTCATTGTATCTTTGGGTTTATGTTTCTCAGCTTCTGTATACTCTACTCCTTGGGAGTCTGTTGCTAATCCTACCCAAAACTCTTCTTCCTCTATTGGTAGCTATGCTAACGGTTGTTTGGATGGTGCATTACCTTTGCCTCTTGATGGCGTTGGTTATCAAGTTTTACGTAGTAAAACGAAACGCTACTATGGGCACCCTAAAACGATAGAGTTTATTGAAAACCTAGCGCTTAAAGCTCATCAAAATCTCAACACAACGCTGCTTATAGGTGACCTGTCTTTACCACGAGGAGGAAGGTTTTCTTCTGGCCATTCTAGTCACCAAACTGGGTTAGATATTGATATCTGGTTAAGACTCGCTGACCAACCGCTTTCTTATAACGAATTACAACTCCCTAAGCCAATGAGTGTGGTGGACTTAAAAGGGTATTCCATACTTAACCATCGCTGGGAAGATAGGCACTTTAGGCTGATTCGATATGCTGCACAGAGTGAGGATGTTGCACGAATTTTTGTACATCCTGTCATTAAGGAGCAGCTTTGCTCGCAAGAAGAAGGCAAAGAACGTTCTTGGTTACGTAAAGTTCGCCCTTGGTGGGGGCATCATTACCACTTCCACGTCAGGTTATCTTGTCCTGAGTCGAGTGGCTATTGTGTTGAACAAGCTCTGCCTCCCGCTGGTGATGGTTGTGGGGTAGAGCTTGCTAGTTGGGGACCGAAAGTTAAGCCTATCGATAAGCCTCCGTCTGCGAAAGTTATTGCTAAGCCCAGGCGAAAAAAAGCGATTCCACCGCAATGCCAATCACTTATCTCTACTAACTAGAGTGACTCTACAGGTTTATATTCCCTTACGTATCTCTTTTATGAAACTGGAGAAACATCATACTTTTGTCTACAGTGAATAATACCAATACAAAAACTAACCTAATTAGTTTTGGTGACATAATATAGAAATCTAAATTAAACAAAGAGTTGTAGTATAGATAAGTCGTAACTTCTCTGTTTAGAAAGATCTTTCGTCACGATACTTTGGTTTCTTAGCAATATGTCTGTCAGTTGGCTAGCGAAGCAATAACAAGGCAGACAAGTGTGTGAGGCGGGAATGGATACTTCTCCTGCTAGAAGAGTAAATCAAGGATAAAACCATGACTATGATTTGTGCAAAAGAATTTGCAGAGTGGTTAAGACACAGATTTAGCAGTGAAACAAAAGGGGTCTTATTGACTCGGGTTGATGTAAACCATCTGACAGGACGTCAGCGTCTTGATCCCGGTTTTGTTAATGATGTGCATTACGAGCTGATGCAATATGGAATGGCTTTCGTTACGGATACGAGCCGAGAAAACTTTTATCTTGTACCGGTTTCCCAAGCTGAAAATTGGCGAGATCGGTTAGAGTCTCATTTTGAAAAAGAGTTGTTTTGTAATATCTATCCTATTGAAAAGTCGGGTTAAAAAAAGGTTCAACTTTGTCTCCAAAGTTGAACCTACTTGTTCTTATGCTAACCCTTGAATAATCACGAATTTCTCCAGTAACTGCTCTTCTGTTTCTACATGATCCGGGTCTGTGATAATGCATTTTGTAATCGGGCACACTGACTGACAGGTCGGCTTTTCGTAATGTCCCTTACACTCTGTACATAGAGCTGGGTCAATTTCGAAAATGCTTTCTCCCATGCTGATTGCCCCATTGGGGCATTCGGGATCACACATGTCGCAGTTAATGCATTTGTCAGTAATGAGCAAAGCCATGATTACTTACCAGTCGGGTTACGGGTGTCCTGCCCTGAGTTTAAGTTACGCATCAATAGACCGTATTCTAAATCTAGATCTGCTGGTACTGGAATGAAGACGAAGTGACCATTCCCTTTGGCATCCTCAATAGACTCTGACTTACGGTTTTCCATCGCTTCTAGCGTGAAAACAACATTACCTTTTGGCGTCATTAGCTCAAGACTATCACCGACAAGGAATTTGTTTTTCACTTCTACTTCAGCCATATCGCCACGACGTTTACCAGTGAACTCACCGACAAACTGTTGAGCATCAGAAACTGAGTAGCCGTAATCGTAATTCTGGTAGGTGTCGTGAGTATGACGACGTAGGAAGCCTTCGGTATAGCCACGGTGAGCTAGGCTCTCTAGTGTGCCCATTAGGCTTTCATCAAATGGTCGGCCTGCTACAGCATCATCAATCGCTTTACGGTAAACCTGTGCAGTACGAGCACAGTAATAGAATGATTTAGTACGACCTTCGATTTTCAGCGAGTGCACACCCATCTTGGTTAGGCGCTCAACATGCTGTACCGCACGTAGGTCTTTAGAGTTCATGATGTAAGTACCATGTTCATCTTCGTACGCTGCCATTTTTTCTTCTGGACGGTGCGCTTCAGAAAGTAGAACGACTTCATCCGTTGGTTTACCACGACCAATTGTGGTTTCAGGGCGTTCGTCTTGTACTTCGACAGGCTGTGCTTCAGATGGGTCAAACTTCTCTACAATATCACCAGCGTCGTTTTCTTTGCCTTCTTCCACTTTGTATTCCCAACGGCACGCGTTGGTGCAAGTGCCTTGGTTAGGATCACGTTTGTTTATGTAACCAGAAAGTAGGCAACGACCAGAATAAGCCATGCATAATGCACCGTGAACGAATACTTCAAGTTCAGTTTCAGGACAATGCTCACGAATTTCTTCGATTTCTTCTAGAGATAGCTCGCGAGAAACGATCACTCGTTCCACGCCATTCGCTGCCCAGAACTTAACAGTCGCCCAGTTTACAGCGTTTGCTTGTACAGAAAGGTGAATTGGCATTTCTGGGAAAGCTTCACGAACCATCATGATTAGACCTGGATCTGACATGATCAATGCGTCAGGACCCATTTCTACGATTGGTTTAAGATCACGGATGAAGGTTTTTAGCTTCGAGTTGTGTGGTTGAATGTTACATACCACATAAAGCTTTTTGCCTAGAGCATGCGCTTCATCGATACCGATTTTTAGGTTTTCGTGGTTAAACTCATTGTTACGTACGCGAAGGCTGTAGCGAGGTTGGCCAGCGTAAACTGCATCTGCGCCGTAGGCGAATGCGTAACGCATGTTTTTCAGGCTTCCCGCAGGAGACAGTAGCTCAGGTACGGATGCTTTCTCAGTTGTCATTGCTCAATTCTCTTTTATCTGATCACAAGTCAGGCCAATTCCACCTAATGGAAATGGGGCGCAAATTTTACGTCAAAATGTGAACTGTGACTAGGGTAATTGTGCTTCAGATAGAAAAACGCCCTCAAAAAAAGTGAGGGCGTTATGGTTAACCTTTATACAACATTAAGCGTTGGGATTTGGTAAGCCGCCTAGCGCATCATATAGGTTGGGTAGGAAAGCACTGAACTCCCCACACATCAGAGAGAAGTCTGCATCAAATCGAGCCGCTTGATCTTCACGTGGAATATCGTCATTTTGATCTTTCAATTCATCAGAGAATTTTAGACGCTTAATACCCGCATCTTCTGTCATGATGAATTCAATACGATCTTGCCAATTAAGTGCAAGCTTCGTTACGACTTTATCTGCTGCGATGTGGTTGCGGATTTCATCTGTGGTCAGCTCTTGCTTCTTACAACGAATCACGCCACCTTCTTCAAGCACGGATTTTAGCTCAGCTTCGTCCATCATGGTGATACCTTGAGGTGTGTCGCCCGTTTTCACCCACTCGGTTAGCGTTGTTTCAATCGCTACTTCTGGAATGGCAGGAACAACAGGTAAACTACCCATGGTTTTACGAAGTAGTGCTAATACGTCTTCCGCTTTTTTGTAGCTGCTTGCGTCAACAAGGATGAACCCTTCTTTTGGCATGATGAGCACGTGAGTGTGGCTGCTGCGGCTAAATGCGCGAGGCAGTAAATCCATTACGATGTCATCTTTCAGGTTGTCTTTCTCTTTCTTCTTCAGAGGACGACCTTCTTGCGCTTCCATTGCTTCTACTTTTGCATTCAATGACTCTTTGATCACTGAGGCAGGTAGCATTTTCTCTTCTTTCTTGGCGCAAATCAGAATGCGGTTTTCTGACACGTGAGTCATCATGTCGCCATGTCTACCCATTGCACTGACCCAGCCAAATTTCTGTTTATCTTGACTGCCACATGGGGTGAATCGGAATTCAGACAGTTGAGTTTCTAGTTGTTCGGCGTTGAAAGTAACCTCGCGGTTAACGCGGTATACCAGACAGTTTTTAAACCACATAAATCTTCTCTAGGCTTGATGACAAGGGACTAATCATAGGGAATTTTTGTGCTGATGTCTTAATAGAAATGAAAAATATCCGAATGAACCTCAAAAGAAAGTTATATGAAAATTTGTTTTCAAAGGTCACAAAAGTGTCATAATTGGTAGTGATAATGCTTATGCATAGAGAGGCGCTTTGTCTCTTAAATTCATTAGCTCAACGAACATAAGGTTACTCAATTATGTCTAGAAGGATTCTGGTTGTTGAAGACGAAGCTCCTATTCGCGAAATGCTGTGCTTCGTACTTGAGCAGAAAGGTTACCAAGCGGTAGAAGCGGAAGATTACGATACTGCAGTAACCAAACTGGCTGAACCCTTCCCTGATTTAGTTTTACTGGATTGGATGTTACCAGGCGGCAGCGGCATTAACTTCATCAAGCATATGAAGCGAGAGGAATTAACGCGCAACATTCCAGTTGTGATGCTTACCGCTCGTGGTGAAGAAGAAGATAAAGTGCGCGGTTTAGAAGTCGGTGCGGATGACTACATTACTAAGCCATTTTCTCCTAAAGAGTTGGTTGCCCGTTTAAAAGCGGTGATTCGTCGCGTAACCCCGACCGCACTGGAAGACGTAATTGATGTGCAGGGATTGAAGCTTGATCCTGTATCACACCGTGTCACGGCTAATGATGCACCATTAGATATGGGCCCAACAGAGTTTAAAATGCTGCATTTTTTCATGACGCATCAAGAGCGTGTGTATAGCCGTGAGCAGCTATTAAACAATGTTTGGGGTACTAACGTGTATGTTGAAGATCGTACGGTCGATGTTCATATTCGCCGCCTGCGTAAAGCATTGGAAGCCGCAGGTCATGATAAGCTGATCCAAACTGTTCGTGGTGCTGGATACCGCTTCTCGACAAAGGCATAAATTAACACGCAGCTTATCGGTACCATTTCTGGAGTTATGAGTGGTTGAAAGATTAACGTGGAAAAAGCTGGCCTGGGAGCTGGCTTTTTTTTACACCCCATGGGTGATAGTAGGTTGGATATTCGGTTATATGCCGTGGTTGCTTTTGGCAGCTACGGCATTGCAGCTTGTGTGGCATTTGCATAACCAAGTACGTTTATCTTCTTGGTTATGGGATGAAAAGCGCCTGACGCCACCGTCTGGTAGCGGTAACTGGGAATCTTTGTTCAATGGCTTGTATCGCTTACAGCAGCGCCAACGCCGTAAACGCAAAGAGCTTACTAATCTCATTCGCCGATTCAGAAATGGTGCGGAATCGTTACCCGATGCCGTCGTGGTGTTCCGTGCTGAAGGCAATATCGTTTGGTGTAACAAACTGGCTCAACACTTATTGGGTTTCCATTGGCCGG
Organism: Vibrio sp. ArtGut-C1; assembly: GCF_002105475.1. Classification (NCBI taxonomy): domain Bacteria; kingdom Pseudomonadati; phylum Pseudomonadota; class Gammaproteobacteria; order Vibrionales; family Vibrionaceae; genus Vibrio; species Vibrio sp. ArtGut-C1. Next base: position 234,050 of record NZ_NCTH01000005.1, on the reverse strand, counting down.
AAGACTCCGGTCAACCTATCTCCAACCTCATTCGTACGCCTGATTTTATCAAGTACCTCAACAAGAAAGACTTCTCTGAACCATTGGAAATGCGCTCACCACTCAATGTCGAACGCATGCTAGAACTACGTATAGTACCGTATACCGAAGGTGAACATTTGATGGTGGTGCGTGATGTTAGCCAGTTAAAACAACTTGAGGGAATGCGCCGTAATTTCTTTGCTAACGTTTCTCATGAACTGCGTACACCAATGACGGTCCTGCAAGGTTATTTGGAGATGACAGAAGACCCTGACATGGTTGTGGGCCCAATGTGGAGCAAAGCGCATGGTGTGATGACAGAGCAGCTCAACCGCATGAACAGTTTGGTGAACCAACTACTGACGCTATCTAAAATTGAAGCGGCACCTATGCATGAGCTTGAAGAAGTCGTGAATGTACCTGCGATGCTCGAAGTACTAGAAAAAGAGGCGGTCAGCCTTAGTGGGGACAACCAACATAAATTGAAATTTGATGTTGATGCTAGCCTACGCGTACTGGGCGATGATGACCAGTTACGTAGTGCTATCTCTAACCTCGTTTATAATGCTGTCAAATACACACCGCCTGGCGCGAACATTAATGTTCGTTGGTTCCAGACATCTCAAGGCGCATGCTTAGAGGTGGAGGATAGTGGTGATGGTATAGAGCCTCAGCACCTCCATCGACTTACTGAGCGTTTTTATCGCGTCGATAAAGCAAGATCACGCGATACCGGAGGGAGTGGGTTAGGGTTGGCCATTGTAAAACACGCGCTGAGTCACCATGATTCTCATTTAGAAATTCACAGTGAAGTAGGTGTGGGCAGTAAGTTTTCTTTCGTATTGCCTGAGCGTTTGGTGGTGAAATAATGGCTTTACGATTGGCAAAAACATTCAGTTTATTCGCGCTTGTTTATTCCTGTATGGCTGTCGCTCAAGATAAGCCATTGCCGAATTATCATAAAACGACTGGGATTGTTGGGAACTTGCTCTCTGTCGGATCCGATACGCTTGCGGGCATGACGACACTTTGGGTTGAAGAGTTTAAATCCATTTACCCGAATATTAATGCGCAAGTCCAAGCGTCTGGCTCTTCTACTGCTCCCCCAGCATTGACCGAACAAACAGCTCAGTTTGGTCCCATGAGTCGCCCGATGCGTTTAAGAGAGGTTGAAGCGTTTGAACGTGAACATGGTTACAAGCCAACGGCGCTTAGAGTTGCGATCGATGCAATAGGTATTTTTGTTCATCAAGACAATCCAATTCAAGGGCTTAACTTTAGTCAGTTAGATGCTTTGTTTTCTGCCACGCTACGCTGTGGTGAAAGTCAATTTGTCACAAACTGGCAGCAACTCGGTCTTGAATCACAGTGGGCAAAGCGAAACGTACAGTTGTTTGGTCGTAACTCCGTTTCTGGAACTTATGGTTACTTCAAAAGCAATGCCTTATGTGGCGGCGACTTTAAAACCCGAGTTAACGAGCAGCCAGGCTCCGCGTCAGTTGTGCAAGCTGTAGCGTCAACCATCAGTGGAATTGGTTATTCCGGTGTCGGTTATCGAGTGGCAGGCGTGCGCTTAGTTCCGGTGGCAAAAATAGGAAATGACTACGTGACTCCAACGCGAGAACATATTGTTAGTGGTAAGTATCCACTATCACGTTACTTATATGTTTACGTGAATAAGCACCCGGATTACCCATTAACACCAATTGAAGCTGAGTTTATTCGCTTTATCTTTTCTGCTCAGGGACAAGCGTTGGTTGAGAAAGATGGTTATGTGCCCATTACGGCAGACTTTGCAGAAGAAGAGTTAAAAAAAGTCGGCCTGTAAGCCGACTTTTTGTTTAGGTATGAACAGTGCGAGATCAGAAAGTGAGTGTCCACTTCGCGCTGCTCCATCGTTCTTGTTCTTCCTGTAAATCAGCATGAAGCAATTTGTTGCTTTCTAGCCATGCTTCATCTGTGCACGTAAGAATCCATTCATCATTTTTGATGGATAAAGTGATGTCAGGCAATGGATCTTCGTTACGCTGTCCATTTAATACGATAGAAAGTCGTAATATTTTGATGAGGCTTATCACGTCACTTTGTTTGTAGAGGTTGAAATCTGGCAGTTCTTGCAGTTTAAGTGCTTTGCGTTGGAAGCGGGCTAATGTTGCGAGCACTAATTGCTGTTCACGGTTGAAGCCTTGTAGAGTGGAATGCAACAGAATATAGAAAGAGTGACGATGGAAGCTACGTAAGTTGATACTTAATCCGACTTCATGAAGCAATGCTGCCCATTCTAGTAAGTCAAATAACTCACTCTTTTTCTTAATGCCTAGTTCAGAGCGCACCTGACATAACATCTCACGTGCATGGCCTTTAACACGAGCAGCATGCTCTAAGTCAACCCGGTGTTTGTTGGCTAAATTTTCAGTTGTGCGCATACGTATATCGGAGCGCGCAAAACGCTCTTCCATTTCGTACAACAGACCTTCGCGCAGAGCACCATCGGAGAAAAACATCTGCTCAATGCGAAGCGCTTTGAAAATCGCGGACAAAATCGCCACGCCTGCCGCGAATACGGGCTTACGTTCTTCTGTTAAACCTGTCAGTTCAATCTCTTCAATTGAATCAAAATTACACAGAGTTTCAATAAGCGTGTCCAGTCTCTTCGCGGTGATCAGGCCATCTTCAAAACCTAATCCTACTAGCACTTCTTGAATCGCTTTGATGGTTCCTGATGAGCCGAGAGCGATATCCCAGCCTTTTTTACGGTATGCTGAAGCGATGGACTCGAGTTTTTGCTCGGCGGCTAACATCGCTTTATTAAAGTTTTTCCCAGACAGTTTGCCGTTTTTAAAATATTGCTCTGTAAAGCTGACACATCCCATCTGTTTACTGTTGAGAAGCTCAGGTTCAAACTCTTGTCCAATGATCATTTCGGTACTGCCGCCGCCAATATCAACGACCAACTTGGAGTTTGACTCTACTTGAGTGTGAGCGACACCTAAGTAAATCAAGCGGGCTTCTTCTTCCCCTGGGATGATTTCTATTGGGAAGGGCATCACTTCTTTCGCACGCTCAATGAATAGATGAGCATTTTTAGCGCGTCTTAGTGTGTGTGTCGCGGCGATACGCACATTCGACTCATCAAGCCCTTGCAGTCTCTCAGCGAACATGGCTAAGCACTCTAACGCACGTTCCATCGCGGAACGACTTAAGTTCAATTCACTGTCGAGTCCTGATGCTAAGCGAACACGCTGTTTATGACGGCTAACCAGTTGTAAGTCACTGCCTACAACCTTGGCCACCACCATGTGGAAACTGTTTGAGCCGAGGTCTATCGCGGCAATGTAGCGAGTATCTTGTTCAAGTATTTGAGGCATCTGAATTTTGTTTTCTAGTTTGCTTTTCTATATTTTTAAGATAGTCATAGATAGCGATTTGAGAACGAACTTTTTTGCGATTACCTCGTGGTACATAAGCGTTGCTCATTTCCTTATCTATAAAACGAGCCTTTACTGTATCGGTAAAATGGATATTCGTTATATCAATAATTCTCTGTTTCAAACGTGGATCACGGACTGGCGCCGCCACCTCAATGCGGTGATCGATATTTCTTGTCATCCAGTCAGCGGAAGAGATATAGACTTGCGGATCGCCATCGTTATGGGTAATCACCACGCGCGGGTGTTCCAAAAAGCGGTCAACAATACTGATGATGCGAATATTGTCGCTGATCCCCTCAATGCCCGGTACTAATGAGCACATGCCGCGAATGATCATATTTATTTTCACTCCCGCCGTACTTGCTCCATATAGCTTATTGACGATGCCCTTATCGACTAGATTATTGACCTTGATCGTAAGAGCGGCTTTCTTTCCTAGCTTGGCATTCGCAATTTCATTATCAATTAAGCGGTAGATTTGGGTTCGAGAATTACGTGGAGATACCATGAGGTGGTTGAACTTCACTGGGCGGTATGGATTCTCAATATAACCGAAGACATTACGAACTTCGTTAGTGATTTCTTGATCTGCGGTAAGGAGAGAGAAGTCGGTATAAATTCGTGCCGTCTTCTCATGGAAGTTGCCTGTGCCGATGTGCGCGTAGCGAATAATCTCTTCACCTTCACGGCGACTGATCATCAGTAGCTTTGAATGAATCTTAAGGCCAGGCGCTCCGAAGATGACGTGCACACCAGCTTCGGTCAACACTTTTGACCATTCGATATTGGCTTCTTCATCAAAGCGAGCCTGCAGCTCCACGACCACGGTGACGTTTTTGCCGTTGTGCACGGCATCAATTAACGAGTTCATCAAGCGAGAATCTTTCGCGACACGGTAAATGTTAATCTTGATACTAAGCACTTTCGGATCGAAGGAGGCTTGGCGTACCAACTCACTAATGTGGTCAAAAGTGTGGTAGGGGTAATAGAGTAGAATATCTTTCGCTTTAATCGCATCAAAGCTGTTAGCGTAACCTTCGAAATCGGCGCATTTCATTGGCGGAAGCGGTTTATTTTCAAGGTACTCTCGCCCAACATTTGGAAACGCAATGAAGTCTTTAAAATTGTGATAGCGGCCGCCGGGAATAAGGTTATCGTAATTAGAGATATTGAGCTTGTTACAAAGAAACTCTAGCATTTGGGGCGGCATATCACGTTCGTAGACGAAGCGAACGGGCTTTGCTGTCAGTCGCTGATTGACACCCTCTGACATTTGTTCAAGCAAGCTGTACTCGATTTCATTGCGTAAATCGTATTCGGCGTCACGCGTCATTTTCATCGCATAGCCGCTAAGCTCATCATAATCAAAAAAGCCTTTGAACAGCTCGTCCAAACAATGGCGGATAATATTATCAAGTAAGATGATGGTTTTTCGACGCTTTCCTTTCTGTTCTGGTACCATCACAAAGCGGGGAAGGTGATCGGTCGGAATTTCGATCAGAGCGTATTGGTAATGTTCTTCTTTACGTAGCTCTACGGCGATGTAAGCGTACTCGTCTTTGAGAAATTGCAGAACATCGATCTCATCTTTCATTAGCAGAGGAGTGATATGCGGCATGACCTCTCTACGGAAGTATTTCGCGATCCACTTTTGTTGCGATTCATCCAGTTGTTGCTCGTTGACCAAGAAAATGCGACGTCGCGCCATTTCTCGAATCAATTCGCTGTAAAGCTCATCAAATTGTTCGTTAAGCTTGAGTGCTTTCGACTGCATTTTGGTTAACAGTCGTTTAGGGCTATCACTGCCACCGCGCTCTTGGCTGATTAAGATTCTGCGCTTCACGTCCGCAAAGCGTACTTTGTAAAATTCATCTAAATTGTTGGAAAAGATCCCAAGAAAGCGAATACGTTCGATCAAAGGGACGGTTTTATCGGCAGCTTCTTGTAATACTCGTTCGTTGAAAGACAACCAACTAAGTTCTTTTTCTATATATAGTTTTTCTGCGCTCATAACCTTACCTAGCCAAAAGTGAAGTAATACGTACTCATCTTGGAAAAATGGATGAGTGAGAACATTATGAGATTTTCATTACAGATTTATTTCATACCACGCATTGCATAAGAGTTGTATTCTTTTCAGGTGTTTAATGTGATCTGTAATATAATTGTCATCTTAACGACATATTCTAGTACTAAGTCAAAAAAGGTAGAGATTTAAATGGCACAAGCCGAGTTTTCATTGCAGGAAAAAGATAAGAAACGACTGATAAAAGATCGTTTAGTTCGACTTGCAGTGACATCCGGTGGTGTCGGCGTACTCGCGGCGCTTATTTTGATGTTTGTCTACCTCGCCATGGTGATCATTCCGCTTTTTTCTGATGCGGAGATCAAAACCAACCAAGCCATTCGAGCCACCCATATTGAAACACCACTGGCGATTTCGGTGGATGATTACGCTCAGCTCGCGTTCGTTCTAACCCAAAGTGGTGAGATTCAATATTTGTCGATGGACGATCCTACGAAACCTGCGGTGTATAAACAGCAAATCGTCCAGGAACCCGTCGCTTTCTCTCAATCTGCTCCTGGACTAGGTTGGTATGGGTTTGTTGATGGGCAGGGTAAAGCGCACCTTTTCAAGCCTGAATTTAATGCCACGTTGAGAGAAAATACACGTCCTCCGGAAGTGATTGAGCTAGACACCAGCATGGATCTGACGCTGAGTACGCCTCAAGATCCTGTGACTCAGTTTGTGTTTGCAGCTTCAACGCCGTTACCAACAATTGTTTGGCAGACACAAAGCGGTGAAGTGAAAGCTCGCTGGCAAGTGGCTTCGTCTTTGGGTACGCCTCCTACAACGATCGATTTTACGTTCTCTTCAGGCTTTAACACGCCTCAGCAAATGTTATTGACACCTGACGGTGAAACGCTTTATTTGCGCGATGGCTCTGAGTTGATCGTGTTAAAGAAAACCGCACGTAAATTTGCTGTGCGAGAGGTGGTCGATCTCACTCAAGGTGATAAGAAGCATTCCGTTCGTACGATAGACTTATTGGCTGGTGCTTACTCGCTTTTGGTGACGCACAACGATGGTCGGGTGTCGCAATGGTTTGATACGCTGCAAGAAGAGAAACGCACGTTAACGCATATTCGTGATTTTAAATTGGCATCAGAGCTTAAGTATTTGTTGCCGGATTCTCATCGAAAAGGATTTTATAGCTTTTACACCAACGGCACGTTGCAAAGCCATTATACAACCAGTGAAAAACTGGTGTTGTTTAAGCGTGCGTACAATCAAGCGCCCGCAATCGCAGCAATGTCTAACAATGAACGCTACTTAATCACTTGGCAAAATAATGCGTTAAATGTTGCGGAAGTGGACAATGCCTATCCAGAAATTTCATTGTCCTCATTATGGCAAGAAGTGTGGTACGAAGGGTATCCTGAGCCTGAATTTGTGTGGCAATCGACTTCGGCGAGCGATAACTTTGAGGCTAAGTTCAGCCTAGTACCTATTGCGTTTGGGACGATAAAAGCGGCGATGTTTGCGATGCTGTTTTCAGTGCCGCTCGCAGTGCTAGGTGCTATTTATACGGCTTACTTTATGTCGCCACGCATGCGTCGTGTCGTAAAACCGTCGATTGAGCTAATGGAAGCACTGCCGACGGTGATCATTGGTTTCCTCGCGGGATTGTGGTTCGCGCCTATTGTCGAAGATCACCTGATTACGATCGTCGTTATGCTGTTTGTTTTGCCCTTGAGCACCATAATTATGGGCGGGCTATGGGCATTAATACCGCAACCTTTGCGAAATCGTCTGCCTAATGGTTGGCATGCTTTAGTGCTCATGCCTGTCATATTGGTACTGATTGGGCTTGGAGTGTGGATTTCGCCTACGATTGAGCAGACGTTCTTTGGTGGCGATATGCGCTTATTCTTAACCGAGCATGGTATTGGATACGATCAACGCAATGCATTGGTGGTGGGGTTAGCGATGGGGTTTGCTGTTATCCCGACGATTTTTACCATTGCCGAAGATGCCATTTTCTCTGTACCGAAGCATTTATCGGATGGCTCTTTGGCATTAGGGGCCACGCCTTGGCAAACTTTAATCTATGTTGTCTTGCTTACCGCAAGCCCAGGTATTTTTTCTGCCATTATGATGGGCCTGGGACGCGCTGTTGGTGAAACCATGATTGTGTTAATGGCAACGGGCAATACGCCATTAATGGATTGGAATATTTTGGAAGGATTGCGCAGCCTGTCGGCGACCATCGCCGTTGAGTTGCCAGAGTCGGAAGTTGGAAGTTCGCATTATCGTCTATTGTTCCTAGCTGCATTGATTTTGTTTGTATTTACGTTTGCAGTAAACGCGCTTGCGGAATGGGTTCGTCAAAGACTGAGAGATAAGTACCGTGCGTTGTAATAATGGTTTGAATAAAGAGCGAGTAATGACGTGTTAAATTGGATTCGTTCTGGCGCACCGTGGATATGGCTAACAGGCGGTGCAGTCAGCATCAGTTTGTTGTCGGTATTAGGGTTGTTACTCCTTATCGGCTGGAAAGGCCTGACTTACTTTTGGCCAGCTCCCTTGTATCAGTGGAATGTTGCAGCATTGACGCCTGTACAAGGCGAAGTGCTACATGAAAATACTATTCTGATTGGCCAAGTGTATGAGCGCAGCTTTGTACCGAAGAGTTATCTGCCTGAAAGCGCAGCACAGCAGTTAGAAGACGATGAAGACTTTGCCACGCGACTCAGTATCAAAATCGCTAACCGAGAGTTGTATCCCGCCGATTTTATCTCCGTATTGCAAATGCAGTTGGACGAGCCCACGACGCCAAAAGAGTGGGCTGTGATCGAGCGCAGCAGCGGTGGTTATTTCTTTGGTAAGCTGGTGGCGTTTCAAGATGGCGATAATATATACACCAGTGATATTCAATCGGTACTAAATAAAAAGCTTGATGATGCAGAAACTCTGCGCCATGAGATTGATTCTTTGGTGGTCGATCAGCTTAAAGAGCTTGGTTGGAAGCTAGAGCAGTTGCGATTAGAAAAGCGCAAGCATGAATTGAATGACACGCTGACAGAAAGATTCTTAAAGGAAAATCAGACGAAAAAAGAGCAGATAGAGAAAGCGCTTGAGACGTTAGATTTGCAACTTGATGGTTTACGACTTCAGCTCTCTGACTATGCCTTGATTGTCGAGGATATGACGAGGTCACAAGTATCGATTCCGCTCGAAGATATTTTGGACTACTGGTATCCAAACCAAATGTCACTGCCTGATAAAGTCATGCATTGGGGAAAACAGGTTTGGAAGTTTTTATCTGAAGATCCAAGAGAGTCAAACTCCGAAGGAGGCGTGTTCCCTGCGATATTTGGTACGGTTTTCTTAGTACTTATCATGTCGATCATTGTGATGCCACTTGGGGTGATCGCCGCTATCTATCTACATGAATATGCTAAGAATAACGCTCTAACCAGGGTTATTCGTATTGCGGTTATAAACCTAGCGGGTGTTCCATCGATTGTTTATGGCGTATTTGGTTTAGGCTTCTTTGTTTATACGATTGGTGCCTCTATCGACAACGTATTCTATGCGGAAAAGTTACCGGCACCAACCTTTGGTACTCCGGGTTTGTTGTGGTCTGCACTAACTCTTGCCGTGCTGACGCTTCCAGTTGTGATTGTGACAACAGAAGAAGGTTTAACTCGTATTCCGAGTTCAGTACGACATGGTTCTCTGGCGCTTGGTGCAACTCAGTTCGAAACCCTATGGCGTGTGGTTTTGCCTATGGCGACGCCAGCTATTATCACAGGGCTGATCCTTGCGATTGCGCGTGCAGCTGGCGAAGTAGCGCCACTGATGCTGGTGGGGGTCGTGAAATTGGCATCCAGTTTACCGGTTGACGGGCAATTCCCTTATGTGCATTTGGATAGAAAGTTCATGCATTTAGGTTTTCACATTTACGATGTTGGCTTTCAAACCTCCAACATCGAAGCGGCGCGACCATTAGTTTATGCCACCTCTTTCTTACTCGTGACAGTGATTGTCGGGCTAAACTTAACAGCAATCAGTATTCGCAATAATTTACGAGAAAAATACAGAACGTTAGGACAAGATTAAGTATGTTTAATTTTGATAGTACATTAGGTTATGAGCCACCATTGGACGTTCATAATTTAACGGATGAACAAACAGCAATCTCAATCGAGAACCTTAATCTGTTCTATGGTCAAACTCAGGCGCTGCATGATATTTCGATGCGAATTCCCAAAGGGCGAGTCACCGCTTTTATCGGTCCTTCAGGGTGTGGAAAGTCGACGTTATTACGTTGCATCAATCGCATGAACGACTTAGTGGAAGGGTGTCGAGTCACAGGCAAAGTGCGTCTACATGGCAAGAATGTTTATCATCCTAATGTCGATGTTGCGACACTTCGACGCCGAGTGGGGATGGTGTTTCAAAGACCCAATCCATTTCCTAAGTCTATTTATGAAAACGTAGTTTATGGCTTACGCTTACAAGGTGTAAAAAACAGCCGCAGTTTAGATGACGCAGTGGAGCGATCCTTGCGCTCGGCGGCGTTGTGGGATGAGGTCAAAGACCGCTTGCATGAGAACGCATTTGGTTTATCTGGTGGTCAGCAACAGCGCTTGGTCATTGCGCGCGCGGTGGCGATTGAGCCGGAAGTCCTGTTATTGGATGAGCCGACATCAGCGTTGGATCCAATCTCAACTTTAACTATTGAAGAGCTTATCAATGAGCTGAAGACTCAATATACTGTCGTTATCGTTACCCATAACATGCAGCAAGCGGCGCGAGTGAGTGATCACACCGCATTCATTCATATGGGTAAGTTAATTGAATACTCTGACGCGGACTCGATCTTCACCTCGCCAATGAAGAAACAGACCGAAGATTACATTACGGGTCGCTACGGTTAAGTCGCGACTCTATACGGAATAAGGAACATCATGCACTTTGGACGTCATATTTCAGGACAATTTAACGTAGAGCTAGAATCGATTCGTACTCATGTATTAACCATGGGTGGCTTGGTAGAACAGCAGCTTTCGTATGCTATTCAAGCCTTGCATAAAGAAGACATCGAACTGGCGCGTAAGGTTGTGCGTGACGATCATAAAGTGAATGCGATGGAAGTCTCGATCGATGACGCCTGCACACGCATTATTGCTAAGCGTCAGCCAACGGCAAAAGACTTGCGCTTAATCATGGCTATCATCAAAACGATCACTGATTTAGAACGTATCGGTGACGTGGCGACACGCATTGCTTACGTTGCCATTGAAAGCCCATCATCAAAAGAACGACAATTCCAAGTGTCGTTAGAGCCTCTCTGCCGTCAGGCAATTAATATGCTGCATCAGGTTTTAGATGCGTTTGCCCGCATGGATGTAGAAGCGGCAGCAGAGGTGCACAAACAAGATGACAAACTAGACGCCGAATATGAAGCGGTGATTCGTCAGTTGATGACTTATATGATGGAAGACCCAAAAAATATCCCCAACATTCTGCAAGTGATGTGGTCGGCACGCGCGATTGAACGCGTGGGGGACCGTTGCCAGAACATCTGTGAATACATTATTTACTTCGTGAAAGGGAAAGATGTACGCCACCTAGGTGATCAAAGCATTGATGACGTACTGAAGTAACTGATTTCAATAAATAGACCAGCTTTTAGGCTGGTCTATTTATTAGGGAGAGGGAAAGTACATCAATATTTATCGGGCACGAAGGTCTGATCATCAATGGGCGCTCTGACATAACCTTCTTTATTGAGATCAGGTAATTCAATCGGTGGGTACTCAAGCGCTTTGTAATCAATCTGGCTAAGTAAATGGCTGATACAGTTCAAGCGCGCTTTCTTTTTCGAGTCAGAGGGCACGACCCACCAAGGACAGCTCTTCGTATCTGTGTAAGCGAACATTTTATCTTTTGCCTCAGAATACTCGACCCAGCGATGACGTGACTCCAGATCCATTGGGCTGAATTTCCAACGTTTGATCGGCGTATTAATTCGACCTAGAAAACGTTTTTCTTGCTCTTCGTCTGAAACCGAAAACCAATACTTAATCAGAATAATCCCAGAGCGTTGCAACATTCTTTCGAATTCAGGACAAGAGCGTAAAAACTCTTCGTATTCGTCTGGAGTACAGAACCCCATGACTTTTTCGACACCTGCTCGGTTATACCAACTTCGGTCAAATAAAACGATTTCACCAGCAGATGGCAAATGAGCGACGTAACGTTGGAAGTACCATTGCGTTTTTTCTTTTTCTGTCGGTGCAGGCAGAGCGACCACGCGACAAACACGCGGGTTTAGCTTTTCTGTGATGCGTTTAATCACCCCGCCTTTGCCCGCAGCATCACGGCCTTCAAACAGAACCACCACTTTTAACCCTTTGTGTTTGACCCACTCTTGAAGTTTTACGAGCTCAACTTGAAGGTTTTTGAGCTCCTTTTCGTATTCCTTTTTCTTCAATTTAGACATACACCTTTCCTCACTCCTTGATAAACAATATGTTAGCACTCAAAAGCTATGCGTGTGAGGTTACGGTCGTCTATTTGAGAGCTGCTACGACATCGGTAATGGCTTGTGTACTTGTGATGGGGATTAAGAAATCATCGACATCAGTTGCGCCCATTTTGCTTTGTTCAGCAACAAAGTTCATTTTACTAGGTCGAGTCGTTTTGCCTGACAGATGGATTTCAGGAACTTGAGTGTCTTCTACTAATGCACGTACGTTACTCGCATTAACGCCAGCACCCGCCATGATTGCAATGCGTCCTTGGGCTTGTTCAACAAGAGATTTAAGTACTTTCTGGCCTGCTGGCGCAGAAGGTGCGAGCCCTGAAGTGAGAATGCGTTCGCAGCCCAAACTGATGACCTCTTCCAATGCTAATTGAGCGTTTCTACATTGATCAAAAGCACGATGGAACGTTATGCCCAGCCCTAATTCCTGTGCGAATTCGCACAGTGCTGTTGCAAAGGGCATGTGAATACCCCCCTCTTGAGTGAGTACACCTAAAACCACACCATCCAAGCCCGATTGGTGAGCAGCTTCAATATCCCAACGCATCATTTCGATCTCTTCTTCACAGTAGAAGAAGTCACCTTGGCGTGGGCGGATCATGGCATAAACTGGAACACTAGAAAGCTTAGCCGCTTGCTGCATAAAGCCATAACTGGGTGTTAGCCCGCCTAAAGCCAAAGAGGAGCAAAGTTCAATCCGAGTGGCGCCGCCAGCAATGGCGTAGTGCAGAGATTCAATATTATCGATACAGACTTCTAGGTGAGTAACCACGTTCATTCATCCTGCTAACGTTACAAATAAGTGTTGTGGCTAAGATATTAACAGGGCCAGTAAGCAGAATCTGTATGGAGGGCATGAGAAATAGAGGTAAAGTTTACGCTGCAGCGTTACCTCATTTTGGCGGTTTATCTGAAGGTAAAAGAAAGCCCAGAGCATTTGCTCTAGGCTTTGATAGGACTTTACTTAGACTGATTGGCGTTTGCGGTTTTCCGCATTAGCTTTTTGCTTTATATACATCCAACCATCACACCCGTTGAGCTAGGGTGAAGGTCTATTATTTTTTGCCTAGGTCAGCTGCGTGCTCAGATAGGAACGCTGCAACACCTTTTGGAGATGCGTCCATACCTGCTTTACCTTCTTCCCATTGTGCAGGACATACTTCGCCGTGCTTCTGGTGGAAGTTAAGAGCGTCAACCATGCGTAGCATTTCGTCGATGTTACGGCCTAGTGGTAGGTCGTTAACTACTTGGTGACGTACAACGCCTTCTTCGTCGATTAGGAAAGAACCACGGAAAGCAACGCCTGCTTCTGGGTGCTCAACGTCGTAAGCTTTACAGATTTCGTGCTTAACGTCAGCAACTAGTGGGTACTTAACTTGACCGATACCGCCATCTTCGATAGCAGTGTTACGCCATGCGTTGTGAGAGAACTGAGAATCGATAGAAACACCGATTACTTCAACACCTTTAGCTTGGAAATCAGCTAGACGGTTGTCGAATGCGATTAGCTCAGATGGGCAAACGAAAGTGAAATCTAGTGGGTAGAAGAATACTACTGCTTTCTTACCTTTAGTGAACTCTGCAAAGTTGAAGTTTTCAACGATTTCACCGTTACCTAGAACAGCTGCTGCAGTAAAATCAGGGGCTTGACGACCTACTAGTACCATTTTTTTGCTCCTAAAAAGTATGGTTAGTTCCAAACCGAATTCAGTTGTGTCGGTTTGGTCCGTGTTTGTACGAGACAAACTATAGTACAGATTGTAGTATTGAAAAAAGCGAAATAAATAGATTGAGTTAATCGAAAAAAACGATAATAGCAAAACTCTTAACTCGATCACTGGAACGGCGGTAGATACAAATACAATTATGAATAAATGGCCCAGTTTGAAGCAGTTGCACTACTTAGTCACACTGCATGAAACAAGACATTTTAGTGACGCTGCAGAGCGTTGTTTTGTCAGTCAGTCGACTTTAAGTAAAGGTATTCAAAACTTAGAGGAATTGATTGGTTGTCCATTATATGAAAAGAAAGACAAGAAAAGTCCACTGGTTTTTACCCAAACAGGAGAAATGGTAGTAAAGCAGGGGCGAGAGCTGTTAGCAAAAGGGCAAGATTTGGTCGAGCTTGGACGTATGTGCCAAGGCGACGATATGCAAGGCCAGCTAAAAGTAGGATGTATACCAACAATTGCTCCGTTTTTACTGTGTGATTTGGTACAAGAGGTGAACTACCGTTTTCCACAACTGAATCTTTTATTAAGAGAAGACACGACGACAAACTTACTTCAAGCGCTCAGACATGGTGAGCTGGATGTGCTTATTTTAGCGTTACCAGTCGAAATTGATGGGATGGAAAGCCGAGTAGTGGGTAAGGATCCGTTTCGAATGGTTATAAGCGCTAATCAAGCCCAATCGGTCCCTGTGCCGATTCGTTACGCGGATTTACCTGACGAATCCGTCTTTCTACTAGAGAAAGAACATTGCTTAACGGAACATGCGGTATCAGCGTGTAAATTAACAGACAAAGAAAAAATCAATCCGTTTACGGCAACCAGCCTCCATACACTGGTGCAAATGGTTGCGAATGGTTTGGGAACAACGTTCATTCCTCAAATGGCTATCGACCATGGCTTGCTGCATAACCAGAATTTAGTCGTGATCGATCCTCCAGGTAAACAAGCTTATCGCGAAATCGGCTTAGTTTGGCGTCCGAGCTCGTCAAGAACGAAAACATTTAATCAACTTGCAGAAGTCGTTTCAGAGCTGCTTTAGCTATTAGTATTAGCCCTTACTTCTCCATTATTTATCTAAAAGCGCACTGGAAACAGTGCGCTTTCTAGTATTTTATTCTGCTGGTAAACTTTGACTTGTAAAATTTTACAGCTCTTCTTTGATGAAGCTTTCATAAAATAGTGAAATTTCACAATGTTAATTTTACACAAAGCCCTGCATGTCTTGTTTGACCCCTGTTTAAATCCATCTCTTCAGCCCTTGTGAGTACAAGGTGTTTGTTTACCTGTCAATATTCATACGCTTGTTTGAAATTATAAAGCGACTTTAAATTTAATGTAATTTTATTACGTAATAACTTACAAAATAAGGCGCTTGATAGATGGTTTTTACCTTGCGGAATAAAACTTTGAATTTTCTGTTTTGTTTATATTAGGGGTTTCACTAAACCCTTTGTTGATATAGCTTATTTAAAGGCCGATACGACTTATGTCTAGATTGAAAATACACGTAGCATTACGCAATCTATCGGCATGGCTAGACGAGTTGAACACAAAGTTAAAGGATGTAATTTGTTGTTCATAACTTACAAATGTAGCTTTACGCTGACTGCCCAAGATTGATAAAGCACGTTAAGGATGAATGATTATGCTTGCTCAGACAGAACAAAAAACACAACAACTAAAGCAAACCCAAGGCATGCTTGAGGTGAATGGAGTCGTTGCTCCAGAACATCAAGCAATTTTCCCTGTTGAAGCCCAAACCTTTTTATCTCTACTGTGTGAAAAATTTGCCGGACGTGTTGAACAGTTGCTGGAAGCAAGAGAAGAGAAGCAAGCACGTATTGATGCTGGTGAGCTACCAGATTTTCTACCAGAGACACAAGACATCCGTGAAGGAAGTTGGAAGATCCTAGGAATCCCACAAGATCTGCAAGATCGCCGTGTGGAGATTACCGGACCAACTGACCGCAAGATGGTGATTAACGCACTGAATGCGAATGTAAAAGTGTTCATGGCAGACTTCGAAGATTCAATGTCTCCTGCATGGAGTAAAGTGCTAGATGGTCAAATTAACTTGCGCGATGCTGTTAATGGCACCATCAGTTACACCAATCCTGGCAATGGCAAACATTATCAGCTGGAAGATGACCCAGCGGTGTTGATCTGCCGTGTTCGCGGCCTTCATTTAAAAGAAAAACACGTTACGTGGCACGGTCAGATCATTCCAGGTGCGCTATTCGATTTCGCTCTGTACTTCTATAACAACTACAAAGCCTTACTTCAAAAAGGCAGCGGCCCTTATTTCTACATTCCAAAACTGCAATCGCATCACGAAGCGAAGTGGTGGAGCGAAGTGTTCCATTTCACGGAAGACTATTTCGGTCTTGATACAGGCACCATCAAAGCGACTGTGCTGATTGAAACTTTACCAGCCGTATTCGAAATGGATGAGATTCTGTTCTCACTTAAAGAACACATCGTTGGTTTGAACTGTGGTCGCTGGGATTACATCTTTAGCTACATCAAAACCTTGAAGAAGCACCCTGAACGCGTACTGCCAGATCGCCAAGTGGTCACTATGGACAAGCCATTCTTGAACTCTTACTCGCGATTATTGGTGCGTACTTGTCATAAACGAGGTGCTTTCGCGATGGGAGGAATGGCCGCCTTTATCCCAGCGAAAGACCCGCAAGAGAATCAAAAAGTATTAGACAAGATCCAGACTGACAAATCGCTAGAAGCAAACAACGGTCACGACGGTACTTGGGTAGCTCATCCAGGTTTGGCTGACACCGCGATGGAAGTTTTTAGTGCTGTACTGGGCGAGCGCACCAATCAATTGGATGTGAGTCGTTCAGAGGATGCACCTATTACAGCGGCTGAACTACTCGAGCCTTGTGAAGGCGAGCGTACAGAAGCTGGAATGCGCCACAATATTCGTGTTGCGCTGCAATACATCGAAGCTTGGATCTCTGGCAACGGTTGTGTGCCGATTTACGGACTGATGGAAGACGCAGCAACGGCAGAAATCTCTCGCGCTTCGATCTGGCAATGGATTCAACACGGCAAGTCGCTAGACAACGGGTTAAAGGTCACTAAAGAGCTGTTCGAGCTCTATCTAAAAGAAGAGATTGAAGTCGTGAAGCAAGAAATTGGCGAGCAGCGCTACCATGCGGGTCGATTTGAAGAAGCAGCAGACTTAATGGCAAGGCTCACGACGAGCGATGAGCTGACCAACTTTTTGACAGTTCCTGGTTATGACTACCTGGATTAATAAAGAATAACTGTAACACCAATAACGTGAAGGATTTTCAAGGCAGATAGGGAAGTACTGCCTGAGAACGGAAACTCAACGCACACGCATAAAGTGCAAATTATAAAGAGGGATAGACCAATGACTAACTTAACTCGCCGCCAACAAATTGAAGCTCTGGAAAAAGACTGGGCAACTAACCCACGCTGGAAAAATGTGAAGCGTACTTACACTGCCGAGGAAGTGGTGGAACTGCGTGGCTCTATGGTGCCTGCAAACACAATTGCACAACGTGGTGCAGACAAACTTTGGTCACTGGTCAACGGTAGTGCGAAAAAAGGTTACGTAAACTGTCTTGGTGCGCTAACGGGTGGTCAAGCCGTTCAACAAGCTAAAGCAGGTATTGAAGCGATTTATCTGTCAGGCTGGCAGGTAGCGGCGGATAACAACACCGCTTCGACGATGTATCCAGACCAATCTCTTTACCCAGTAGATTCTGTACCGTCAGTAGTAAAGCGTATCAACAACTCATTCCGTCGTGCAGACCAAATTCAGTGGGCTGCTGGTAAGACGCCTGAAGATGAAGGTGGTATTGATTACTTCCTACCTATCGTAGCGGATGCTGAAGCGGGCTTTGGTGGTGTGCTTAACGCTTACGAACTAATGAAATCGATGATCGAAGCCGGTGCCGCGGGCGTTCACTTTGAAGACCAGTTAGCATCGGTGAAAAAGTGTGGCCATATGGGTGGTAAGGTATTAGTTCCTACGCAAGAAGCGGTACAAAAGCTCGTTGCAGCTCGTTTGGCTGCTGACGTAGCGGGAACAACAACATTAGTTATTGCTCGTACTGATGCGAATGCGGCGGATCTCATTACTTCAGATTGCGACCCATATGATAAAGATTTTATTGAAGGTGAGCGCACTCAAGAAGGTTTCTACCGCGTTCGCGCTGGTATCGACCAAGCGATTTCTCGTGGCCTGGCTTACGCACCATATGCAGATTTGATTTGGTGTGAAACGGCTACGCCATGTTTGGAAGAAGCACGTAAGTTTGCAGAAGCAATTCACGCTGAATACCCAGATCAATTGTTGGCGTACAACTGCTCGCCTTCATTCAACTGGGAGAAAAACCTAGATGCAGAAACCATTGCTAAGTTCCAACAAGAGCTTGCAGACATGGGCTACAAGTACCAATTCATCACGCTAGCAGGCATTCACAACATGTGGTTCAACATGTTCGAACTGGCACACGCTTATGCTCAAGGTGAAGGTATGCGTCATTATGTTGAGAAAGTTCAGCGTCCTGAATTCCAGGCGGCAGAAAAAGGCTATACATTTGTTGCACACCAACAAGAAGTAGGTACAGGTTACTTCGATAGAATGACCAATACTATCCAAGGTGGTAACTCTTCAGTGACCGCATTGACAGGTTCGACCGAAGAAGACCAATTCTAATTGGCAGAGAAACACTTCCTTAATCAGCGTCAGTAATGGCATTTTGAGCGGCAACCCTGCCGCTCTTTTTTCGTTTAAAACGTTTAAGAAACGAAATTTACACCCAAGATAACGCGTTTGCGTATTATTCTTCTGGCTCGATTTCTTCGGGTTCCACTTCTTCTTGCAGTTCCAATAAGTTAATCGCAATGGTCACAAAGTCACTGTCAGTAATGATGCCTACCAATCGACCCTTGGTGACAACAGGTAAACAGCCAACTTTGTGCTTTTGCATGTAGATAGCGCTCTCTTTAAGCCCCGCGATGGGTTCGGCCGTCATGATGTTAGTGTGCATCATTTCGTAGAGCGGTGTATCTAGAGTAAAAGATTGTTCAGCCTCATCTGGGTGCAAGCTCGATTCTTGAGCAGCAAGAATGTCGCGTTGAGTCACCAAGCCTTGTAAGTGGTTATTGGCATCAACAACCGGAATATGTCGAATATCAAGCGCATCCATCATGCTTTTTGCATCACGCAAGGTGTGCGTGCGCAGTAAGGTATGAGGATTACGAGTCATCATGTCTTCAACCTTGATCATAGAGACCTCCAGCGGCATTGTCCTTCTCTTAAATATAGAGAATATTTTTCTGTATATCTGGGAGCTAACTCGTTTTTCATCAATTAAATAGCACAATACACTTGCGCTTCTTTTTGTCTGCGTAATCTGTGTCTTATCGACGTTTTTATTAATTTGAATAAGTCGGTTTGCGTGCGAGTCAGTTGGCATTTTTGATTGATATTGAATGTGTACCCAAGGTAATCCAATGAATTGAATCGCACATTTTTATTCGTTGGATTTTCCAAGATTCGTCTCTCGAAGAAGATACGCTCAGGCTTACCAAATTGAAGACAGCAACCTAAATGAAAAGAACAACGTGTAACAAACTCATTGCGCTGGCAGTGGCGGCATTCAGTGTGCAATCAGCACAGGCGATTGTGTTAGGAGATGAACTAACCGACTCTGTTGACCGCGTTACTTTACGAGCAAGTAATATGGCAGAGTTCCCACTGTGTGGCGGCACCATGCTGACGGAGCAGTGGGTGTTGACTGCGGCACACTGCGTGGTAATGGGGCAGAGAACGAACGAAGCAAGCTACTATGTGACCCCGCCGGGCGAGTTGTCGGTGAATGCGAATGTGCATGAACTTAATTCAGCAGGGCTTGATAACTTCTATCCGGTGTCTCACGTTGTGGTTCACCCTGATTACACGCGGATTTCAAAAGCTGAGACCGACAGTAATGGTAACGTGAAACCTATACAAACCGGTTTAGACTCAGACATCGCGTTGCTGTATCTCACGCGCCCAGTGGCAAATGCGAGCTTTGCTGATTTAGCAAACAAAGCCGACATGGAGAGTATCGAAGCGCGTTTGGCAGCGGATTGGAACGATAATTACCTGACCAATCAACGTGTCGAAAATGTGCAAGTGTTTGGGTGGGGGACCACTCAGCCGGATGCTTCTGAACCTTCCAATACGCTCAAAACCACCATTAGTACATTTTTACCCATCGACAAATGTTATGAACGTTTAGAAATTGGCAGCAGTTTTCCGGGGATCATCGACTCAAGAGAAAACCAAACCAAAATTTGTACGCTACCAACGAAAAACCGAGTATTAGAGCCGGATAGCCACACCCAATATGGTAACTCTGCATGTAAAGGTGACAGTGGGGGGCCGCTGGTCGATGTGGCTACGGGAAAACAGATTGGTATTGTTAGCGGTGGACCTCTCATTCTTCCGACTTGTGGCTCTTTGACGATTCCAAGTTTCTACACCAAGGTGAGCCAATATTACGACTGGGTACAGTCTTACATTACTGCCGATGCGCCACCAAGTAGCTACATCATTGCACCGAACTTTATTAAAGAGGCTAATAACGAAGTCGGCGGAGATAAAGAGTGTCACGACGGTATTGCAACCAATAACTGTGATTTCAAAGGGTCAGATGATGATGGTGGCAGTCTGGGTCTGTGGCTATTGGGTCTATTCGTACCCTTGGCGTGGTGGCGAAGGCGTGAGGTTTGATAGGGCGATTTGAATACCAAACGAGTAAGCAGCGTTATGCGCTGCTTTGCTTTTTAATGTTCCATTTCTTTCGACTTAAACTGAAAAATAATGCCAAGTGATCGCGGTTTTTCACGTTTTATTACACTCTTCATCATGGCTTTTACAGTGATATTCTGGGGATTTGCTTGCTATTGCAGCATGTAAACATATACTAGTCTGCTGCGAAAAACTCGTCGCAATTTTATCCTCGTCCTAGACGTGATTTGACCAATATATAAGACAAGTAACATGCAAGTATCAGATTTCCATTTCGACCTTCCAGATGAACTTATCGCTCGTTACCCTCAGCCAGAGCGTACCGCTAGCCGACTATTACAAATGGACGGCAATACCGGAGAGCTAATTGATGGCACATTTACTGATGTATTGGGCCAAGTTCAACCCGGTGATCTCGTGGTGTTTAATAATACTCGTGTTATACCTGCTCGTCTTTTTGGTCGTAAAGAGTCGGGTGGTAAGCTAGAGGTGCTGGTGGAGCGCATGCTTGACGAGAAAAGCATCCTCGCGCACGTTCGCTGCTCTAAATCTCCAAAACCAGGTACAACCATCATTGTTGGCGAGAATGATGAATACTCAGCAGAAATGGTGGCGCGTCATGACGCTCTATTTGAACTGAAATTTAACGCTGATAAGACGGTATTAGAAATTTTGGAAGAAATCGGCCACATGCCACTTCCTCCTTACATTGACCGCCCAGATGAAGATGCAGATAAAGAGCGTTACCAAACCGTATATAACCAGAAGCCAGGCGCAGTAGCGGCGCCGACAGCGGGTCTTCATTTTGATGATGTTCTACTAGAGAAAATCAAAGCGAAAGGCGCAGAGTTTGCTTACGTCACTTTGCACGTTGGTGCTGGTACATTCCAGCCAGTAAAAGTAGAAAACATCAACGATCACCATATGCACGCTGAGTACGTAGAAGTACCGCAAGAAGTCGTCGAAGCAATTCAAGCGACGAAAGCGCGCGGTGGACGAATTATTGCTGTTGGTACTACATCGGTACGCTCACTTGAAAGCGCAGCGCAAGACGCATTGAAAAAAGGGACTGAGTTGGTCCCATTCTTTGGTGATACAGAAATCTTTATTTTTCCTGGCTACGAATATCAGCTTGTGGATTGCTTGATTACCAATTTCCACCTGCCAGAATCCACACTGATCATGTTGGTGAGTGCATTTGCAGGTTATGAGAACACCATGAATGCTTACAAGCATGCGGTAGAAAACAAATATCGCTTTTTCTCATATGGTGATTCAATGTTCATCAAGAAGAAAACGATTTAGTAAAAAATAAGATTTACGAGTGCTAGCAGTAAGCTAGGAAATAGAGCAGAACCTCTGCTTTATCTCTCGCAAGGAAAAGCGACCGCTCCTTAAAGTAGGGTTGAGCCCTAAACACTCAGTCAGACTGTTTCTCTGACACCCGGAGGCATCGTGAAATTAAAATTCGATCTTAAGAAGAAAAACGGCAATGCGCGTCGTGGTCAACTGACTTTCGAACGTGGCACTGTTCAAACCCCAGCGTTTATGCCAGTTGGTACTTACGGTACGGTTAAAGGCATGACGCCAGAAGAAGTTAAAGGTACGGGCGCAGAAATCCTACTAGGTAACACGTTCCACCTTTGGCTGCGTCCTGGTCAAGAAGTCATGAAAATGCACGGCGACTTGCATGATTTTATGAACTGGCACGGTCCTATTCTTACTGATTCAGGCGGCTTCCAAGTATTCAGCCTTGGCAAGATGCGTACTATTACCGAAGAGGGTGTGCACTTCCGTAACCCAGTTAATGGTGACAAGATTTTTATGGACGCAGAAAAGTCGATGGAAATTCAAAAAGACCTAGGTTCTGACATCGTCATGATTTTTGACGAGTGTACGCCATACCCAGCGACACACGATGAAGCGAAGAAATCGATGGAAATGTCACTACGTTGGGCACAGCGCTCACGTGATCACTTCGAGAAGCTAGAAAACCCGAACAACCTGTTTGGTATTGTTCAAGGTGGTGTTTACGAAGATCTACGTGATGTGTCGGTAAAAGGTCTAACGGAAATCGGTTTTGACGGTTACGCGGTTGGTGGCTTGGCAGTAGGCGAGCCTAAAGAAGACATGCACCGTATTCTTGAGCACACTTGTCCGCAGCTTCCAGAAGACAAGCCTCGCTACCTAATGGGCGTGGGTAAACCAGAAGACTTGGTTGAAGGTGTTCGCCGCGGTATCGACATGTTTGACTGTGTAATGCCAACGCGTAACGCGCGTAATGGTCACCTGTTTGTGACTGGTGGTGTGATCAAGATCCGTAATGCGAAACATAAAACGGATACAACCCCGCTGGATCCGCACTGTGACTGTTACACTTGTCAAAACTACAGTAAATCGTACCTTCATCACTTAGAGCGTTGTAATGAAATTCTAGGTGCTCGTCTGAATACGATCCACAACCTACGCTACTACCAGCGTCTGATGGAAAGTATTCGTAAAGCGATTGATGAAGATCGTTTCGATGAGTTTGTTGCTGAGTTCTATGAGCGTCGTGGCCGTGAAGTGCCACCACTAGCAAAAGAACAGTCATTGACGGACTAAAAAGAATTAAAGCCTTTGGCATGTCGCCAGAGGCTTTTGCTAATAAAGTAGGCTAACGCACGTTATTTTTGAGAGAGTGATCGCTATTAGTTACTCTCAGACTTGAATCTAAAATGCGAAAGCCCAACTTGTTGGATTATCAATAAAATATAATGAGGATGTTTTAATGTTTATTTCTCAGGCTCACGCAGCAGCAGAAGGCGCGCCAGCAGGCGGTGGTTTTGAAATGCTAATCATGCTTGGCATGTTCGCAGTGATCTTTTACTTCATGATTTACCGCCCACAAGCGAAACGTGTAAAAGAGCACAAGAACCTAATGGCTTCTATGGGCAAAGGCGACGAAGTTCTAACTAGCGGTGGCCTAGTGGGTAAAATCACTAAGATTGCTGAAGACAATGACTACATTTCAATCGAGCTTAACGCGAACAATGAAGTGGTAATCAAGAAAGACTTCATCACTGCAGTGTTGCCAAAAGGTACGCTTAAGTCTCTATAAAACAGCTAAAGGATCCTCGCTGTGCTAAACCGTTATCCATTATGGAAGTACTTGATGGTATTTTTTGCCATCATCACCGCTGCGTTATACGCACTTCCAAATATCTACGGTGAAGATCCGGCTATTCAAGTTACAGGGGCGCGTGGCGCCTCTGTAGATATGTCAACGCTGGATGCTGTCACTACTGCTCTTGATAAAGAGCAACTCTCTCATAAATCCATTGCTCTCGAGAATGGATCAATTCTTGTTCGTTTTAACGACACTGACACGCAAATCAGTGCTCGTGATGTCATCAGCGAAGCGCTTGGCAAAGACACAATTGTTGCACTTAACCTTGCTCCTTCTACACCCGATTGGCTAGAAGCGATTGGCGCGTCACCATTAAAGCTGGGTCTTGACCTTCGTGGTGGTGTCCACTTCTTAATGGAAGTAGACATGGACGCTGCGATGGAAAAGCTCGTTGGTCAGCAAGAAGAAGCTTTCCGTAGCGAACTTCGTGAGGCAAAAATTCGTTATCGTGCTATCCGCCCTTCTGGCAAAGAAGCGGTAGAAGTTCTGCTACGTAACGAAGAGCAATTAGCAGAAGCGAAAGCAATGCTAGAAAAGAATCACCCGGACATGCTCTTTGTCGAATCTGATTCAAATGGCCGTTACGCTCTTACAGCGACCTTTACCGAGCAACGTTTACAAGAGATCCGTAACTACGCTGTTGAGCAAAACATTACGATTTTACGTAACCGTGTAAACGAGCTAGGTGTTGCAGAGCCTCTTGTTCAACGTCAAGGTGCAAGCCGAATTGTTGTTGAGCTTCCTGGTGTTCAAGATACTGCTCGTGCAAAAGAGATTCTAGGTGCGACTGCGACGCTAGAATTCCGTGAAGTTGACGATAAAGCTGACCTATCAGCGGCTGCAAATGGTCGTGCGCCAGCAGGCAGTGAAATCAAAATGGACCGAGACGGTCGTCCGGTTGTGCTTAAGAAGCGTGTTATTCTTGGTGGTCAAAGCATTACGGATGCAAGCTCAAGTGTCGATGAATACGGTCGTCCACAAGTTAACATCTCGCTAGACAGCGAAGGTGGTAACAAGATGTCAGCGTTCTCTAAGAAGAACATCGGTAAGCTAATGGCTACCGTGTTTGCTGAGTACAAAGACAGTGGTCGTCGTACGCCAGAAGGCAAAGTCATCCTAGATAAGCATGAAGAAGTCATCAACCAAGCGACGATTCAATCGGCTCTTGGACGTAACTTCCGTATCACGGGTATAGACTCTGCAGCTGAAGCGCACAACCTTGCACTTCTATTACGTGCTGGTGCACTGATCGCACCTATCTCTATCGTTGAAGAGCGTACTATTGGTCCATCAATGGGCCAACAAAACATCGATATGGGTATCCAAGCGTGTATCTGGGGTATGGTTGCGGTAATGCTGTTTACACTGCTTTACTACCGTGGCTTTGGCTTGATTGCCAACATCGCTCTAATGGCTAACTTAGTGTTGATCATTGGTGTTATGTCGATGATTCCAGGCGCCACCATGACGCTTCCGGGGATTGCCGGTATCGTGTTAACAGTCGGTATGGCGGTCGATGCGAACGTACTGATCTTCGAGCGTATCCGTGAAGAGCTTCGCGATGGGCGTAGTCCACAACAAGCGATTCACCAAGGTTACGCGAATGCATTCAGTACGATTGCCGATGCGAACATCACGACACTGATTACTGCAATTATCCTATTTGCAGTCGGTACTGGTGCAGTGAAAGGTTTCGCGGTTACTCTATCTATCGGTATCTTAACTTCAATGTTCACCGCCATTATTGGTACACGTTGTATCGTGAACCTGATTTACGGTGGCAAACGCGTTGATAAATTGTCGATCTAAGGCTGGGAATTAATATGTTTCAAATTCTAAAAGCAGAGAAGACGATCGGCTTTATGCGTTGGTCGAAAGTAGCATTCGTTTTTTCAATCTTTATGATTGCTGCTTCTATCTTCACTTTGTCAACTAAGTGGCTAAATTGGGGCCTAGACTTCACTGGCGGTACGCTAATTGAAGTTGGCTTTGAAAAACCTGCGAACCTTGAAAAAATCCGAACCGCTTTAGATGCGAAAGGTTTTGGTGATGCGACAGTACAAAACTTCGGTAGTGCTCGTGAAGTAATGGTTCGTCTTCGTCCACGTGACGACGTTTCTGGTGAAACGCTGGGCAACCAAATCATTGGTGCTATCAAAGATGGTACTGGCGAAAGCGTAGAAATGCGTCGTATTGAATTCGTAGGTCCTAACGTTGGTGATGAGCTAACAGAAGCTGGCGGTCTAGCGATCCTCGTGTCGCTGATCTGTATCCTGCTTTATGTCTCGATGCGATTTGAATGGCGTCTAGCGGCTGGTGCGGTTATGGCATTGGCTCACGATATCATTATCACGTTAGGTGTTTTCTCATTCCTACAAATCGAAGTTGACCTAACCATCGTCGCAGCACTATTAACGGTAGTCGGTTACTCGCTCAACGATACCATCGTTGTGTTTGACCGTATCCGTGAAAACTTCCGCAAGATGCGTAAAGGTGAGCCAGCCGATATCATGGACGCTTCAATCACCCAAACGTTGAGCCGTACGTTGATTACCTCGGGTACAACATTGTTCGTGGTAATTGCACTGTTCATGCAGGGTGGTGCGATGATTCACGGCTTCGCAACCGCACTTCTACTTGGTATCACTGTAGGTACTTACTCTTCTATCTACGTAGCATCAGCACTAGCGCTAAAACTGGGCATCCAGAAAGAGCACTTGATGCCACCTCAAGTAGAAAAAGAAGGCGCAGAGTTCGACGAAATGCCATAAGGCAGGTTGAGAGTCGAAAACAAAAACCGCTGAGCAATCAGCGGTTTTTTTGTATCTGAATCGAGTTGTGTGCTTGCAGAACCTCACTGTATGGTGCAGCTAAGTAGATACGGTTCAGTAGATACAAAAAAGCCCCGCTCATTGAGCGGGGCTTTTTAAAGTCATCAGCGTGACGGGCTAAATATGACTTTAAAATCTTACTTAAGGATCGCGCTGTTACCGTTTTCGCGGATGTGTTTAAGGATAGATTTTACGCCACGAGCGCTTGAAGCAACAATGTTACCAGACTTCATGTACTCAGTGCCGCCAGCAAAGTCAGTTAGGATTGCGCCAGCTTCACGAGCAATAAGCTCACCTGCTGCCATATCCCAAGGTTTTAGACCTAGCTCGAAGTAACCATCAACACGGCCAGCAGCCACGTAACATAGGTCAAGAGCAGCAGAGCCGCTACGACGGAAATCAGCACATTCAGTGAATAGCGCACCAACGATCTTGATGTAAGACTCAGCGTGTTGTTTCTGCTTGAATGGGAAGCCTGTTGCTAGAACAGTACCTTGAAGGTCTTTTAGTTGAGCAACACGGATACGCGCACTGTTTAGTTGAGCGCCTGCACCACGTTGTGCAGTGAATAGCTCGTTTTGCATTGGGTCGTAAACACAAGCAACTTCAGTTTTGCCTTTGATACGAACAGCGATAGAAACCGCGAAGTGTGGGTAACCTTTTACAAAGTTAGTGGTGCCATCCAGTGGGTCGATGATCCATTGTACGTCTTTATCTTTACCTTCGATAAGACCTTGTTCTTCAGCAACGATACAGTGCTCAGGGTAAGACTGCTTGATAGTATCGATGATGATGTATTCTGCTTCTTTATCTACATTAGTGACAAAGTCATTAGTGCCTTTAAGAGTAGATTCTACTTTATCAGTGTTTTCTAATGATTTAGCAATATGATTGCCTGCCTTTCGCGCAGCGCGAATAGCAATGTTTAGCATTGGATGCATACGAATTTCCCAACGGATGTTAAAGAACAAATGAAAGCGGCGGCGAGTATACCAGAGATCAGTAAAAAGGGAAGTGGTTATTTTTTGTTCTAAAGTCAGTGGTTTTATTGTATTTAGCTTGAGGCGAACGAGAACAATGACCAAGAATGAGAAGAGAGGCCTGCTTCGCCCTAGGGAGTGTTAAAAAACTATGGTAACATTCTGCGGTTTTAATTTAGGTAGCAAACACAGATGTTGGATCAAGTAAAAATTGTACTCGTAGGTACCTCTCATTCAGGCAATATTGGCTCAGCAGCTCGAGCTATGAAAGTGATGGGTTTAAGCCAACTAGTATTAGTCGATCCACAATGTGAAGTGGATGAACAAACTCTTGCTTTGGCTGCGGGTGCTGGTGATATTGCTCAAAATGCAAAGATTGTCGGCACATTAGAGGAAGCGGTTGAAGATTGCAGCCTTGTGGTGGGCTCCAGTGCTCGCTCTCGTACATTAGAATGGCCAATGCTTGAGCCACGTGAATGTGGTGAGAAATTTGCGGTTGAGGGTAGAAAACACCCTGTCGCGCTCGTGTTTGGTCGTGAAAGAACTGGTCTAACAAACGAAGAGCTGCAAAGGTGTCACTACCATGTTTGCATTCCTGCTAACCCTGAATATAGCTCGCTTAACCTAGCGATGGCCGTACAAACTCTGAGTTACGAAGTACGAGTTGCGCATTTGAACTTAGAGCAAAGCCAGTTTGCCCCAAATGAGCCGGAAGAGTACCCACGTCATAGAGAGCTCGAAATGTTCTTCGAGCATCTTGAAAAGGTGATGGTTGAGACCCAGTTTATCAATAAAGAGCAACCAGGACAGGTGATGAATAAATTGCGTCGCTTGTTCTCTCGTGCTCGGCCAGAAACCCAGGAGCTCAATATTCTACGCGGCATTTTGACCTCGATAGAAAAGAAGTTCTGAATAAAGAATAACCACTTTAGGTGTGAGGATGAATACCTGAGTAAAATGGTCAAATAAATACTTGACCAAATTACTCAGGTATGGAAAAATCTTAACCATTACAAACCATGTGGATACGGTGTGGTATGAAACTTACATCTAAAGGAAGATATGCGGTGACAGCCATGCTGGATGTGGCACTGCATTCGCAACAAAACCCTGTACCTCTTGCTGACATCTCAGAGCGTCAGGGGATCTCGCTCTCTTACTTAGAGCAGCTATTTTCAAAATTGCGTAAAGCAGGTCTCGTTGCCAGCGTTCGTGGTCCTGGTGGTGGTTACCGACTTGGTGCCGACGCACACAGTATCGCTATTGGTACCGTGATTGCAGCCGTTGATGAGTCAGTCGATGCAACCAAATGCCAGGGCAAAGGAGATTGCCAAGGTGGAACACGTTGCCTTACTCACACGCTATGGCGAGACTTAAGCTCTCGCATTAGTGACTTCTTGAATAACATCACTCTTGGTGAGTTGATGACAGACAATGAAGTCCTCGAAATTTCTGATCGTCAGGACATTGATCTGGCGGTAACCCATGGGCTATCAAACAAAAATACAACCGCCGCGCCCATCGGTGTAAACGTCCGCTCTTAGCGGTCAGCTTTTTACATTGGAGTAGAGAATGAAACTGCCGATTTATCTTGATTATTCCGCTACATGTCCAGTTGATCCACGTGTTGCTGAAAAAATGGTTCAGTACATGACAATGGATGGCACATTTGGCAACCCAGCGTCGCGTTCGCACCGTTACGGCTGGCAGGCAGAAGAAGCGGTCGATACTGCTCGTGAGCAAATTGCTGACCTTCTAAATGCAGATCCTCGCGAAATCGTATTTACATCTGGTGCGACAGAATCAGACAACCTTGCTATTAAAGGTGCAGCGCACTTTTACTCGAAGAAAGGCAAGCACGTAATCACTTGTAAAACAGAGCACAAAGCCGTTCTTGACCCATGTCGTCAACTTGAGCGTGAAGGCTTTGAAGTGACTTACCTTGAGCCAGAATCAAATGGCTTGATCGATCTAGAGAAGCTTAAAGCGGCAATGCGTGATGACACAGTGCTTGTGTCTATTATGCACGTAAACAACGAGATTGGTGTGGTTCAAGACATTACTGCGATCGGCGAATTGTGTCGTGAACGTAAAATCGTTTTCCACGTGGATGCAGCGCAATCTGCAGGTAAATTACCAATCGACGTTCAAGAGATGAAAGTTGACCTAATTTCGCTTTCTGCTCACAAAGTTTATGGCCCTAAAGGCATCGGTGCACTTTACGTTCGTCGTAAGCCTCGTATTCGTCTTGAAGCGCAAATGCACGGTGGCGGCCATGAGCGTGGTTTCCGCTCTGGTACACTTCCTACCCACCAAATCGTTGGTATGGGTGAAGCATTCCGCATTGCAAAAGAAGACATGCAAAAAGATTACGATCACGCTTTAGCGCTTCGTAACCGTCTTTTTGATGGCGTGAAAGACTTAGAAGCAGTGACGGTAAACGGTGACCTTGAGCAACGTGTACCACACAACCTAAACATCAGCTTCGCATTCGTAGAAGGTGAATCACTACTAATGTCGCTTAAAGATCTAGCGGTATCTTCTGGTAGTGCTTGTACGTCTGCAAGTCTTGAGCCTTCTTACGTTCTTCGTGCCCTAGGCATGGATGATGAATTGGCTCACAGCTCGGTTCGTTTCTCGTTTGGTCGTTTCACGACTGAAGAAGAAATTGATTACGCAATTGAACAAATCCGCGTTGCAGTGACTAAGCTACGCGACATGTCTCCTCTATGGGATATGTACAAAGAAGGGATTGATTTGAGCACTGTTGAATGGGCTCACCATTAATCTCAGGGATTGAAATAGAGGATTCGAGGTAATTTATCATGGCATACAGCGAAAAAGTAATTGATCACTACGAGAACCCACGTAACGTTGGTTCATTCGATAAAGAAGACCCATCAGTAGGTAGCGGCATGGTTGGCGCTCCAGCTTGTGGTGACGTAATGAAGCTTCAAATCAAAGTGACACCTGAAGGTATCATCGAAGATGCGAAGTTCAAAACATACGGTTGTGGTAGTGCAATCGCATCAAGCTCACTAGTAACTGAGTGGGTAAAAGGCAAGTCAGTTGATGAAGCAGCAGCAATTAAAAACTCTGAAATTGCTGAAGAGCTAGAGCTTCCACCAGTGAAAGTTCACTGTTCAATTCTTGCTGAAGATGCAATCAAAGCAGCGGTTGCAGACTACAAGAAAAAACACCAAGAATAATTATTCCGTAATATAATGGGAGCTTTGACGCTCCCATTCCAATCGAAATTTAGACAGACTAAGGTGCAGTATGGCCATCACAATGACAGAATCAGCGGCAAGTCGCGTAAGAGCATTCCTAGATAACCGAGGCAAAGGTATCGGTTTACGTCTTGGAGTGAAGACGACTGGTTGTTCAGGCATGGCATATGTACTTGAGTTTGTTGATGAGCTTAACGAAGAAGATGAAGTTTTTGAACTCTCTGGAGTGAAAATCATCATCGACAAAAAAAGCTTAGTGTACCTAGACGGTACCGAATTGGATTACGTGAAAGAAGGGTTGAATGAAGGTTTTGAATTCAACAACCCTAACGCGAAAAGTGAATGTGGTTGTGGTGAAAGCTTCAACGTCTAATTGATTGTCCTTCTGGGCAAGCGAGTCCGGAAGGCTTTACTAGGACCCGAACTTAATGAATCACTTTGAATTATTTGGGCTACCAAGTCAGTTTAAGCTGGATGGTAGCCTTCTTTCTTCTCAGTTCCGAGAACTACAAAAACGCTTCCACCCGGATAACTTTGCAACGGGATCTGAACGTGACCGTTTGATGGCGGTGCAAAAGGCAGCGCAAATCAACGATGCCTATCAAGTTCTGAAAAATCCTATCTCCCGTGCCGAGTACATCCTCGCAGAGCAGGGAGTTGAGGTCCGAGGTGAACAGCAGACAATGCAAGATCCAATGTTCTTAATGGAGCAAATGGAGCTGCGCGAAGAACTGGAAGAAATTGCTGACAGCACCGATCCTGAATCGGCTCTTTTTGACTTCGATTCTAAGGTCAGCAAAATGTACAAACAGCATCTGGCAAGCGTCGAGCAAGAGCTTGATGATGGTCTTTGGGCTGAAGCCGCAGACCGAGTTCGTAAGCTAAAATTCATTGCCAAACTAAAGAACGAAATTGAACTAGTCGAAGACAAACTCCTCGGCTAGTTAGCGTGACAAGGACCTATCATGGCACTACTTCAAATCGCAGAACCGGGCCAAAGCTCGGCACCTCATGAGCATAAGTTAGCAGCGGGTATCGACTTAGGTACTACCAACTCTTTGGTTGCTTCTGTACGTAGCGGCGATGCAACTCCACTTGCGGACGAGCAGGGCCGTACTATTTTACCTTCAGTCGTTAATTACACTGAGGAAACGTTAACGGTTGGCCACGAAGCCAAAGCCAAAGCAGAGCTTGAACCAGAGAACACTATTATCTCTGTAAAACGTTTGATCGGTCGTTCATTAAAGGACATTCAGTCCCGTTACTCTTCACTTCCTTATCGTTTTAGAGAGAGTGAAAATGGTCTTCCAATCCTGCAAACGCCTCAAGGTGACAAAAACCCGATTGAAGTATCTGCGGACATTCTAAAAGCGCTAGGTAAGCGAGCAGAAGAAACGTTAGGTGGTGAGTTAGCGGGTGTTGTGATCACTGTTCCTGCTTACTTTGATGATGCTCAGCGTGCAGGTACGAAAGACGCCGCGAAATTAGCAGGTCTTCATGTGCTGCGTCTGCTTAACGAACCAACCGCCGCGGCAATTGCTTATGGCCTAGACTCAGGCCAAGAAGGGGTGATTGCGGTTTACGATCTAGGTGGCGGTACTTTTGATATCTCTATCCTACGTTTATCGAAAGGCGTATTTGAAGTATTAGCAACAGGTGGCGATTCTGCGTTAGGCGGTGATGACTTTGACCATCTGTTAGCGGATTACCTAATGGAGCAAGCGGGTCTCGAAGCCCCACTTTCTGCTGAAAAAAACCGTACGCTACTGAACATTGCTACTGCGACTAAGATTGCTTTCTCTGAGCAAGACAGCGTTGATGTTGATGTGTTTGGCTGGAAGGGCACCGTTACTCGTGAGCAGTTCGAAGATCTGATTCGCCCACTAGTGAAGAAAACACTAATGTCTTGTCGTCGTGCATTAAAAGATGCTGATGTTGATGCAGAGAAAGTACTCGAAGTTGTCATGGTTGGTGGTTCAACACGCACATTGCTGGTTCGTGAAATGGTAGGCGAGTTTTTTGGCCGCACACCGCTAACAAGCATTAATCCTGATGAAGTTGTCGCAATCGGCGCGGGTATCCAAGCCGACATTCTAGCGGGTAACAAGCCTGATTCAGAAATGTTACTTCTTGACGTGATCCCACTGTCGCTTGGTATTGAAACCATGGGTGGTTTGGTTGAGAAGATCATCCCTCGCAATACCACGATTCCTGTTGCGCGTGCGCAAGAATTTACCACATTCAAAGATGGCCAAACGGCCATGAGTGTTCATGTGGTACAAGGTGAACGTGAAATGGTTGATGATTGTCGTTCACTGGCTCGTTTCTCATTGAAAGGCATTCCACCGATGGCGGCGGGTGCAGCACATATTCGTGTGACTTACCAAGTTGACGCTGACGGTCTTCTTTCTGTTACGGCAATGGAAAAGAGCACCGGTGTTCAGTCAGAGATTCAAGTAAAACCTTCTTACGGGTTAAGCGATAATGAAGTGGCGGATATGCTGCGTGATTCAATGACTCACGCTAAAGAAGACATGCAAGCTCGTGCGCTAGCTGAGCAGCGTGTTGAGGCCGACCGTGTGATAGAAGGCTTGATTGCAGCCATGCAAGCTGATGGTGACGAACTACTATCAGAACAAGAGAAACAAGACCTGATAAAAGCCATCGAAGCCTTGATTGAGCTGCGTAATGGTGATGATGCAGATGCGATTGAGCAAGGCATTAAAGATACCGATAAAGCGAGCCAAGATTTCGCATCGCGCCGTATGGATAAATCGATTCGAGCTGCGCTGTCAGGTCAATCAGTAGACGATATATAAGAGATAAGTAGTTATGCCTAAGATTATTGTATTACCACACGACGATTTGTGCCCAGAAGGCGCAGTGTTGGAAGCAAACACTGGTGAAACCGTTCTGGACGTAGCGCTAAAAAATGGTATCGGTATTGAACATGCGTGTGAAAAATCATGTGCTTGTACCACCTGCCACGTGATCATCCGTGAAGGTTTTGATTCGCTAGAAGAAAGTGAAGAGCTGGAAGACGACATGCTGGATAAAGCGTGGGGTCTAGAGCCTGAATCACGTCTAGGGTGTCAGGCGAAAATTGCTGATGAAGACTTAGTGGTAGAAATTCCTAAGTACACGCTAAACCACGCTTCAGAAGATCACTAAACTATCTTCCCAATATAGGGAAGAAGCAAAAGGAAGATGGGCAATGAAATGGACAGATTCTCGCGATATCGCGATTGAACTTTGTGACAAGTTTCCAGATGTTGATCCGCAAACGGTGCGTTTTACCGATCTTCATCAATGGATCATGGAGTTAGATGAGTTTGAAGATGACCCAAACCATTGTAACGAAAAGATTCTGGAAGCCGTTATCATGTGCTGGATGGACGAAGCAGACTAAGTCTGTAAAACACAGCCTAGTTAACAATTCTTACTAAAAAAAGCGGACCTTTAGGTCCGTTTTTTTATCCAATTGACATTTTTGCCCTACATAATGCTAACATCCGTGAGTTATTAAAAAGAAGCAGCGTAGGCAACGCTGCTATAAGACAAGGAGAAACCATGTCTACACAGATGTCTGTATTTTTAAGTCAAGAGTCGGCAGCACCACATTGGGGTGAAAAAGCACTGCTTTCATTCGCTGAAAACGGCGCAACCATTCATTTAGGTGAAGGTCACGATCTTGGTGCAATTCAACGTGCAGCTCGTCAGCTAGATGGCCAAGGAATTCGTTCTATTTTTCTTTCCGGTGATAACTGGGATTTAGAGAGCGTTTGGGCTTTCCACCAAGGTTACCGTAACCCAAAAAAACATGGCTCAGTTGAGTGGTCTGCATTGTCTGAAGAAGATCAAGCAGAGCTTCAAGCGCGTATTACTGCGACTGATTTTACCCGCGATATCATCAATAAAACCGCAGAAGAAGTTGCCCCTCGTCAGCTAGCGACAATGGCCGCTGAATTCATCAAATCTGTTGCGCCTAAAGGCACAGTGACAGCTCGTATCGTCAAAGACAAAGACTTGTTGGCAGAAGGTTGGGAAGGCATTTACGCAGTAGGCCGTGGTTCGGAGCGTACTTCTGCGATGCTCCAGTTAGACTACAACCCGACAGGTGACGAGAACGCACCAATATTCGCGTGTCTTGTCGGTAAAGGTATCACCTTTGATTCGGGTGGTTACAGCTTGAAGCCTTCTAACTTCATGAGCGCAATGAAAGCAGACATGGGTGGCTCAGGCACCATCACCGGTGGTCTTGCACTGGCGATTCTTCGTGGTTTGAACAAGCGTGTAAAACTGATCCTTTGTTGTGCAGAGAACATGGTTTCTGGTCGCGCACTCAAGCTTGGCGACATCATCACCTACAAAAACGGTAAAACCGTTGAAATCATGAACACCGATGCAGAAGGTCGTTTAGTGCTTGCTGATGGCCTTATCTACGCCAGTGAACAAAAACCTGAGTTAATCATTGATTGTGCAACACTAACAGGTGCGGCGAAGAATGCTTTGGGTAATGATTACCACGCACTAATGAGTTTCGATGACGAGTTATCGCATCAAGCGCTCACTGCGGCAAACCAAGAAAAAGAAGGTTTATGGCCGCTACCACTTGCTGACTTCCACCGTGGAATGCTGCCGTCAAACTTTGCTGACCTATCGAATATCAGTTCTGGCGACTACTCTCCGGGTGCAAGCACAGCAGCAGCATTCTTGTCTTACTTCGTAGAAGACTACAAAAAAGGCTGGTTGCACTTCGACTGTGCGGGTACATACCGTAAAGCCGCGTCTGATAAATGGGCTGCGGGAGCTACGGGTATGGGCGTTCGTACACTTGCTCGTTTCCTCAATGAGCAAGCTGGTAAATAAGATTGATTGCAGCACTCCTTGTTTGAGTGCTGCTCTTACCCAGTAAGTCACTTTAAAAACACAACTATTATTACAAGTACAGAAAGGAAATTTTATGGCTCTAGAAAGAACATTTTCAATCATTAAGCCGGATGCGGTAGAGCGAAACCTAATTGGTGAAATCTATAACCGTATTGAAAAGGCTGGCCTACGTATTGTCGCTGCTAAAATGGTTCACCTGACTGAAGATCAGGCAAGCGGTTTTTATGCAGAGCATGAAGGCAAAGAGTTTTTCCCTCCACTAAAAGAGTTCATGACATCTGGTCCTATTATGGTTCAGGTACTGGAAGGTGAAAATGCGATTGCACGTTACCGTGAACTGATGGGTAAAACTAACCCAGAGGAAGCGGCATGCGGTACGCTTCGTGCCGATTACGCACTTAGCATGCGTCACAATTCAGTTCATGGTTCCGATAGCCCTGAATCTGCAGCGCGTGAAATTGAGTTTTTCTTCCCTGAGTCAGAGGTTTTCTCTCGCTAATTAGGCGTGATACTTCACTTGTTAGTGATGCTCTGATACAGAAAAGCCTCGGAACTTTCCGAGGCTTTTTCATTTCATATACCTAAGTTGAGTGGCAATGTTGACTGCATAAGTGATCTCTTACACGCTAACTAGTCTGACTATATAATGGGCTTTAAAGCCCAGTAACGTGAGTTATTTTTAGTCTTTTCCCTTTACGATTTCTACGCTTTTACTTTTGATAGTGTAATAGCCACTTAATAGCGTAAGGGGTGCTTAAAATTTAATCATTTTGAATTTAATGCCTTA
This sequence comes from Vibrio sp. ArtGut-C1, assembly GCF_002105475.1. Lineage (NCBI taxonomy): Bacteria > Pseudomonadati > Pseudomonadota > Gammaproteobacteria > Vibrionales > Vibrionaceae > Vibrio > Vibrio sp. ArtGut-C1. The sequence continues at coordinate 197,630 of NZ_NCTH01000005.1, read as the reverse complement.
GCAAACTCAGGGTTTTACACCCCTTGTTGTGGCTGCATAAAGGCTGTACAATTCGCGCCCTTATTCTTGTTTCAGTCATTGAGAGGCAACATGACCACTGAAAAAATCAATCTACTCGACTTTGATCGCAAAGGCATGCGTCAGTTTTTCGCAGAAGAACTCGGCGAGAAAGCGTTTCGTGCCGATCAGGTTATGAAGTGGATCTACCATTTCGGTGTAGATGACTTCGAAAAAATGACAAACATTAACAAGAAGCTGCGCGAAAAGCTTTTACACAAGTGCGAAATCAAGGCACCAACAGTCGCAGAAGCTCAGCACTCTTCTGATGGTACAATCAAGTGGGCGATGAACGTTGGTGATCAGGATGTGGAAACGGTTTACATTCCAGAAGATGATCGTGCAACGCTTTGTGTGTCTTCTCAAGTAGGTTGTGCGTTGGAATGTAAGTTCTGCTCAACAGCACAGCAGGGCTTTAACCGTAACTTGAAAGTTTCAGAGATCATCGGTCAGGTGTGGCGCGCTGCACGTGAAATTGGTCTTGAGAAAGAAACAGGTCGCCGCCCAATTACTAACGTCGTGATGATGGGGATGGGTGAACCGCTTCTAAACATGAAGAACTTGATCCCGGCATTAGAACTAATGCTGGACGATCTTGGCTTTGGTTTGTCAAAACGTCGTGTGACTGTATCTACATCAGGTGTGGTTTCTGGTCTTGATCAGATGACAGGCAAAATCGATGTCGCGTTGGCAATTTCCCTTCATGCGCCAAACGATAAGTTGCGTAGTGAAATCATGCCAATTAACGATCGTTGGGATATTCAAGATTTCCTAGCATCAGTTCGTCGTTACATCGCTTCATCGAATGCAAACCGCGGTAAGGTAACGGTTGAGTACGTACTTCTTGATCATGTGAATGATGACATGGACCATGCTCGTGAACTGGCTGAGCTGATGAAAGACACACCATGTAAGATTAACTTGATTCCGTTTAACCCGTATCCTGGTTCACCTTACAAGAAACCAAGTAACTCACGTATCGATCGCTTCCAAAAAACATTGATGCAATATGAGCATACAGTAACGGTTCGTAAGACTCGTGGCGATGACATTGATGCAGCGTGTGGTCAGTTAGTCGGTGATGTGATTGACCGAACTAAACGTACTGCAATGTTAAAAGCGTCGCGCGGTGCTGATACCATTGAAGTAAAAGCGGTATAAACGACCGGAATTCAAAAATAGCCAGAGCCATTTGCTCTGGCTATTTTGTTTATCGATAAGAGCATTTCTGCCAAGATTTATGACGACAACTCTCCAACTCGAGGTTATTTGGGTATAATTTCGAATTCCTTTGTCAAAGTTTGGACAAAAGCTTGAGCTATCTGTTAGTTTGAGTGTAAAGAGTTTTTGTCTTCGTTACACATTCGCTTATCATGATATGTGACATTAACGATGACACCGATAATTCTCAGCATTTTCTCACATACGCTTTGCTGATTTTTGCAAAACGGGTATTCACACTCAAATCGCTGAGAGTTTCTTAAAATTATTATTTTGGTTAACGCGTTTAGGCTAGCTATCTTTTAAAGAGGCTTAAGAACAATAACGAAAATACATAACCACGTTAGCCACTAAAACAGATTAAATACCACCATTATGACAGAACACGAAAATACGAATGAAGTGCCACTTTCTATTGAAGCTGGCACATTACTGAAAAACAAACGCGAATCTCTTGGGATGAGTCAAAAGCAAGTTGCTGATCGCCTGAGGCTTCGCGTTTCTGTTATTGAAGATATTGAAAATAACCGATTTGAGTCTCAACAAGTTGCGACATTTACGCGTGGTTACTTGCGTTCTTACGCGAAGTTCGTGGGCCTTGATGAGAAGATGGTTTTGACTGCGTTAGAGCAGACAGCAGATGTACAGCCACAAGAGCAAGAAATTGAAATGCAGAGCTTCTCTCGCAAAACAAAAGATGAGAAGCACAATAGCCGTATTATGCTTCTGACTTGGGTTATCGGGTTGGTCATTATTGGTATTTCTGCAGCTTGGTGGTGGCAAAACCAGCAAGAGAATAGCCTAACGAAGGAAGTTACTGATTCAAGTGTTGAAGCGCCGAAGCCCACAGCGCAAGAGTTAGCTGATATCGATTTAATGACGGCTGAGGAGTTAATCGCAAGTACTCCTGAAGACGTTGTTTCAACAAGTAATGATGTTGTTGAAACGAGTGAAGTACCAGTCGAGCAGGGTAGCGATCCTCTGCTTGCTGAAACTGAAAATACAACAAGCGTAGATTCTGAAGAACCTGTTGCCGTGATTGAAACTGCGGAAGAGGAACAGCCTGCGCCAGTCGTACCTGAAGGCATGACACTTCTTACTATGAAGTTTAAAGCGGACTGTTGGATTCAAGTAAAAGACACCAATGGTAAAACGCTGGTAAGTGGTACTCATAAACCAGGACAAGATGTAGAACTTACCGGAAAAGCGCCGTTTAAAGTGATATTAGGCGCACCGGAAGGGGTTACAATGACATTTGCAAGTGAACCTGTCGACCTTTCTGGGTATACTTCAGGCAAAGTAGCTAGATTCACTCTACCGTTATAAAAAATTATGCAACACGAATCTCCAATTATTCGTCGTAAATCGACGCGTATTTATGTGGGTGATGTGCCAATTGGTGATGGTGCGCCAATTGCCGTACAGTCAATGACTAACACTCGCACGACTGACGTAGAAGCGACAGTCGCTCAAATCCGAGCACTAGAAAAAGTCGGTGCAGATATCGTTCGAGTTTCTGTACCTACCATGGACGCAGCAGAAGCTTTCAAACTGATTAAACAGCAAGTTTCTGTACCATTAGTGGCTGATATTCATTTCGACTATCGTATCGCGCTGAAAGTGGCGGAGTACGGTGTTGACTGTTTACGTATCAACCCAGGTAACATCGGCAATGAAGAGCGCATTCGCGCTGTTGTTGACTGTGCTCGCGATAAAAACATCCCAATCCGTATTGGTGTCAACGGTGGATCTTTGGAAAAAGATTTACAGATGAAATACGGTGAACCAACGCCAGAAGCTTTGGTTGAATCGGCGATGCGTCACGTAGATCATCTCGATCGTCTTAACTTTGACCAATTTAAAGTTAGCGTGAAAGCTTCAGACGTCTTCCTTGCGGTGGATTCATACCGTCTGCTAGCGAAGAAAATCGATCAGCCTCTTCACTTGGGTATTACAGAAGCGGGTGGTGCTCGTGCTGGTGCTGTTAAGTCATCTGTTGGCTTAGGTATGCTGTTATCTGAAGGGATCGGTGATACGTTGCGTATCTCTTTGGCTGCCGATCCAGTTGAAGAAATCAAAGTCGGTTTCGACATTCTTAAATCTCTGCGTATTCGCTCTCGAGGCATCAACTTTATTGCTTGCCCAAGTTGCTCGCGCCAAGAATTTGATGTGATTGGCACAGTGAACGCACTTGAGCAGCGTTTAGAAGACATCATCACGCCAATGGATGTGTCTATCATCGGTTGTGTGGTAAACGGCCCTGGTGAAGCAGAAGTTTCTCACTTAGGTCTAGCAGGTAGTAACAAGAAGAGCGCATTCTACGAAGATGGTAAACGCCAGAAAGAACGCTTTGATAACGATGACCTTGTGAATCAGCTAGAAGCTAAGATCCGTGCGAAAGCAGCCATGATGAATGGCGAAAACCGCATCGAAGTTAAAGTACAAGATTAATCTCAACGAGAATTACGGTAAGTATTGTGGCAAAAACAATTCAAGCAATTCGAGGCATGAACGATTGCCTCCCAACTCAGTCTCCACTGTGGCAGAAACTAGAAAACACAGTGAAAAATGTAATTAGCGCATACGGTTATAACGAAGTGCGCATGCCAATCGTTGAAGAAACAAACCTATTCAGCCGCGCTGTTGGTGAAGAGACAGACGTCGTTTCAAAAGAAATGTACACCTTTGATGATCGTAACGGAGACAGCCTAACACTTCGCCCTGAAGGTACGGCGGGTTGTGTACGTTCATGTATTCAAAACAGCCTGATCAACCGTGACGAACAGCGTCTGTGGTACATGGGGCCTATGTTCCGCCATGAACGTCCGCAGAAAGGTCGTTACCGTCAATTCCATCAGTGTGGTGTTGAGGTGTTTGGTCTAAATGGTCCAGATGTTGATGCAGAGCTTATCATGATGACGGCGCGCTTATGGCGTGAACTGGGTATCAATGAACATGTTCGTCTTGAGCTTAACTCTATCGGTTCTCAAGAAGATCGCGCAGACTACCGTACTGCACTGGTTGCGTTCCTTGAGCAACATATTGATGTGCTAGACGAAGATTGTAAGCGTCGCATGCACACGAACCCACTGCGTGTTCTGGATACGAAGAACCCTGACGTTCAAGCTATTTTAGGTGATGCACCTCGCCTTTCAGATTACTTAGGTGAAGAATCTAAAGCACACTTCGCAGGTCTATGTGAACTTTTAGACGCCGCAGGTATCGAATACACAGTTAACGAACGTCTAGTTCGTGGTCTGGATTACTACAACCGCACGGTATTTGAATGGATCACTGAAAGCCTAGGTGCTCAAGGCACAGTATGTGGCGGTGGTCGTTACGATGGCCTTGTAGAGCAATTAGGTGGTAAACCAACACCAGCCGTTGGCTTTGCAATGGGCCTAGAGCGTCTAGTACTGATGCTAGAAACGTTGGAACTGACAGACGTTCGTCGCAGTGTTGACGTGTACGTAGTCACAGCGGGTGAAGGCACCATGATGGCAGGAATGAAGCTAGCAGAGCAGCTTCGTGAGTCTATCCCTGGCGTTCGTGTGATGAATCACTTCGGTGGCGGTAACTTCAAGAAACAGTTTAAACGCGCAGACAAAGTTGGTGCTGTTGTAGCATTAGTTCTGGGTGAAAACGAAGTTGCGGATAATACCGTAGTACTGAAAGATTTGGCCGATGGTGAGCAAGAGACTTACAACCAAGCAGAAGTTGCAGAAAAGATCGCAGCACTGATTTAAGTCTTTTAGTAATCTAACAAAATTACATCCTAGTTCGTAAGCTAAGGCTCCCAAATGTGGAGCCTTTAAACGAAATAGGAACAATGGCAGCTAAGCTGCCATTTACATGTTTTAAGAGGACAGGAAGTGGAACTTTACGATACTGAAGAACAACAAGTTGAAGCCATTAAAGACTGGTGGAAGGAAAACGGCAAAGCCGTCATCATCGGTGCGGTTGTTGGCTTAGGTGGTCTATTTGGCTGGCGTTACTACCAGGATTCTGTGATTCAGGCGAGTGAAGCAGCTTCTCAAAGCTACACGACAGCAATGAATGCTTTGCAAGATAAAGGTACTGATGCTCAAGCTGACGTGAAAGCTTTCATTGAGTCAAATGAAGTAAAAGAATATTCAGTATTGGCTGCGCTACAACTTGCTAAAGCACAAGTTGAAGCTCAAGATCTTTCTGCTGCATTAGAGCAATTGAAGTGGGCGCAAAGCAACACTCAAGATGCTGCGCTGTTACCATTGATTAGTTACCGCATTGCGCGCATTGAAACGGAAATGGGTAACTTTGACGCTGCAACGGCAGAGCTAAGTAACGTCACTGATGCAGCATGGACAGGTCGTATTGCTGAACTTCGTGGCGATATTGCGATTCGCCAAGATGACAAAGATGCCGCATACGCTGCGTATACTGAAGCTCAGCAAGCGGCAGACGCAAGCCCGACACTACAAATGAAATTGGACGATCTGGCGAAATAAGGACCGCATTGGATGAAAAGAGTCTTTAACAACGCCTTGTTAGGGGCGTTAACAATGGGAATTCTTGCCGGTTGTGCTGGTGAGAAAGATACCATTGTAATGGCGCCACTACCTCAGGTAGACAGTGAGTTTACAACCAGTAGTGAGTGGAGTACATCGGTTGGCGATGGTGTTGGTCATTACTTTTCAAAGCTATCCCCTGTATTTGCGAATGATACATTGTTCGTGGCAAGTCGCGATGGCTTAGTAAAAGCGCTGGATCCTGAAAACGGTAAACAACGTTGGCAAACGGACCTAGAAGAAGATGTCATTGCTCGTCTCTCTGGTGGTATCACAGCAGCATACGGAAACCTTTACATTGGCTCTGAGAATGGTGAAGTCATCTCTCTTGACCAAGAAACAGGTGAAATTGCTTGGCGTGTAAAAGTTGGTGGTGAGGTACTGGCGAAGCCAGTTGCAGATTCAGGCCTTATTATCATCAATACGAGCCGAGGCATGTTGATTGCCCTCAATGAGAGTACAGGTGAGCAACGCTGGGCATTGAGTACAGAAGTGCCGAACCTAACTTTACGTGGCGACAGTACTCCGACTGCAATTGGCGGCGGTGTATTTTGGGGAACGGCAAATGGCCGACTCGCAGCTGCTATCGTTGAGCGTGGTCAGCTGATTTGGCAACAGCCTGTTGGTACGCCAAAAGGCGCGACAGAAATTGATCGTTTGGTTGATGTTGATTCATCGCCAATTGTGCTAGGCGGTACTCTTTTCACCATTGGATACAATGGTCAACTTATCGCCATTGATTTGCGTTCAGCGAACCCGATTTGGAAGCGTAATTACTCATCTGCAACAGACATTTCTACAGATGGTAGCCGCATCTTTGTGATAACGGAAAAAGATCATGTTGTTGCCGTTGATTCACGAAGTGGGACTGAGTTGTGGGAAAACAGCTTGCTTGAGCACCGACAACTTACTGCGCCAGTTATTGTCGGCAATTACCTCGTTGTCGGTGACACGCTTGGTTACCTTCACTGGATGGATCGTTCAACGGGCGAATTTGTTGCGCAGCAGTTTATCGATGATAGCGGCTTGGCCGTTGGCCCGACGTTATTGTCGGATGGTTATGTGATTACAACTCGCAACGGCGATGTAAAGAAACTAACCATTAACGAATAATATCGTGATATAATTCACATTCGGCTCCTGGCTGGTGACAGCTAGGAGCCGTTTTGTTGTTTGAATTTATTAACCCTGACGTGGTTATAGGTAAAAAGCTGGTTTGATTTGGCATCGAGCAAGTCGTTACCTATAACTACAGAAGAAAGATTATTGTAGAGGTTGTTATGGTACCTGTTGTAGCTCTTGTAGGGCGTCCGAACGTAGGTAAATCTACACTATTTAACCGATTGACTCGCACTCGTGACGCGTTGGTTGCGGACTTTCCAGGCCTAACGCGAGACCGTAAGTATGGCCAGGCGAGACTTGGTGAAGAGCACGAATTCATTGTGATTGATACCGGCGGTATTGATGGCACAGAAGAAGGCGTGGAAACAAAGATGGCAGAACAGTCATTAGCCGCGATTGATGAGGCTGATGTTGTATTGTTCCTTGTTGACGGTCGTGCTGGTCTGACACCTTCAGATGCAGCAATTGCTGCGCATCTGCGTAAAATTGAAAAGCCAGCGATGCTGGTGGTAAACAAAATAGATGGTATTGATGCCGATGCGGCGTGTGCTGATTTTTGGCAGCTCGGCGTGGATGATATGTACCAGATTGCGGCCGCTCATGGCCGTGGTGTGACCGCTTTGCTTGAGCGTGCTTTATCTCCATTCTTTGATGATCTATTAACAAGTGAATCTGAAGACGGTGAGATTGAAGACCTGACTGGATTCGAAGACGAAGAGCCTCTTGTTGAAGATTACACTGAAGAAGACGCAGAAGCTGAATTCAAGCGCCTTCAAGAGCAGCCGATTAAGTTGGCGATCATCGGTCGTCCTAACGTAGGTAAATCGACACTGACTAACCGTATTCTGGGTGAAGAACGTGTGGTTGTATACGATATGCCTGGTACGACGCGTGATTCTATCTACATCCCGATGGAGCGTGATGGACGCGAATACGTACTAATTGATACCGCAGGTGTTCGTCGCCGTGGTCGTATCAATGAAACGGTTGAAAAGTTCTCTGTTGTTAAGACGCTGAAAGCGGTAGAAGATGCAAACGTCGTTCTACTGGTGATTGATGCACGTGAAAATATTTCAGACCAAGACCTAAGCTTGCTTGGTTTTGCACTGAATGCTGGCCGCTCAATTGTCATCGCCGTTAACAAGTGGGATGGCCTAGACAGTGACGTGAAAGAAAGCGTGAAGAAAGAACTGGACCGCCGTTTAGGATTCGTCGACTTCGCGCGTATCCACTTTATCTCTGCGCTGCACGGTACTGGCGTTGGTCACTTGTTTGAATCTATCCAAGAAGCATATAACTCGGCGACAACGCGTGTGGGTACGTCAGTACTGACGCGTATCATGAAGATGGCAGTGGATGATCACCAGCCGCCAATGGTTCGTGGTCGTCGTATCAAACTCAAATACGCACACGCAGGTGGTTACAATCCACCGATCGTTGTTATCCACGGTAACATGGTTCGTGAATTGCCAGATTCGTATAAACGTTATCTGATGAACTACTTCCGTAAGTCTCTGGAAATTATGGGAACACCGATTCGCATTAACTTCCACAACAGTGATAACCCATACGAGAACCGTACGAATAAGCTTACGCTATCACAAGAGCGTAAACGTAAGCGTATGATGTCGATGGTGAAAAACCGCAATAAATAATGAAATTCGAATACCCAAGTTTCTACTTGGGTATTTTTTTATCAAAAGTAATCGTAAAAATGACTATCACAGCAACAAAGACTCGTTTTTGTCATCAAACATGGCAATTAGAAGCACAAATACAGCTCGTTCAATCTACGGAAGAAGTGACTTACGTTATTACAGATGTCACGCCGTTCCATCCCGTTAGTCACATATGGCCGGATCACCCTGCAGACAAAGGAACGTTGAAGGTGAATGGGGCTGAGCATGAAGTGATAGATTGCCAAGTGGGCGCAGTAGAGCAGAAAAGTGGTGCTCTGTATGTGGGTAGTGACATCCCTGTAAAGCGTGATGCTGAAGGTTGGGTGTTTGTCGTCGTGCATATTTTATCACGCACGGAATCACTTGCAATTAATGACTGGGTGACATTAGCGGTAGATAAAGACTATCAAAATGCTTTGAGCCGAGGCCACACTGCAGGACACTTAGCGTATTTGGCGTTGAATAAAGTGCTAGCGAAAGGCTACTGGCGAAAAGACGCAGACCGCAAAGACCCGCATGGTTATTATGACTTTAATAGCTATGCGCAAGTTACGAGTTATGTCACTCCAGACAAGTGCCTCGATACGTACCGTTTAGGCAAAACACTCCGTAAAAGAGGATTAAACAGTGCAGATATGCTGAATGACCTCCAGGCGATTGCAGAAAAAGTGAATAGCCAACTGGTGGAATGGCTTCGACGAGATGTGATGATCACCATGGAATGCCACGGCGATAGATTAACGGATTCTCGCTATTGGAAGTGCGATTTAGGGGAAGGTCAATTAGCGGTAATCCCTTGTGGTGGAACGCATGCGAGCCATTTAAATGAGTTTGCTTTTATCCAAGTTAAACTCGTTGAGCTCGACGCTCAAACTATCGAAATGCACACCAATGTAAACGCGGCTTTCTGAATAAGATCTTTTTATTAAATTCTGATTTTTTGTTTATTTAAATTAACTTAAGGATTTTTATCCTGTGTTAAATTGAGATGCAGAATATGTAACTTATGCTTTCGGTGTGTGGTTATATAAATATTCTTTTAAGGGGTGATCGCTGATCAAGGAGTAAATATCAGACGATCAGTATAAGATCCTACGTATCAAGTATGGTTAGCGCCTCGTGAAACTTGTTGGGGCGGTGATGAAGATCAACATACTTGTTCGTTATTTTGAGTAGCATGCGTTACTCGAAATTGCTTAGTTTAGAGAGAGGAACGGGATATGCAGCAGAACATTTGCCCGACTTGCAATGTCGAACTGGAATGGACAGGACAATACCATTGTGCACAGTGTGAATCGGATTTTAAAAAAGTAGGTTTTTGCCCTGATTGTGAGGCGGAGCTGGAGAAGCTGCAAGCATGCGGTGCTGCGAGCTACTTTTGTAATGTGTGTAATGAACTCAAATCAAAATCACGTGTCCGATTTGAGTTCCAGAAAATCAGTTAACCAGAGTTTGTATTCAGTTAACGGTAGAACGAACGTCGCCTTCGGCTAATCGAGTAATCAATACATCTCCCGACTTAACATCTGAAGATTGCGTAATTACTTTACCTTGCTCAGTTTGAGTTATTGAGTAACCTCGTTTCAATGTCGCTAGTGGGCTGACGGTGTCTAACTTCTCTGCAGCAATCGCGAGTTGATGGCGCATAGTCAGTAATTTGCGATCCATTGCATCCATCAGCTTTTGCTCAACACGTTCTAGCTTCGACTTCTGCTCGGCAAGGCGTGTTACAGGAGAATTTAATTGCAGCCGATAATGTTGACGCTCGATTCGCTGTTGGCGCAAGGCAATAAAACGACTCATCGCTCGCTGTAAGCGCATGTCCAAATCATCTAACTGTTGCGTCTGACGTTGCAAGCGATAGCTTGGGTGCTGTCTCTCTAGACGGTGCATTAATTGCGCAGATTGCTGCTTTTGTTGTGCTAGGTAGTAACGCATCGCGCTCGCTAACTTATGCTGGCGGGTAACTAAAGCTTGATCTTTGTGGCTGTTATCACGGCTTACTAGCTCAGCGGCTGCTGATGGAGTAGGCGCGCGTACGTCGGCGACAAAATCAGCTATTGTCACGTCAACTTCATGTCCAACGGCGCTAATAATAGGAATTTGGCTTGCTGCAATCGTGCGAGCTAATATCTCGTTGTTAAAGCACCATAAGTCTTCCAATGAACCACCACCTCGGCCCACAATTAGCACATCACATTCATCACGGCTGTTAGCGCGACCAATGGCTTGTGCGATTTGAATGGCTGCATCTTCACCTTGTACCACTGTCGGATAAATCACAACGGGTAGGGAAGGATCACGACGTTTCAATACGTCTAAGATATCGTAAAGCGCGGCACCAGTTTTCGATGTGATGACGCCAACACGTTTTGGGTGTTCAGGCAAAGGTTGCTTATTGGTTTGAGCAAACAAACCTTCTGCGGCAAGCTTCATTTTCAGCTCTTCAAACTCTTGCTGAAGACGGCCGTCACCTTCCGGTTGCATGCTTTCGATGATCAATTGGTAGTCACCGCGAGGCTCATAAAGAGAAAGACGAGCTTTTACTAGGACTTGATTACCGTTAGCGGGCTTGAAAGTAACGCGGCGATTGTTACCACGAAACATGGCACATTTAACTTGAGCGCGAGAGTCTTTAAGAGTGAGGTACCAGTGACCAGAGACAGGAGCTGAAAAGTTGGATATCTCTCCGACGAGCCAAACGATCCCCATTTCGTTTTCAAGGAGTAAACGAACTTCTGCGTTGAGACGAGAAACAGTAAAGATGTTTTGATTGGTCTTGGAGAGCACAGCTAATCTCTTAGACGTGAGTATGGAAATTAGCGGCAATATAATACATAGCAAGGGGGTAATTGCAAGAAAAAAATTAAAAAATTTGTGGTCAAGCGATTGCGTTAACCGTATAATCCCTCCGCAATATCTAATCCAAATGTAGCTTGTTGCTAACACAGGTTACCCTCATTATGCGAAACGATGAGATTGGATTGTTCTTTTTACTCCTCTAATTGTGAGATATTGCAAATGCTAAGAATTGCCAAAGAAGCGCTGACATTTGATGACGTACTACTTGTGCCAGCACACTCCACCGTTCTCCCAAACACAGCTGATCTTCGCACTCAGCTAACTAAGAACATCACCCTAAACATCCCAATGATTTCAGCGTCTATGGACACTGTTACTGAAGCTCGTCTAGCGATCGCGCTAGCGCAAGAGGGTGGCATTGGCTTTATCCACAAGAACATGTCTATTGAGCAGCAGGCAGCCGAAGTTCGTAAAGTTAAGAAGTTCGAAGCTGGTATGGTGACTGACGCGGTTACAGTAAACCCTGACGCGACCATCGCTGATGTTGTTGCACTCACTGAAAAGCATGGTTTTGCAGGTTTCCCTGTTGTCACTGAGAGCAATGAGCTTGTTGGTATTATCACTGGTCGTGACGTTCGTTTTGTGACGGACCTTTCTAAGAAAGTATCTTCAGTAATGACGCCAAAAGAGAAGTTGGCAGCAGTTAAAGAAGGTGCAACACGAGAAGAAGTGCAAGAGAAAATGCACGAAGCTCGCGTAGAGAAAGTATTGGTTGTGAATGATGAGTTCCAACTAACCGGTATGATTACTGCGAAAGACTTCCACAAAGCAGAACGTAAACCAAACGCATGTAAAGATGAGCGTGGTCGCCTACGTGTTGGCGCAGCAGTTGGTGCTGGTGCTGGTAACGAAGAGCGAGTTGCTGCACTAGTTGAAGCTGGCGTTGACGTTCTACTTATCGACTCTTCACACGGTCATTCTGAAGGTGTTCTAAGCCGCATTCGTGAAACACGTGCAGCTTACCCAGATCTAGACATCATCGGTGGTAACGTAGCAACAGGTGCTGGTGCTAAAGCACTAATCGAAGCTGGCGTAAGCGCAGTGAAAGTTGGTATCGGCCCTGGTTCTATCTGTACAACTCGTATTGTAACGGGTGTGGGGGTTCCACAAATCACTGCAATCGCAGATGCGGCAGAAGTTGCTAATGATTATGGTATTCCAGTTATCGCTGACGGTGGTATCCGTTTCTCAGGTGATATCTGTAAAGCAATCGTAGCGGGCGCATCATGTGTGATGGTTGGTTCTATGTTTGCAGGTACTGAAGAAGCGCCAGGTGAAGTGATTCTATACAACGGCCGTTCTTACAAGTCTTACCGTGGCATGGGTTCTCTTGGTGCAATGTCTCAAGGTTCTTCTGACCGTTACTTCCAGTCTGACAACGCAGCGGACAAGCTAGTACCAGAAGGTATCGAAGGTCGTATCGCATACAAAGGCCGTCTAAAAGAGATCGTACACCAACAAATGGGTGGTCTACGTTCAAGCATGGGTCTAACTGGCTCTGCAACTATCGAAGATATGCGTACGAAAGCTGAATTTGTACGTATCTCTGGTGCAGGTATGCAAGAGTCTCATGTACACGATGTTCAAATTACTAAGGAAGCGCCGAACTACCGTCTAGGGAACTAATTACCCGACGGAAACGTTTGCTTTTTCCTTGAAGCATTAAGAAGAGGCGAGTACACTCGCCTCGGTTTTAATCACTTAGCCTTAAAAAGACTGCTCAAAATGACTAAAAATATCCATGACCAACGTATTCTGATCTTGGACTTCGGTTCTCAGTACACTCAATTAGTAGCACGCCGCGTACGTGAAATCGGCGTTTACTGTGAACTATGGAGCTGGGATGTAGAAGAAGCGGATATTCGCGAATTCAACCCAGATGGCATTATCCTATCTGGTGGTCCAGAAAGCGTAACGGAAGAGAACTCTCCACGCGCGCCTCAATATGTGTTTGATTCTGGTGTTCCTTTACTTGGCGTATGTTACGGCATGCAAACTATGGCGGAACAACTAGGTGGCAAAGTAGCAGGCTCTAACGAACGTGAGTTTGGCTACGCTCAGGTTAAAGTTTCTGGTGAATGTGCCTTATTTAAAGATCTTGAAGCAACTCAAGACGTTTGGATGAGCCACGGCGACAAAGTAGTAGAGATCCCAGCCGATTTCGTAAAAGTTGGTGAGACAGACACTTGTCCTTACGCTGCGATGGCGAACGAAGAGAAGAAATACTACGGCGTTCAGTTCCACCCAGAAGTGACACACACAAAAGGTGGCTTACAAATGCTTGAGAACTTTGTTCTTGGCGTATGTGGCTGTGAGCGTCTATGGACATCGGAATCTATCATCGAAGACGCGGTTGCTCGCATTAAAGAGCAAGTGGGTGACGACGAAGTTATCCTAGGCTTATCTGGTGGTGTGGATTCATCTGTTGTTGCGATGCTGGTGCACCGCGCAATTGGCGACAAGCTAACGTGTGTATTTGTCGATAACGGTCTACTTCGTTTAAACGAAGGCCAACAAGTGATGGATATGTTTGGCGATAAGTTCGGCCTAAACATCATCAAAGTTGATGCAGAAGATCGTTTCCTTGAAGCTCTGAAAGGCAAGTCTGACCCAGAAGAGAAGCGTAAGACTATCGGTCACGTATTCGTAGATGTATTCGATGAAGAGTCTAAGAAGCTGAAAAACGCGAAATGGCTAGCTCAAGGTACGATTTACCCTGATGTAATCGAGTCTGCGGCATCTAAGACTGGTAAAGCGCACGTGATCAAATCGCACCACAACGTGGGCGGTCTACCAGATGAAATGGAAATGGGTCTTGTTGAGCCACTACGTGAGCTGTTCAAAGATGAAGTACGTAAGATTGGTCTAGAGCTAGGCCTGCCTTATAACATGCTTTACCGCCACCCATTCCCAGGTCCAGGTCTAGGTGTTCGTGTTCTTGGTGAAATCAAGAAAGAATACTGTGACTTGCTACGTCGTGCTGATGCTATCTTCATTGAAGAGCTTCACGCTGCAGACCTTTATGACAAAGTATCTCAAGCGTTCACGGTATTCCTACCTGTTCGCTCTGTAGGTGTAATGGGTGATGGCCGTAAATACGACTGGGTTGTATCACTGCGTGCAGTAGAAACCATCGACTTTATGACGGCACACTGGGCGCATCTACCATACGACTTCCTAGGTAAGGTATCTAACCGTATTATCAACGAAGTTGATGGCATCTCACGTGTTGTTTACGATATTTCAGGTAAGCCACCAGCGACAATCGAGTGGGAATAATTTTCCTCTAGACTGTTGAGTTTATAAGAACCAGCCTCCGGGCTGGTTTTTTTGTGCTTCAAATTTGTGAAGAGGGGGACTCAACTTTTTTATAGGAGATATATACATGCGGTAAAATTAAATATATATTCATTTTAATTGTTTAAATATTATAAATGGTATTGCTATGGAACAGGCTGATGTTACCTCTCTCATTCCCATCCTTATTACTCTTTTCCTCGCTCTGACGACGAGAAATGTCGTCGTTGGTTTATTCGCTGGTGTGGTCAGTGGCGTCGCTATGCTTGAAGGGACATTTGTCGAAAAAGGACCACTAGACTCGTTTAGTGCGTTGATGAAAAGCTATCTACTGCCGCAACTTACCGATAGCTACAACGCTGGTGTGATTTTGTTATTAGTGTTCATTGGTGGTTTCGTTGCGCTGATGGAAAAGTCTGGTGGTGGTGTTGCTTTTGCTAAAAAGGTTACTCAATGGGTGGCGAGTAAATGCCAAGCTCAACTGTCCGCATGGTTTGGTGGTGTGGTTATTTTCTTCTCTGACCTTGGTACACCCTTGATTGTTGGCCCGGTGTTCCGGCCTTTATTTGATAAGCTAAAAGTATCACGTCAAAAATTAGCTTTTATTATCGATTCCACATCCTCTCCCGTCGCAATCTTGATCCCTTTTATCGGGTGGGGCGTTTACATCATGGGTTTGATTCAAAAGGAGTTTACGGCTCTAAATGTCACGATGAGTGATTGGGATGCTTTCATTGGTGCCATTCCGTACCAGTTTTACGCCTTTCTAGCGATTGCGATTGTACCGATTGTCTCTTTCTTCAAGTTGGACTTCGGCCCGATGGCGAAGGCCGAACGGTTAGCTGAACAAGGTTCCGACTTTGGAAAAGTTCAAGAATCGATGAATGTATTTACGCATAAAAATGCAAAATCCAGTTTTGTCTGGGCGCCTTTGCTCGTTATGCTGGTGGTCCTATGTACCATCCTCGTACCACACGGTTTTCCTTTTCAAAAAGTGGCGGGCTCAACGTTTAGGGCTGCGCTGTCTTCTGCATACTTCTTCGCCGCCTTCACTTTAATTGCGCTGATGGCGTTTTATGGCGTCAGAAAGCTTTCCGATGGTATCCAAGTCTACCTGAAAGGCATGTCAAACATGATGTCGGTTGCGGTTATCTTGGTATTGGCTTGGGCGCTTAGCTCTGTTGGGAAAGAGCTGGGCGCGGCAGCATACATTGCTGAACAAGCTCAAGCGGGTTTCCCTTATTGGCTATTGCCAGCGGTTGCCTTTTTGCTTGCTGGTATTATCTCGTTCGCGACGGGATCGTCGTGGGGAACGTTCGCCATCATGATGCCATTAGTGATCCCAACCGCTGTTGCGATTGATGCTCCATTGTTAGTTTGTATTGGTGCGGTGTTATCTGGTGGCCTGTTTGGCGATCACTGCTCGCCAATCTCTGAAACGACGATTTTGTCGTCGACAGGGGCAGGGTGTGAGCAGTATGAGCACTTCCGTACACAGTTGCCTTACGCATTACTCAATGGAATGATTGCATTAGGGTGTTTCCTTTTAGCTGGAATCAACGCCTCGCCAGTGATTGTGCTTGCCGCCATTGTTGCCCAGTGTGTGGTTTATTTTGTGTTGTCTAAACAAAAATCAACCGCGAAGCTAGACGTGGTTTCGGCAGAACAATAAAGATAGAAATATCATAAAGCGGAGGCTCATTGGGTCTCCGCTTTTCTTTTGAGTCAAGGTAACATTTTTCTTGTGACAAAATGTGTGCGAGGACTTATTTATTCATTTTGTCTCGCAGAATGAACTCACTTCGCTCGGCGTTTTTTATATATGATCCACTATATGTCTAGTTATTCCTTGTATATTGTATTGTTAAACCCGGAGACTAGACATGTTTGCACTCAAACATCTTCCTATTGCATTGAGTTGTGTCCTAGCGGCACAAGCGAATGCAAGTATGAATATCCAGCCTGATCCGCAAAATCCGAATGGTTATGTCATTGCTCGTGGTGACGTTCAAGCTATGGAGCAAAGCAAAACCTCTGACCCTATGTATGCCATTTGGTCACAAGCACTAGAGACGCGTCCAAACTCAGTCGTCGAAGCGATTGTTCCTGGAGCGGCAACCAACCCAGAAAACGTGAAGCGTGTAGAGCGTGTGTTCCCTGAAAGTGAGTGGGACTTCCTGACTCAAATGGCCGCACCTGAATACACTTACACGCGTTTCCTACGTGCGATTGGTAAATTCCCAGCATTCTGTGGTGAGTACACTGATGGCCGTGATTCGGATGCGATTTGTAAAAAATCGATCGTGACAGCCTTTGCTCACTTTGCGCAGGAAACCGGTGGTCATATTTCGATTGATAACGTATCGGATAACCCTCTTGGATTGGAAGAGTGGCAGCAAGCTTTGGTTCACGTACGTGAAATGGGCTGGTCAGAAGGTCAAGAAGGTTACACGACAGGTTGTGGTCAGAATGACTGGCAAAACAAACGTTGGCCATGTGAACCGGGACAAGGTTACTTTGGACGTGGTGCTAAACAGCTTTCTTACCACTTTAACTATGGCGCGTTCTCTGAAGTGATGTTTGATGGCGATGCATCTGTATTGCTAAAAAATCCAGGCTTGGTTGCGGATTCATGGCTGAACTTGGCATCGGCTATCTGGTTCTTCCTAACGCCACAAGCACCGAAACCTGCAATGCTGCATGTGATTGACCGTACTTGGGTGCCTTCACAGCGTGAGCTTGATGCTGGCATTGGTTACGGCTTTGGTACCACCATCAACGTGATCAATGGTGGTATTGAGTGTGGTGAGCAAAACAAGGATAAAGGTCAACCTGTTAACCGTATTCGTTATTGGGAAGGTCTTGCCGCCCATTATCAAATTCCAATTGAAGCTGATGAAACAAACACTTGTTGGCAGCAGACGCCTTACGGCAGTCTGAACCTAAATGGTGCGACAGACGTGCTTTACACCAACTGGGATGGTAACTGGAAATACTACTCAGATCGCCCTGGAGGCCATTCGTTTGAATGTGAGTTGGTTGGTTTCCAAACGGCTTACTCTGCGCTAGTTGCGGGTGATTACGAGAAGTGCGTAACTAACTTCTACCAATCTCATGCGGGGTGGCCTGAAGTTCGTGTGGTTGACAAGTTAGATCCTGTAGATCCGGTCGATCCGCCTGTAGGTGGCGTGGCAGCTTGGGATGCAAGCAAAGTGTACAACACTGGTGATCAAGTCTCTTACCAAGGTGCTGTTTACGAAGCGAAATGGTGGTCACAAGGTAATGAGCCAACGAAAGGCGACCCGTGGAAGCTGGTCTCAGGCACTCCGACAGAGCCGCCTACAACGGAACCTGAACCACCAGTGACTGAGCCAGAGCCGCCCGTCACAGAACCGGAGCCACCAGTAACCGAGCCAGAACCACCAGTGACAGGTAATTTTATTCAGTGGGAGCCGGGCGTAACGCAAGTCGCTAACGGCGATAAAGTGACGTACCAAAACAAATGCTTTGTCGCAAAAAACGGCCCTGGAGTGTGGGAAAGCCCAACGCAAAGTAACTGGTTCTGGGACGAGATCTCTTGCCTGTAGTTGATTGAAAAGTAGTCTAACCATCTATAAAGACTCTGCTTTTTAGCGGGGTCTTTTTTTATTTGAGCGGTTGCTTATTTATGGAATCTAAGTTTTCAATAACAGTTTTTCTCTTTTGTTCTGGGGCCCATTAAAATTCGCGCGCATTTTTTATCAACATTTTTGAAAAAAGGTATTTGTACATGTCGACAAAACTGGCTAACCCAGCACCGCTAGGTCTAATGGGTTTCGGTATGACCACTATTCTGCTTAATATTCATAACGCAGGATTTTTCCCAATTGACTCTATGATTCTAGCGATGGGCATCTTTTACGGTGGCCTTAGCCAAGTAATCGTTGGCATCATGTGCTTTAAACGCGGCGACACGTTCGGCACAACTGCGTTTACTTCTTACGGTCTATTTTGGCTAACACTAGTAGGCTTGATCGTAATGCCTCACATGGGTCTTCCTGCAAGCCCAGCAAGCTTTATGGGCTGGTACCTAGCGCTTTGGGGTATCTTCACTGGTTTCATGTTCATTGGTTCTCTATGCTACCCAACAGCGAAGCAAGTGGTATTTGGTTCTCTAACTATCTTGTTCTTCCTACTCGCAGCTCGTGACTTTACTGGTAGTGAAGTGATCGGTGCTATCGCTGGTTTCGAAGGTATCTTCTGTGGTGCAAGCGCGATTTACTTCGCAATGGCGCAAGTACTAAACAACGAATTTGGTCGTGAAGTTCTACCTGTAGGTAAAGCAAAAATCGCTCGTAAAGTTGAAGCTGTCGCTGCTTAATCTTTTACACATAATGCAGAAAAGGGGATTAACCAATGGTTAATCCCCTTTTTTATGCCCTTAAACGGACCACTGCTTTTTCTTGTTTATGCGTTAAGGCTATGTTGATGGTTGTTCAACAGTTTCTGTAGTACTGTTGTCTGCCGTTGGTGCCTTACCCGTTTTACGCTTGTACTTATCTTCCCAGTAATCTGCGCCTTTAATGCCTAGCGCTACAGGGTTGAATGTAAAGTCGGTCACACCACGTTTTTGTTGTTCTTCGTAATCGTTCAATGCTTTGAGAGCTGGTTTCGACATAAAGAAGATGATCAAAATACCGACGATGTTAAGCCATGCCATTAGACCTACACCTACATCACCCATCGCCCAGGCTAAGTTGGCGGTTTTCACGGTTCCGTAGAACACGGATGAAATAATGATGACTTTCAGAATAAACATCAGCCCATTTACTTTGAATGTACGACGAATGTAAGCAATGTTCGTTTCTGCAATGTAGTAGTAAGCCAGAATGGTTGTAAACGCAAAGAAGAAAAGTGCGATTGCGATGAATGGTTTACCCACGCCAGGTAGTGCACTTTCGATCGCCATTTGCGTAAATACAGGACCATTAGCACCAATATCAGCTGGGAGGTTTTGAATTAGGAACGTGCCTTCAACTGCACCATTTACGTTGTACGCGCCAGTGATAAGAATCATAAACGCGGTTGCTGAACACACAAGTAGTGTATCGATGTAAATAGAGAAAGATTGAACAAGACCTTGCTGAGCTGGGTGATCAACACTCGCTGCAGCTGCAGCGTGAGGACCTGTACCTTGACCTGCTTCGTTGGAGTAAACGCCACGTTTTACACCCCAACCGATTGCCGCACCAACACCTGCCATTGGTGTGAACGCGTCACCAATGATCATGCCGAAAATGCGTGGAACCTCACCAATGTTTAGTAGGATGATGACAAATGCAGTGATGATGTAAGCCAGCGCCATAAATGGCACAACGATTTGGGTAAAGTTTGCAATACGTTTTACGCCACCGAAGATGATGAAGGCCAGAATGACACAGACAACCGTACCAGTGAAAATTTTAGCAAAACTGAAGGTACCAATAGCGGTTTCAATCATGTCACCTGAGCCAAATGCTGCTTCTACTGCGTTACCGATGCTGTTCGATTGAACGCCAGGAAGTAGAACACCACATGCAAAGATGGTCGCGATAGCGAAGATCCAAGCGTACCATTTTTGTCCCATTGCTTTTTCAATGTAGTAAGCAGGACCACCACGGAATTCACCTTCGTCTTCTTCTTTATAGATTTGCGCAAGTGTCGACTCTGCGTATGCGGTTGCCGCGCCAAAAAAGGCAACGACCCACATCCAGAATACGGCGCCTGGGCCTCCGAAACCGATAGCGGCAGCAACACCAGCAATGTTACCTGTACCTACACGGCCAGATAGTGAAACGGCAAGTGCCTGAAATGATGATATCCCTTTTGTTGAACTCTTCCCTGAAAGTAATAAGCGCCACATCTCAAAGAAGTGACGAATTTGTACAAAACGCGTCATGATTGAATAGAACAAACCTGCACCAAGGCACAAATAGATCAGTACCGGGCTCCAAATAATTCCATTCAGAAAATCAACTAATGACTGCATGAGTATTTTCCCTGTTAGTTGTGTTTGTGGTTGTTTTTCACACAATACATTACCCTTTATGTAATGCAATTGTTAACTTTTTTGGCTATAAATCCTTTGTAGCGTGATGGTGAACACAGAATGGAGAGTGATTGTTAAAATTTAGTTCTTGTTGCTTATTTGCTCCTTTGGGGTGGAAGATTTGTCTGGTGATTAAATATGCAGCACATTGTCATTAAAATGTGCTGCATATTTGATGAGTTGAAAATGCCAAATATTATGCATTTTGTGGAGTAAAGGCCTGTTTGTTTTTTATGCAGATATGCCCTTATGCATAACGGCAAAGGTTAAGCTCTGTGTCATCCATCACTTTCGCTTTTTCACCAGCCATAATGCTCGCTAGCAAGTGGCCAGAACCACAAGCCATCGTCCAACCCAGAGTGCCGTGTCCGGTGTTAGTAAAAAGGTTATCGTATTTAGTTGCGCCAATAATCGGTGTGCCATCAGGCGTCATTGGTCTAAAGCCACTCCAAAACTCGGCTTGGTTAAAGTCGCCGCAGCGAGGGAAAAGATCACGGATGACCATTTCGATGGTATTTTTTCGTTTTTGCGGAAGGGAGGCATCAAACCCTGCTAATTCTGCGGTGCCCGCTACGCGAATTCTGTCATCAAACCGAGTCATGGCGACTTTATAGGTTTCATCCATCACAGTAGAGCGAGGAGAGAAGTGCTCATCTTCCATTGGGATGGTGAGCGAATAGCCTTTTACTGGATAGACAGGAATCTCAATGTCGAGTTGCTTGAGTAGCGCTGTAGAATAGCTGCCAGAGGCAACCACATATTGGTCCGCTTTAAACTGTCCTCGATTCGTTTGGACACCTATGATCTTTTTGCCTACTGTAACCCAATTGCTTACTTCGGTGTCGAACTCGAACCTCACGCCATGGGCCTTAGCGAGCTCTGTTAGTTGTTGGCAAAACTGATAGCAATCGCCTGTTTCGTCATCTGGCAGATGCAAGCCACCAACCAGTTTATCTTTCACAAGATCCAGTCCAGGTTCTTGTTCAATGCAGCGTTCTACGTCCATCAACTCAAACCGAGTCCCGCTTTGCTCTAGAAGCTGCATATCCTTTTCAATGGCTTGCAGCTGTTGAGGCGTTCGAAATACTTGCAAGGTGCCGAACTGGCGACCTTGATATTCAATGGCATGTTCTTGACGTAATTGTTCCAGACACATACGACTGTGGTTAGCTATCGAAAGCATGCGAGCTTTGTTGACTTGGTAGCGAGACAGGGTGCAGTTGGCCACCATCTTACTTGCCCAACTGATCATATCGGCATCGAGGGTTGGTTTGATTTTGAGTGGAGCATGCTCTTCCATTAACCACTTTATGGCTTTAACAGGAACACCAGGCGCAGCCCAAGGCGAAGAATAGCCGTACGAGATCTGCCCAGCATTGGCGAAACTTGTTTCCATTGCACTGCTTGGTTGACGGTCAATAACAGTAACTTGATAGCCTGCTTGAGATAAATACCAAGCAGAGGTTAAGCCGATGACGCCGCTGCCTAATACGATGACTTCCATTGATGTACTCCACACATTTATCTGAGTGGTTAGTTTCTTTTCTTTACCTTTTGTTAACAATCGATATAAATTACATACAGCGTTTAGAAAAACTATAGGCTCAAGGATGAGAAGTAATTTAATAAGTGGCTTGTGTCTGTTTAGCCAAGTCGCGGAACACAGCAGCTTTACTGGCGCGGCTAAGTTTTTGCACCTCACTACGGGAGCCGTGAGCCAACAAATTATTCATTTGGAAGCGTTATTAGGTTTTACTTTATTTGAACGCCATTCCCGCGGTATTCGTTTAACCGCTAAAGGCACTCAGTTACACCAAGCAACGCAGTTTCACTTTTCTGAGCTGAGCAAACTGCTTGATGAGCTCAAAGTAGAAAAGCACACCAATGAGATCCGCTTAAAATTAACGCCTTCTTTTGCTTTTAAATGGTTAGTCCCAAAGCTGGAAAGTTTTCATCACGAGAACCCGGATATCCAAGTGCAAATCTTCGCGGAAGGGGCGTTAGTGAATAGTGAGATAAAAGATTATGACGTCGCGATAGACTATGGTCTTCATCCTTACCGAAATGCTAACGCGGAGTTGATTTTGGATGAGCAACTGCTGCCGGTGATGAGTCCAAAATACCTTGAGGATCATGGTTGGCTAAAAGTGCCTTTTGATGAACAAGAATCCTCAATGTCAGTGAAGAAATGGCAGGAGGCGACGCTACTACACGATGCGATGCCATGGGAAAAAGCGACGCGTGACTATGAGTGGCTATATTGGGCGTCAGCAATGGGATTAGACTTTAAAACCGATGTTGGACACTTTTTCAATAGAACGGATATGGCGATGTCTGCGGCGGAAGCAGGAGTTGGGATTGCAATGGCACGAATGGCACTGATTGAGGATGAATTGACGACGGAGCGTTTAGTCTCTCCCTTTCAGCCGGTTCCAGCCAATGCAGGGTACTACTTGATCATGAACACACGAAGCCAGTCCACAAACAAGTTTCGTACTTGGTTATTACAGCAAGTGGAGAGTAAATAGATATAGTGCTTGGTGAGTCAGATAGAAAACACCGCCTCGATGACGGCGGTGTTTTATTTTGGATTACTGTCGTTGATAAACCGACTCGCCTCGGCTGATGGTTTCTTCCACGTTTAGGTCTTTTAGCGCCTTAGGTTCAATCTTCATCGGGTTGTTATCGAGGATGATTAAATCCGCATTCTTACCCACCTCGATAGAACCTTTATACGACTCCTCAAAGTGTTGGTAAGCCGGCCAAATGGTCATGGCTTGCAGCGCGGTATACGTGTCAACACGCTGATCTGGTCCCAGTACTTTATCGGTTCTGGTGGTGCGATTGACGGTCGCATCTAATACTCGGAATGAACTTGGCAGCGCCACAGGTGCGTCATGGTGTGTACTGAATTTTAACCCCGCCTTTCTCACCGCTTGAGTTGGTGAAATGAAATCGGCACGAGGATGGCCGAGTACCGAGTCCACATGCCAGTCACCCCAATAAAAAGTATGCATTGGAAATAGAGAAGGGAAGATGCCTTGCGCAGCTAAGCGATCTACTTGGTCTTGGCGCATGGTTTGGCCGTGAATGAGAACAGGTCGGCGGTCTTGTTTTCCTAGCTTTTCATTTGCTTTGGTTACCGCATTGATAAATTGCTCGATCGCCGCGTCACCATTGGCATGCGTCAGCACTTGCCATTCATTTTTAAAGGCTGTTTCTACGTAATCGTAAGCTTGTTGATCTTCGAAAGTTGGGTAGCCAGCGTAGTCTTTATCTTGTCCATGTGGTGGGTGGAAGTAAGGCTGACTTAGCCATGCCGTTTTACCTTGTGGAGAGCCATCAAAGTTCAGCTTTACGCCACCGATGCGGAAATGGTTGGTGTACTCTGGCGTGTTGTATTCCGAGTCCATAAAATCACTGCTCGATACCATATCGGCGTACGCAACCAAGTCGATCATCAGTTTGTCGTTTTTCGACGCGCGTTTCATCGCTTCATAACCTTCTGATGTTGCTCGTCCTTCTTGAGCCGTGGTATAGCCATATTTCGCGTACATACCTTGCGAGGCTTCTAACATGCGATCTTGAAGTTCAGAATCAATCAACTTATTGAGGTTGAACAGCATTGCAAAGTGCGCGTTTTCTTCTAGGACACCATTTGGCTCTTGGCTGTTTTCCATTCGGCGGATAATGCCACCTTTTGGATCTTCCGATTCTGCCGTGATACCTGCTAGCTCTAACGCTTTACTGTTCGCGACACTCAAATGCCCCGAAGTGTGGATGATTAATACAGGCTTATCTGTGCTGACTTTATCGAGATCCGCTTTGGTAGGGTAGTAATCCAGTTGGGCGTCGTCGTAACCAAAACCTAAAATCCAACCCGTTTTCTCAATGAATAGGCGTTGCGTATCATTGTTCGCGGCATTTTTTAGAGTTTCGATGATTTTCGCCACGGTATCGGCTTCGCCATCAGGAGATGGCAGCACGTTTGCGACCATGGCTTGCAGACCAACACCATACACATGACTGTGCGGATCAACAAAGCCAGGCAACATAGTTTTGCCTTTTAAGTCGACCAACTGTGTTTTACCGAACTTGTGCTCCATCGCTCCATCTTTGCTGCCGACATAAATGATTTTCTCGCCTAATGTTGCGACGGCTTCGGCGTACTCTGGCTTATCGCTAGCCATGGTTAGGATATCGCCACCATAATAAATTTTGTCTGCGGCGGTTACTTTTAGCGGCTCGGCGACGGCTTCTTTCGCTTCTTCAGAAAAACACCCCGTTAAAGCAAGCCCAGAGAGGGCAATAGGGATCCAGTTTTTGTTCATCGGTCATCTCCATACAGAGTAAGGTTTTTGCCTATTGCCCCCATCTCAATGAGTTTGAGAACTCAATAGGTCACATTCACTTTAGTTCATATTGAAGGAGGATTATCAACAAGATTAAAGACTTTCAATCAAGCGCAAGTTATACCTATCGATGAATATCAAAAATGTTACCTTTTCCCATTTCATAAACGTTTCTGGACTTGGGCAATGTGACCCATAACGAGGTTCTGTGGTTAAAAAATCGGCATGATAAGTCCACGATTTATCTCGATGACGCTCAAGGAAGAAAATGAAAGACGAAACGCTATCCATCCATTTTGGTTACGAAACTGACCCGACCACCAAATCTGTCGCGACACCGATTTATCAAACAGTCGCGTACGAGTTTGACAACGCGCAGCACGGCGCTGATCTGTTTAACTTGGAAGTGCCGGGGAATATCTACACTCGCATCATGAATCCGACTAACGATGTTCTGGAAAAACGCATGGCGGCGTTAGAAGGCGGCATTGCTGGATTGGTCGTGAGTGCGGGGAGTGCAGCGATTAACTATGCGATTCTGACCTTAGCGCAAGCGGGCGATAGCATCGTTTCTACGCCGCAACTTTATGGCGGTACTTATACCTTGTTTGCGCACATGCTGCCAAATCAGGGTATTCAGGTGAAGTTTGCTAAAGATGACAAGCCAGAAAGTTTGGCCGAGTTAATTGATGAAAATACCAAAGCGGTGTACTGCGAGAGCATTGGTAACCCTGCGGGTAATATCATTGATTTAGAACGTGTGGCGGAGCTTGCTCACGCACAAGGCGTGCCTGTGATTGTGGATAACACCGTCGCGACGCCAGTGCTGTGCAAACCCATCGAATTCGGTGCGGATATCGTCGTTCACTCCCTCACTAAGTACGTTGGTGGACACGGCACCACATTAGGTGGCGTGATTGTGGATTCCGGTAAATTCCCTTGGGCGCAGCACAAAGACCGCTTTCCCGTTTTCAACGAACCAGAACCTTCTTACCACGGCGTGGTGTATACCGAAGCGTTTGGTGAGGCGGCATTTATCGGGCGCGCGCGTACCGTACCATTGCGTAATACCGGATCGGCATTATCACCGATGAATGCATTTATGCTTATGCAAGGGCTAGAAACGTTACCGCTGCGTATGGAGCGCCATACCGAGAACACTCTCAAAGTGGCTGAGTTCTTGGAACAGAATGACAAAGTCAGTTGGGTGAGTTATGCCGGATTGCCAAGTTCTGATCACTTCCATCTCGCCGAAAAATACATGAAAGGTAAGCCTTCTGCGATTTTGTCGTTTGGTTTAAAAGACGGTTATGACGCAGGTGTGCGTTTTTATGATGCTCTGAAAATCTTTAAGCGTTTGGTGAACATTGGCGATGCAAAATCATTGGCTTGCCATCCCGCCTCGACGACCCATCGTCAGTTGAGCGAAGCAGAACAAAAACAAGCTGGTGTGTCTCCAGAGATGATTCGTTTATCTGTAGGTATTGAGCATATTGACGATATTCTAGCCGACTTAGAACAGGCACTAAACGCGTAAAACGATTCTGTTTTTAGCTTTTGGTTACCCATAGGCCAGCCTTTAAAAAAGCTGGCCTTTTTTTATTTTATTATTTAAATATCAAATGCTTTGGTGTTTTTGGGTTGTGGTATTCCAAAAGCTCATGGTGGGTGAAATTTATTCCCTTGTTGCATTTGGGTTTGTTCCTGATGATGTGTGCAAATCTTACACATTGGAAGGGACTCAAATGTCTTACGTATTTCACCGTCATTGCCATGCCACGCTGCCAATCATCGATCAAGGTGAAGGTGTTTATCTATTCGATAAACAAGGAAAACAGTACCTCGATGCTTGTGGCGGCGCTGCGGTATCAAACCTTGGCCACAGTCATCAAGCCGTTAAAAAAGCCATGTTGGAACAGCTCGAGCGAGTGCCGTTTGCTCATACTGGATTTTTTACTAGTGACAGCGGTGAGCGACTAGCGGAATTGATTTGTCAGTACATGCCTGAGCAGTTCAACCATGTGTATTTAGTCAGTGGCGGGTCAGAAGCGGTGGAGTCGGCACTAAAAATGGCGCGGCAGCATTTTGTGGAATCAGGTAAGCCAGAGAAGAAGCAATTCATCGCGCGTCAGCAAAGTTATCACGGCAATACCTTGGGGGCTCTGGCGGTCGGTGGTAATGAATGGCGACGTGAACCGTTCAAACCTATCTTGCATCCGAGTCATCACATTGCCCCTTGCTATGCTTATCGTTATCAGCAGAGTCATGAGTCGGAATTGGGTTACTCATTGCGAGCGGCGAATGAACTAGAGGCAAAAATTCTTGAGTTGGGGGCTGAGAATGTCATGGCTTTTGTCGCCGAGCCTATTGTGGGAGCCACCGCTGGAGCTGTACCTGCGACTCAAGGTTACTTTAAACGTATTCGCGAAATATGCGACCAATACGATGTGTTATTGATCTTGGATGAAGTCATGTGTGGCGTTGGGCGCAGTGGCAGTTTTTTTGCGTTTGAGCAAGAAGAGGCAGAGCCCGATCTGGTTTGCATGGCTAAAGGGCTTGGTGCGGGTTATCAACCTATTGGCGCGGTGGTTGCGAATGATCGAGTCTATCAAGCTATTGCTGATGGAAGCGGTTTTTTCCAACACGGTCATACTTTTATGGCGCACCCTGTGGCGTGCGCTGCCGCCGTGGCAACCATTGAAACCATCTTCCAAGATGATTTATTAACAGCGGTGAATCAGCAAAGTGTTTTGCTGCGTAAAGAGCTTACTTCTGCATTGGCCCATTTACCATACATTGGCGACATTCGTGGTAAAGGTTTGTTTTTGGGCATTGAGTTGGTGGCGGATAAAGAAAGCAAGGCGCCTCTGAGTAAAGCCACATTGGCAGACAAACGCATCAAACAGCGAGCAATGGAAAATGGCTTAATGTGCTATCCAATGGGCGGAACGATTGATGGCGTTAATGGGCACCATATTTTGCTCGCACCGCCATTCATTATTCAGTCTCATCATATTGATGAACTAGTCGGTAAACTCTCACTGACGTTAAAAGAGGTGGCGGAGACATGGAAGTAGCAAACCAATATTTGCGAGAACCTATCGCTATTATCGTGGCTCCAAACGGCGCAAGAAAAACCAAGCACGATCACGTCAACTTACCCATTACAACAGACGAACTGGTTGCAGAGGCTATCGCTTGTCAAACAGCAGGGGCTGCCATGATCCATTTGCATGCTAGAGACGCCAACGGACGTCATTCATTAGACATCGACGACAACATGGCAATTTACCATGCCGTGAAAGAAGCGGTGGGAGAAACCATGATGGTTCAGCTCACCACAGAGGCGGTAGGTTTATATTCTCCGCCACAACAGCGGGCGTTAGTTAAAGCTGTGAAACCAGAAGCGGCTTCTTTCGCATTGAGAGAGTTAATCCCCGATCGCGCAAGTGAGAAAGAAGGGCATGCCTTTTTCCATTGGTTGGCTGAAAACAACATCGTGAGCCAAATTATTCTCTACGATGCAACCGACATTGAACGTTATTTCCAACTGCGTGATGCGGGCGTGTTACCTAAAACGCATCAGCATGCATTAGTGGTGTTAGGGCGTTATCACCAAGCTCAGCAGTCTTCACCATGGGATTTACGAGGTTTGAATTTGGCGCGTTTTGTCGAGGAAGAAATTCGATGTGCCATTTGTGCTTTTGGCGCGCGAGAGCAAGACTGTTTAGCGAGTGCGATGTTACTTGGATTCGATGTGAGAGTGGGGTTTGAGAATAACCACTTCGATGTGGCAGGCGAATTAGCAATCAGTAACGCGGCTCAGGTGGAAGCTCTACGTGATGTGGCGCATCGATTTGCGATTCCTTTACACAGTGCGCAAAGTTTGCGTTCAGCTTTGAAGTAAATCTGCTCGCAGCAAGGAAAATAAAGAAGAAAGTAAAAAGGCTCCCTCGGAGCCTTTTCGGTATTTGTCGTTAGTTTTCGGTTTGCACTACAGGTTGACGCGCGGGATGTTTGATAAATACCGCGACAACAGCCGCTATCGCTAATGCAAAGCAGTAGTAAGAATTAGCAACTACTTCAATTGGCGATAGGTTGAATACGGAACCTAGCAGCAACACTTGAGCGCCGTAAGGCAACACGCCTTGCACCACGCATGAGAAAATGTCTAACAAGCTTGCTGAGCGGCGAGGAGAGACATTGTTCTCTTCCGCCAACTGGCGAGCAACGCTGCCCGAGACAATGATGGCTACGGTGTTGTTTGCCGTACAGCCATTGACCATCGACACCAAGCCTGCGATACCTAGCTCGCTCGCGCGGCTGTTGGCATGCTTAGAGTGGTTAGAGCCAAACGCGTGGATAAGGCTGCTAACGAAATTGGTTAGAAAAGCAAGGCCGCCTTGACGACGCATCAGTTCACTCAAACCACCAATTAGCATGGACAACAAGAAGATCTCTTGCATGTTGCCAAAGCCTTTGTATACGTCTTGGGCTAGATTAGTCAGTCCGTAATTGTCAATCGATGCCAAGCTCACGCCGCCAGCCAAAAGGATACCAATCGACAGAACCACAAACACATTCACACCAGATACCGCTAAGATCAAAATAGTGATGTACGGCAAGACTTTCAGCCACTCAATATCGCCAGTTGCAGGCACTTGAGTCGCTGTACTGTTGAAAGCGAACACTGCAATCGCGATCAACGCCGCAGGCAAAGCAATACGAATGTTCTCTTTAAACTTGTCTTTCATCTCACAACCTTGAGAGCGTGTCGCCGCGATGGTGGTGTCAGAGATGATAGAAAGGTTATCACCAAACATAGCGCCGCTCAGCACAACGCCTGCGGTTAACGGTAAGCTCATTCCTGCTGATTCAGCAATCCCCAACGCTACGGGGGCAACGGCTGCGATGGTACCCATCGATGTGCCCATCGCTGTTGCGATAAAAGCAGAAATCAGAAAAATGCCCGGCAAAATCATGCTGGTTGGAATTGCGGATAAACCAAGGTTCACCGTTGCATCAACACCGCCAGAGGCTTTTGCTACCGCAGCAAAGGCACCAGCAAGCAGATAGATCATACACATTGCGATGATGTCTGGGTGGCCAACACCACGCATGAAGTGTTCGATTGAGCGGTTAAGTTTCTCTTTACTTAAAAGAAACGCAATGATGATGGCTGGTAATACCGCGATGGGTGCAGGCAGCTGGTAGAAGGCAAATTCAACGCCTTGCAAAGATAAGTAAGTGCCTACGCCAATAAACAGCGCAAGGAATACAATCAATGGGATCAGTGCGACCGCAGAAGGTGCAACTGTTTTAGTTGTTTGTTGGGAACCGGACATGTAAACGACAATGTTAATAATAAGAGAGAAGAGCAGACTAATATCACATTTACGCATTGTCAACGTCTAGACGTCTAAATGGCTGTTTAAATTTTGCACGTAAAGAAAAAGATAAAAGCTCGTATTACGTATCTCACTGATACCACGAGCTTTAGTTATGCGCTAATGAAGAGACTGTCGTTATTGCATTGATTTGGCTTTTTTGCGTTTAACAATACCTAAAACCATCCACGTAAATAAGACAGCAGCAAATGCCCATACCAGATATTTGTATTCGGTGTACAGGTTGCTCAACACGCTTAAATGTTCAAATGCAAAGTGAGTTAACAAGCTGAATACCAATACCCAAACCGTCGCCGCGAGGGCGTTACCGAGCAAAAACTCTCTACGTGGCATTTTCGCGATACCGCATGCAAGAGGCATAAATTGCTTCATTCCTTCAATAAAGCGACTGACGACCAAGCACGTAGGGCCGTATTTCTGGATAGTCAGTTGAAGTGTTTGCATCTTCGGGCCAGAGATATAGCCTTTTTTATCCAACCAGCCTTCAAAGTAATAACCGATTAGGTAACCACAGGTATTCCCAAAAAAGCAGCTTAGCCACGATACCATCATAACCATACTTAGGTTCATGACTTGTTCTGAAGAGAGCAAAGATGCCGCGATCATCAGCGATTGACCAGGCATCGGTACACCTATCCCTTCTAGAAATATACTGACAATCAGCGCCAAGTAGCCGTATTGCTCGAGCAAAGGCTTCATTGACATGAGAAGTTCGTTAATGTGTTCCAAAAGCTTTCCCCTAATAAAAGCGGAACGAAGTTGGAGTGATACTCCGAATGTCCTACTGGGTCAATTCTTGTTTCTCACCGCTGAGAAAAACTGACATGCCTCTGATTATTGTGCGGAATCAATCTGCTGCTTGTTTTATTCGCCGCCACGCTCCCGTGTGGCGGCGAATAAGGCACACCATTATGACTCTTTAGCTTTAGTAAATGCGCCATACAAATCAAGACGTCGGTGACGTAAGTTGGTTACTGAACCCTCGGTATTAAGTTGCTTCAACTTAGTCAAATCAACATCGGCGAAGATCATCATTTCGGTGTTGGCGCTTGCTTCTGTCAAGGTTGCATCGTGAGGGAAGTAGATATCCGACGGTGAGAATACGGCAGATTGCGCGTACTGGATGTCCACGTTATCAACACGAGGTAAGTTACCAACACTGCCACCAATTGCAACATAGCATTCGTTTTCAATGGCACGAGATTGGGAACAAATTCGTACTCGTTGATAGCCATTTTTTGTGTCCGTCCAGAAAGGAACGAATACAATTTGTGCGCCTTGTTCTGCTAACATTCTTCCCAATTCAGGGAATTCGCTGTCATAACAAATCAGTATGCCGACTTTGCCCGCATCGGTTTCGAACACTTGAACATTGTCACCACCGTCGATCACCCAGTCTCTTTGTTCATGAGGCGTGATGTGGATTTTATATTGAGCGTTAATTTCACCATCTCGTTGCAGCAAGTAGGCCACATTATACAGTTTGCCATCTTCGATAACGGGCATACTGCCTGCAATAATGTTGATGTTGTAGGTGACCGCCATCTGCGAGAAACGGTTTTTGATCTCTTCCGTAAAACTAGCCAAAAAGCGGATTGCTTCAACGGAATTTTTGTCGTTTTGCAAGCCCATCAGCGGTGCGTTAAAGAACTCAGGGAATAGGGCGAAATCGGCTTTATAGTTCGCAAGAGAAGAGATGAAGAACTCAGCCTGATCGAGCAAATCCTCCAGGTCATTCATCGCGCGCATTTGCCACTGTACGACACCAATCCGAATCAGCGTTTTTTCTACATCGTGTACGGATTGAATATCCTCTTCGTAGAAAAAGTTATCCCACTCCAGCAGTGTCGCGTAACCTTTAGAAGCGCTATCCTCTGGCAAGTAGCCGCGCATGATTCGTTTTACATCGAAGTCGTTAGCAAGCTGAAAAGACAAAATAGGGTCATGAAGCTCACGGCGTTTTACTTTGTCGATGTACTCTGCAACGCTCAGTTCATCTGCGTATTGGTGGTAATTAGGAATGCGACCACCGGCTAAAATGGCTTTGAAGTTCTTACTACGGCAAAGCTCTTTACGTGCATCATATAAACGTCGACCTAAACGTAGCCCTCGATAGTCCGGGTGGACAAATACATCGAGACCATACATTGCATCACCGGTTACTTGATTCTGTATGACGTTGTTTTCGGTAATGATGTCGGTATATAGGTGAGGAAGAGAAAAGCGGTTGTAGTCCACTTTAATGGTTAATGCTGCACCGACTATTTTGCCGTTATCTTCAATACAGATTTGGCCATCAGGAAACTGATGAATGAGATCCATAATAGTCAGCCGTGGCCATGAGCCGCCAACATCAGGAAACACTAAGTCCATTAGTTCTGCAAGCTCAGGGTAATCCGTTGGCTCAATGGTACGTAATGAGAGTTTGGGCGAATTGCTGTCCATATCTTTCAATCCATTTATCCTTTTGAAACAGTGTTAATGAGAATGCCACAATTTGAAGCAGACAGATACTGAAGTCTTTGAGTTACCAAAAGCATATCAAGAAAACAATATTAGCTTAGTTTGCTCTTCAACCATTCGTAAAACGCCGCCACTTTCTTAGCCGATAGGCGATAATTTGGGATCATCACGTAATAACCATAACCACTCTGTAAAGATAGGTTAAGAATACGTTGGATATCCCCTCTTAAAATAGAATTCTGCGCCATAAAATCAGGAAGTAAGGCGAGTCCTTTTCCCATTTTGACGGCTTCGTAAGCTAGGTAAAAATGTTCAAAGCCTACAGAGTGATAGGTAACGGTTGATTCTACTGCATGCGCAGCCTTAAATTGCTCCCACAACTGAGGACGAGTGATTTGAGGTATCAGCGGATAGTCGCTAACAGCGTGCACATTCTTGAGTGCAGGAGCGTCAGTACAACCGACCAATAGTAGAATTTCTTCGCATAGTAAGTGGCTGTATTCATAATGCGTGGACAATGGAAGACAACGAATATGCAAGTCGCTTTCACCGCTTGAACCTTTTACGTTCCCATCTCCGGTACAGATTCTTACACGGATATTGGGATGTCGCTGGTGGAAGTCATCAATATGAGGTACCAACCAAAGGCTAGCGAAAGAAGGAGTAACATCCACGGTGAGCAATTCTTGCTTTGAATCTGATTGTATTAAGTTGGCGGTTGCATTCTGAATAAGTTCTAGTGCTTCTGTGACTTGCGGTAGGTAGCGTTTTCCTTCCTCAGTTAACTCAATACCATTCGAGCCTCTTTGTATTAAAGGTAAACCCACTAGTTTTTCAAGCGCGGCAATTTGTTTGCTTACTGCACTTTGTGTAATGCATAGGGCATCCGCCGCTTTAGAGAAGCTGAGGTAATTTGCAACCGCGACAAACGTCCTTAATGCTCGGATAGAAGGGTACTCACTGCCTTTTAACATACTTCAGTCCCATGGAGATAGCCTATTCACAGAGTAGGAGATTTACCTATTGAAGCAAAGAGAGAAAAAGCCGATGTGTGATTACCTTCCTTACTCGTTCATAAAGAACCCAGACCAAAAATTAAGAATCCTAAATATAATGGGTATGTAAATAATTGATGATTGGGGTTTGTTTATTGATTTTCCCTATCTTTTGAAAAAACTACAAATAAAATAGAATGTTTTACATCATTAGTATTTACACAAATCTAATATTGTTTTCTCAAGGTAAATAAAACGGTATAACTTTTATTTTTGTTGTTTTAATTTCAAAATAATGTCAATTTTTTATAAAGTAGAAAATGTTTTTCATTAAATTAAAATTGGCATTGCATTTGCTTTGTATAATTCGAACTTTCAATGGCACTTATATTAGGAGAACGAAATGAAAAGCAATGTTGTTACTTTGATTGGCCTTTTTTCTTTAGCAACGTTTAGTACTTTATCTCACGCAGCGGACTCCAAAGATCATGGTGTTTATGTCGGCGCCAACTATGGTTACTTAAAAGTTGATGGACAAGATGACTTTGATGATGACAGCGATGCTATTCAAGGTTTGGTTGGTTACCGTTTTAACCCTTACTTAGCGTTAGAGGGTGGTTACATTGATTTTGGTAGCTATGGTAATAACCTAGCAAATGCCGAAACGGACGGTTACACCGCAGCACTAAAAGTTACAGCCCCTATTGCTGATCGTGTCGATCTTTACGCAAAAGGCGGTCAAATGTGGTACTCGACGGATTACAACGTTGCGGGCTTCCAAGGCAACAAAGATGACGAAGGTGTATTCGCTGGTGCCGGTGTTGGTTTTAAAGTTACTGATAACTTCTTAGTTAACGCAGAATATATGTGGTACGACGTAGAACTGAATGCAGAGAACGTAGCGAATGGTGCAAACACAAAAACTGATTTTAACCAAGCATCGCTAGGTGTGGAATATAGATTTTAATACTGTTAACAACTCTAAGCCCTAATAAAAAGCGAAGCTAAATGGCTTCGCATTTTTATTTTTTAAGAGATTTAATTATCTGCATAAAATTACTAATGAATAAAATATTTATAAAGTTGGAAGTGTTGATTATTAGTGATCATCTGCTTATTTTTCTATAGGCTATAAAAGAAGCCGTGCACTAATAGAAAGTAACATCGTAAAAGTAGATCGTGTACTGTTGCAACATAAGTACGGATAGCAGATACAAAAAAGGCCACCCGAAGGTGGCCTTTTCCAAACGTTTGGTGGAGCTGGCGGGAGTTGAACCCGCGTCCGAAAACCGTTCATCATTGGTACTACATGCTTAGTCGATCTTTAATTTCGCCACCCACCTGCGAACCGACACGCTAATGAATGACTAGCCTGAATTAAAATTCGCCGTTCATCTCTCAGGCGGGAGAATCCGGGCTAGCGCGTTTGGGTTTGATCCCTCGTTATTCCCCGTCTTACGTGCGGAAGCTAGGGCGAGAGAGCTCTGAGCAGGTTATTAAGCTGCTAGTGCGTAGTTTTCGTCGTTTGCGACTATTTTTTTGCGGTTTGTTAACGAGGCCTACCGCACCTCGGCATGCACCTCAGACTTCTGAATTCCCGTCGAATCCTAAATCAGCCCCAGGTAATATTCGCATAGTAACAGAAAAGCATTGGCTGTCCAGTACTATGCGTTTAAGTGGTCAAGATTAACGCAGTGTACTCTTCATTACGCGTGCTTTCTCTCTTGCCCAGTCTTTTTCTTTTAAATCCGTACGTTTATCGTGCAGCTTTTTACCTTTTGCTACGCCAATTTTTAGTTTCACCCAAGAGCGAGACCAGTACAGAGAGAGCGCCGTTAATGTCATACCTTCACGGTTCACACGTCCGAATAGGTTGTCTAGTTCACGACGACTCATTAGTAGTTTACGCACACGTGTGGGGTTCGCCACAACGTGTGTCGATGCCTGATTTAAAGGAGTGATTGTCATGCCACTCACAAAGGCTTCACCGTCACGCATAAATACGTAACTTTCAGAAATATTGGCTTTACCTTGGCGAAGGGCTTTCACTTCCCAACCTTGGAGCTCCAAGCCAGCTTCGATTTCATCATCGATGAAATACTCGTGGCGAGCTTTTTTATTCAGCGCGATAGTATTGCTACCCGCTTTTTGTTTCGTTTTTTTCTTTGCCATAATAGCGACATTATACGGGTTGGATATCGGATAGGAAATCCTTTTATTTGCGCAATCGTGGAATAAAAGTAAAATTGGCAGGAGCTTTAAATCTGTACATGTATCGATAGGAGTATGTATGAAGCAAGTCAGCCGTTCTGCGCTTGTGTCTTTTAGTGCTGAACAGATGTTCAATCTGGTTAACGATGTTGCTAAATACCCTGAGTTTCTGCCTGGTTGCTCGGGCTCTAGAATCATTGAGTCTTCGGGTAATGGTATGGTGGCTTCTGTCGATGTGGCGAAGGCTGGTATCAGCAAAACGTTTACTACTTCAAATGAGCTGATCCCAGGCCAAGCAATTATGATGAACTTGGTGGATGGTCCGTTTAAGACATTGCGTGGTGGTTGGATTTTTACCGCGCTAGATGAGCAA
Source organism: Vibrio sp. ArtGut-C1 (assembly GCF_002105475.1). Classification (NCBI taxonomy): domain Bacteria; kingdom Pseudomonadati; phylum Pseudomonadota; class Gammaproteobacteria; order Vibrionales; family Vibrionaceae; genus Vibrio; species Vibrio sp. ArtGut-C1. The sequence continues at coordinate 160,976 of NZ_NCTH01000005.1, read as the reverse complement.
GCTTGCAAGGTTGAGCTAAAGCTTGAGTTTGAATTCTCAAGTAAAATGATTGAGATGGCCTTCGGTAAGGTTTTTAACGAGCTTACCAGTAACATGGTAAATGCATTCACTAAACGCGCAAAACAGGTCTACGAGTGTTATGAGTATTGAGTCAGATATGATTCACGTAGAGGTTGTCTATGCTCTTCCTCATGAACAGCGTGTATTTAATTTAGTGGTGAATAATCACGCAACGGTAGAAGAGATCATTCGACAATCTGGCGTGTTAGAGTTATACCCTGAAATTGATTTATCTAAGAATAAAGTGGGTGTGTTTAGTCGTAATGTGAAGTTAGATGCGACCGTTCGAGATCGAGATCGAATAGAGATATATCGTCCGTTACTCGCAGACCCGAAAGAGATTCGTCGTAAGCGGGCGGAGCAGGCTAAAGCCGAGGGGAATGCAGACCCAGTCACCGGTGGTAAGCCTAGCTCTGTACGTAAGAATAAGTAGACTTGATATCAATCCCAATGGATGGCGTCATTGATTCAAAGTGTGATTGCGCGATATCTAGATAATAAAAAACCTCTCATGTGAGAGGTTTTTTGCAAAAGTCGTTTACTGAATCTGCTCGTAAAAAGCGTCACTTTTTGGGAAGTCACCACTGATATCTGCGAGTGTGCCTTGATCGTTAAAGTTAACGATCAGGTCTTTTTGCACTGGATCACCGTGACCAGGAGTATGGTGATAAATGTAGTACCAAGTGTTTGGGTAGCCGTTTTCAATAAGCATTGGCGACCCTAGTACGAAGCGAACCTGTGCTTTAGTCATCCCAAACTTTAATTTATCTACCGCACTTTGTTCTACATAGTTGCCTTGGTTGATATCAATGCGATAAACCAGTTTTTCCAATACCGAACATCCTGTCAGCAATGTCATTGCTAATGGTACGGCAACTAACCACTTCTTTAATTGCATAATAATTTCTTAGTAACCTTTAAAATACTGCGCTGATAATAAACAAGCTCGACGCAGATGTAAAAAGCTATGCGTCGTATGATAGGAAATCTGACAACGAATTTTGAGTTGAGTTGCATTTATTGATTCTCTCACATGTATGTTTATGTCGATGAGCGATTTTCTATCCAGTTTAAGCGGTAACTAATGACAAATAGCCAAGTTATTGAGCTATGGGGTGGCACTGACCATTATTTCGAAAGGGAATCAGAACCCAAGCACTTTGATATGGTGATGGGGGAGGTAGAGTCACGGAGTAGTGTTCGTGACTCTATCTTTGAAAGAGCATGGCTAAGCGGCGATGAGGAGCTCTTTGGCGTTTGCAAGGGTAGAATCTGTAATTTGGCTACCTCCAAGTAGGCGAGCTAATTCTGCCACACGTTGTTGTTCATCTAATGCGTGCATTTGTGTTTCGGTTTGGCCAGCTTTTGTTTGTTTAGCCACGAACATTTGTTGATGGCCACAACCTGCAACTTGAGGGAGGTGAGTGACACACAATACCTGAGTAGACTCGCCAAGCTTGCGTAGCATTTTGCCGACTACAGCTGCTGTTGGACCACTAATACCGACATCCACCTCATCGAAGATCAAGCTTGGTGTATCCACTTTCTGAGCGGTAATCACTTGGATAGCTAATGAGATGCGTGATAGCTCACCGCCTGACGCAACTTTTGCTATAGGTTGCAATGGCTGTCCTGGGTTGGTCGATACTAAGAAGCACACACTGTCCATGCCAAGTGGTGATGGGTGCGTGTTTTCATTGCTGACTTCGATATTGAATATCGCTTTTTCCATGCTCAATTCGTGCATGCTTTGCGTGATCAGCTTATTCAGCTCTTTAGCGTAACGGCTGCGTGATTTGTGTAGTTTTTCTGCTTGGTTTAGGAAGCTTTGGTACTTTTGTTCCACTTCTTGCGCGAGTTCATCTAAACGTTCATCAGAGCAATCTAACGCTTCTACTTGGGCCAGAAGATCTTGGTGATGTTGGTATAGTTCTTCTGGCATCACGTGGTGTTTGCGAGCAACAGACATCACTTTAGAAAAACGTTCTTCTACATAAGCCATACGAACAGGATCCACATCTATGCCATCTAGATAACTGCGTAATTCGTTCTTCGTTTCTTCCAGTTGAATCATCGCTTCTGACAACATGTTGGGTAGCTCAGATAGCTTTTCATCTAACTCAGCTAGTTGAATTAGGGAGTGATTGGCCGATTGCAAAATACCAAGCGCATTGACTTCTTCACCTTCGTAAATAAGTTCGATGGCTTGCTGACAGGTAGTGGCGAGTTCACCACTATTGGATAGTCGTTTGTGCTCTTGCTCGAGCTCTGCAAATTCTTCTTCACCTAGCGATAACTCATTTAGTTCTTTGATTTGGTATTCAAGCAATTGTTTTTGCGCCTGGTTTTGCTGGCTATTTTCTTTTAGTTGCTTGAGGTTATTGTCTGCCTGACGCCAATGCTGGTAAGCACTTCGTGTGCTTTTTAGTAGGTTTAGATGACCTGCATATTGGTCGAGCATAGCCATTTGGTGTTCGCTTTTCATCAATTGGTGATGAGCGTGTTGCCCATGGATATTGATCAGCAGTTGCCCTAGAGATTTGAGTTGTGATAGTGGGACAGGACTGCCATTAATGAAGGCTCTTGAGCGACCTTCTTTTGTGACGATGCGACGCAAAATACATTCACTGCCATCAAGCAGATCGTTATCTTCTAGCCAACGCGTTGCATGTAGGTTGTTGTCCAGTAAAAAAGCGGCACTAACTTCGGTTTTTTCTTCACCTTGTCGAACCATGCCAGCTTCGGCTCGTCCGCCTAAGCAGAGCCCAAGTGCATCGATAGCAATGGATTTACCCGCGCCTGTTTCACCTGTGATGGTGGTCATGCCCTTAGACAGCTCGAGTTGTAAAGACTTAACAATCGCAAAATTATTAACACTTAGATGAGCCAGCATTTTTATTTACCTGTATAACTGAACAATACTGTATAAGAGAACAGTATATACTGTTTCTTTATACAGTAAAGACAGGTGAGAAAAAATTTCTGTGTGGGGTGCTTTTTTGTGATGAAGTGGGAAAAATGAGCCGAAGTGATTACAACGACTCATTAAAATTGAACAGGTTACGGACGAGTTGGGTTAATCGTGAGCGGCTCTAATGTGACTACTGCATTCACACCAGCACCTGGATGATCCACGTATGATGTGTCTTGCATTAGTGTGTAGTAAACGTCGACGAAGTCATCATCATTCGTTAGGACGCCGTCAGGGATCGTGTCGATGATCTTATTCGTGATTTGCGGAATAATCGCGTAAGCCTGAACTTCTGGATCTGGAATCGCTTTCAGCACTTCTCCAGCAACTTGAACGAGGAGTTTTGCCAACTGTTTATAGTCTGTACCATCATCTTGTTCCATGAGCACGATGTCTGCAGCGCCCCAGCGGTAACGAGACCAGTGAATAATGATCTGATTCGGGTAGTAATCTTGGTTATCGTAGTCTAAGTATGGAAGCTCCACTAAATCGAGAGTCGGTTCATCACGACTTGGATTGACGCCCGTTACGATAGCGTAGATTTCTGCCTTGCCAGAGATCCAAGGTTCTTTGTCATCGGCGAGACGGATCTTTTTCAACTGCGTTGTTTGAATTGGAGCCGCTTCGCCCACTGTGCTACTTGACAATAGCGGTGCATTTTGGCGTTGTTCATCAGCAACGTATGGTTGAACTAAAGCTGGCTGACCGAGTTTTTTCATCTCAGCTTGCATAGCTTGCAAGCCTGCTTTTAGCTCAGCAGAGCTGTTGTTATCAACAACGAGTACAGGTACATCTGGGAGTTGGTAAACATCGAGTTGATGGATGTTGCCATACACATCAAATGCTTCGATATATTGCCAATTCTCATCATCACCACTTGGTTCAAATGCAAATAATGGCTCGACCTCGCCACTTTGCCATGCTGTTATCATGCTCTCATTCGCTAAACGAACTTCCAGCAACTGATCTGAGTATTCAGAAATACCTTTCCAGCTACGAATTTGAGTGTCAGCTTGTACAAGCTGATGGCTAAACTCGGAGTTGGGGTTTTGTTGAACAAATGCTGATACAGAGACGCTAGTCTGTTGTGGAGTAATATCTCTTCTCAACATGGGTTCAATGGCAGCATAGTTCTCACTCAATTGTTGAGCGAGGGCACGCTTCGTCTTAGTGATATCTTCCGCTTTTGCGTTGGATATACTGTTGACTTGCGTTTCCTCTGATTGGCAGCCAATAAGTGCTAATGTACTGAGAACAGACAGAATGATGGTTTTCTTCATAATATGTCCTTTATTGATTTTATGAAATAGAGTTAATACTCTATTCATGGTGAGAATATCACCGGACATAGATCATTGAATTTGCTTTTCTATCTTTTGTGTAAACTTTGCCCACAGGATCAAAATTTATAAACTTCTCTTTAATGACAGCAAATATCGTGTCGCCTCACTACTTTGTGTCTATTTCTTGTCTAAGAAAGCCAAAAGCCAGTGGCAATTAAGCTGCTGGCTTTTTTATTGAAGTCATTTCCCTGAGTAACAAGTGTTTAGAACAATTTACTAGACCAACCAAGCTTGTTACGTAAAACGTGATAGTAGCTGTAGTCTTTGGGATGGATGAGTTTGAGCACATTTGGACTTTGATAGATGTGGATTTCGTCTCCTGGAGAAACAGGGAGAGACACTTGTCCATCACAGCTAACTTCTTGTGTTCCTCGGTTCTCTGGTGACACCACCAATTTAATTCGACGCTTTCCATCAACCACCAAAGGTCGACTCGACAAGGTATGAGGGAACATTGGCACGAGTGAAATGGCATTCAAGCTCGGCGAAAGAATGGGACCGCCGCCAGAAAGCGAATATGCGGTCGAGCCCGTTGGTGTGGAGACAATCAAACCATCGGCTCGTAAAGAGAAGGCGAAGCTTTCATCGATGTACACTTCAAATTCAATCATATGGGCAATTTGCCCTGGGTGAAGTACAGCTTCATTTAGCGCAGCGTTGTGGCTTTTAATTTGCCCGTGACGGTGTACTTCCGCTTCTAAGAGAAAGCGCTCTTCTTCAATATACCCACCGTCGAGTACCGCTTGCAGAGACGCTTGGAACTCGTCTGGGTTTAAGTCAGTTAAGAAGCCCAGGTTTCCACGGTTCACCCCTATGACTGGAACATCAAATCGGGATAAAATTCTTGCCGCGCCTAGCATGTTGCCATCCCCACCAACCACAATGGCTAGATCGGCATTTTTTCCCAGTTCAACTAAACTGGCAAATTGACTTTGCGGGATATCATCCAGTATTGCGGCAAGGCGATCGTCAATAAATACTTTATAGCCTTCAGAGGTCAGCCATTGGTACAACTCTTTATGAGTTTGAATTGCTTGTTGATCTCTTGGTTTTCCGATAATCGCGATCACGTTACATGGATTTTTCATAGCATTTCCGCATTAAAGAGGCTTGAATCAGGAATCTTCATCCCCATAATAATGGCAAGTCACCTAAATATGCGAATTTTTATGTGGTTAAAGCCCGCAAAAACGCGCATGGCTTTAAGGGCATTATGTTGAATTCTGGAGATATCATGAGCAACGAAGAAAACAAAGTTACAGAAGAAGAGCTTGATCAAATCATCGAAGAGGCTGAAAAAGTAGAAGCTGAAGCACAAGAAGTTGAAGCTGAGCTTGAAGAAATTGGTGATGAGACAGACGCTAAGATTGCTCAACTAGAAGCGGCACTATTGTCTAGCGAGGCAAAAGTAAAAGAGCAGCAAGATGCGGTGTTGCGTTCTAAAGCTGAAGTAGAAAACATGCGTCGTCGTACCGAGCAAGAAATCGATAAAGCACGTAAGTTTGCGTTGAACAAGTTTGCCGAAGAGTTGCTTCCTGTTATTGATAACCTAGAGCGTGCAATTCAAGCGGCAGATACAGAGAATGAAACGGTTAAGCCGTTCCTAGAAGGTGTTGAGTTAACACACAAAACGTTTGTCGACGTTGTGGCGAAATTTGGCTTGAAAGCAATCAACCCTGAAGGTGAAGCATTTAACCCAGAGTTCCATCAAGCGATGTCGATTCAGGAAAGCCCTGATCATGAATCAAACACAGTTATGTTTGTTATGCAAAAAGGCTACGAACTAAACGGCCGTGTGATTCGTCCGGCAATGGTAATGGTTGCTAAATAACCTTAACTGCCTGTTTTCAAATATAAAGCGCCCATCATTTTTTGATGGGCGCTTTTTTGTTTTAAACGTAAGTTGTTGTAATGAGCTTCATTGTATATCGATAAAATGGAAGTTTGATCCCCTTCATGTTTTTTCTTATTGGTTAATTATTTTCCTATAGGAGATTTCTTCTCATTTCACTGCGTGTTTATGAACGAAGAGGGCTATAAGTAATTGTAATCATTCGTTGTGTGAATGTTTGTCCTGCATAGGAATGTAAAGATAGTCATTTTTTCTACAACAATTCCGTTAACAAAAATGTAAATTATCACTTTATTTTGTAACCTTCGTGTGTATGATTTGCGACTAATGCTTTAAAAGTAAGCATATATAACTACAAAGATGTAAATAGCAAACACAACATATCGGAGATTTATAATGGATAAATCGCTTTCTAGTAAGATTTTTATAGGCTTGTTTGCCGGCCTTGTGCTCGGAACAGCAATTCAGTACTTATTTAGCGGTATTGCGATTTTTGATACATACCTACTTGGAGCAGCAGAAGGCGTTGGCGGCATGTTTGTCTCGCTGATCAAATTGCTTGTTGTTCCTTTAGTTTACGTTTCAATCGTATGCGGCATTGTTGACTTGAAAGACATCAGTGCATTTGGTCGTCTTGGTGGAAAAACTTTTACCCTCTACATTCTTAACACCATCATTGCGATTACGGCGGCTTTGACTGTTGGTTTGATTTTCCAGCCAGGAGCGGGTGCTAATCTGGCAGGAACGGTATCTGAGGCCGTACAGCTGACGACGACAGAAACGCCGGACATTTTCTCTCTAGTTGTTAACATTGTTCCTAGCAACCCAGTACAAGCGTTTGCTAACGGAGACATGCTGCAAATCATCTTCATGGCAATTCTGACAGGTCTTGCAATTCAAGCTTTGGATTCTCGTGGTGGTCCTGCCATCCGCACGTTCAAAATGGCAAATGAAATCATGATGAAACTGGTTGGGTTAGTGATGAGTCTTGCGCCATATGGTGTGTTCGCGCTAATGATTCAATTGGGTGCAACACTAAACGCCAATACATTGATGTCTGTGGCTGGTTATGTGGCCTTGGTGGTTGCGATGTTGGTGTTCTGGATCTTCTTCTTCTATCCAATGGCAGTAAGTCTTGCGACAGGGACCTCTCCAAAGACTTTCCTACGTGCAACTCGTGAGCAGATTCTGTTCTCTCTATCTACCGCGAGCTCAAACGCGACTATCCCGGTAACGATGCGTACACTGACAGAAAAGCTTCAGGTCTCTAAATCGGTTGCTGGCTTCGGTGTACCACTGGGCGCAACGATGAACATGTCTGGTGTGTCTATCTATATTGCTCTAGCAACGATGTTTGTTGCGAACGCTTTTGGCCAGCCAATTAACACCGCAGACATCTTCACGCTTGGTTTAACTATTCTTCTATTATCTATTGGTGCTGGTGGCGTTCCTGGAGGCGGCGTGGTAATGGTAGGCGTTTTGCTTCACCAACTAGGCTTACCACCTGAAGGCTTGGCAATTATTGCTGCGGTTGACCGTATTAATGACATGTTCTGTACGTCTTCAAACGTTGTGGGCGACACGGCGGTAAACACCATTGTTGCAAAAACAGAAGGTGAGATTGGTAAAGAAGAAGGCGTTGACGCTGAGCCTGCTCAAGCGAACGCCTAATACCTTGAATAATTTATTTTAACCCTAATATTGAAGCGAGCTCTTATGAGCTCGTTTTTTTTGTTTAGGAAGAGTCGGGCATAAATACATTTACCTGAGAAATGGTGTTTTGTTGCGCTACAGCAGTGTGACGAGTTCCCAACTAATCAGAAAGAAACACATAAATTTCGAAAAAAGACGCTTTTTTTTAATTCTGCCCTTGAAAAGCATTTTGCCGCCCTTATCTATGTGGCATAGAGAAGCAAACATTGATTATTTTTGTTTGTGAGCAAGGGTTGAAACCCGATTCTCCTCCCCCCACATTGGGGTTATAACCAAACGAAAATAGAATTTATTCGGAGATAGCCAGATGGGTAAAATCATTGGTATTGACTTAGGTACTACTAACTCATGTGTTGCTGTATTAGACGGCGACAAACCACGTGTAATTGAAAACGCAGAGGGCGAACGTACTACTGCATCGGTTATTGCTTACACTGACGGTGAGACGCTAGTAGGTCAACCAGCGAAACGTCAAGCAGTAACTAACCCAGAAAACACGCTATTTGCAATTAAGCGTCTAATCGGTCGTCGTTTTGAAGACGAAGAAGTTCAGCGTGACATCCAAATCATGCCTTACAAAATTGTTAAGGCTGACAACGGTGACGCTTGGGTAGAAGCAAAAGGCCAAAAAATGGCGGCTCCTCAGGTTTCTGCTGAAGTTCTTAAGAAAATGAAGAAAACTGCTGAAGATTTCCTTGGTGAGGAAGTTACTGGCGCAGTTATCACAGTACCTGCTTACTTTAACGATGCTCAGCGTCAAGCTACAAAAGATGCTGGTCGTATCGCAGGTCTAGAAGTTAAACGTATCATCAACGAACCAACAGCAGCAGCGCTAGCTTACGGTCTTGATAAGAAAGGCGGCGATCGCACTATCGCGGTATACGACCTTGGTGGTGGTACATTCGATATCTCTATCATCGAAATCGATGAAGTTGAAGGTGAGAAAACATTCGAAGTTCTAGCGACTAACGGTGATACTCACCTTGGTGGTGAAGACTTTGATAACCGCCTAATCAACTACTTAGTAGACGAGTTTAAGAAAGAGCAAGGTATCGATCTTAAGAACGATCCACTAGCAATGCAGCGTGTTAAAGAAGCAGCAGAAAAAGCGAAAATCGAGCTTTCTTCTACTTCTCAAACTGACGTAAACCTACCTTACGTTACTGCAGATGCAACTGGTCCTAAGCACATGAACATTAAAGTGACTCGTGCAAAACTAGAATCTCTAGTTGAAGACCTAGTGCAACGCTCTCTTGAGCCACTAAAAGTAGCTCTAGCTGACGCTGATCTATCAGTAAACGACATCACTGACGTAATCCTAGTTGGTGGTCAGACTCGTATGCCAATGGTTCAAGCGAAAGTTGCTGAGTTCTTTGGTAAAGAAGCGCGCCGTGACGTAAACCCTGACGAAGCAGTAGCAATGGGTGCTGCAGTTCAAGGTGGTGTACTTGCTGGTGACGTTAAAGACGTACTACTACTAGACGTAACTCCACTGTCTCTAGGTATCGAGACAATGGGTGGCGTAATGACTAAGTTAGTTGAGAAGAACACAACTATCCCAACTAAAGCGAACCAAGTTTTCTCTACAGCGGAAGACAACCAGAGCGCGGTTACTATCCACGTTCTACAAGGTGAGCGTAAGCAAGCGATGTACAACAAGTCTCTAGGTCAATTCAACCTAGAAGGCATCCAGCCTGCACCACGTGGTATGCCACAAATCGAGGTTACTTTTGACCTTGATGCGGACGGTATCCTACACGTGTCAGCGAAAGACAAGCAGACTGGTAAAGAGCAGAAGATCACTATCCAAGCTTCTGGCGGTCTAAGCGATGAAGACATCGAGAAAATGGTTCAAGAAGCAGAAGCTAACAAAGAAGCGGACAAAAAGTTCGAAGAGCTAGCGACTGCACGTAACCAAGCTGACCAAATGATTCACGGTACTCGTAAGCAAGTAGAAGAAGCTGGTGAAGCACTACCTGCAGAAGAGAAAGAGAAGATTGAAGCAGCAATTTCTGAGCTAGAAACAGCGCGCAAAGGCGAAGACAAAGAAGCTATCGATGCTAAAGTTCAAGCACTAATGACCGCTTCTCAAAAACTGATGGAAATCGCTCAACAACAAGCTCAAGCGCAGCAAGCACAAGGTGCTGACGCCGATGCACAGTCTAAAGAAGACGACGTTGTAGATGCTGAGTTCGAAGAAGTTAAAGACGACAAGAAATAATATTTCTTAACCAGATGGCTGCAAAGCCATCTGGGGTCGATAAGACTTCGTGTGCGGGCGTTTGGGGCAACTCTTACGCCCGTCTGTTTGTAAACGCTGTCTTTCTAGTTAAGTATGTTGCGGATAAGTGCACTTACCTAGAACGATACAAACACCAAGCGGTGAATCGATGCCGTTTGTAGTAATTAACTGGTGACGAAGAACATGTCAAAACGTGATTTTTACGAAGTATTAGGCGTAAGCCGTGATGCCTCAGAGCGCGATATCAAAAAGGCGTACAAGCGTCTAGCGATGAAATTCCACCCAGACCGAAACCAGGGTGATGAGTCTGCGGCGGACAAGTTTAAAGAAGTAAAAGAAGCGTACGAAGTTCTGACCGACCCTCAAAAGAAAGCGGCGTACGACCAGTACGGTCATGCTGCTTTTGAACAAGGCGGCGGTGGTTTCGGTGGCGGCGGCTTTGGTGGCGGCGGTGCTGATTTCGGCGACATCTTTGGCGATGTATTCGGCGACATTTTTGGTGGTGGTCGTCGTGGCGGTGGTGGTCACCGTGCTCAACGTGGTGCGGACTTACGTTACAACATGGAACTGACGCTAGAAGAGGCGGTTCGTGGTGTAACGAAAGAGATCGAAGTACCAACACTAGTACACTGTGATACCTGTGATGGTAGTGGCGCGAAGAAAGGTTCATCTGCTGAAACATGTGGTACCTGTCATGGTCATGGTCAAGTACAGATGCGCCAAGGCTTTTTCGCAGTGCAACAAACCTGTCCTACCTGTCACGGTAAAGGTAAAATCATTAAAGACCCTTGTAATGAGTGTCATGGTCAAGGCCGTAAACAGAAAACTAAAACACTTAACGTTAAGATCCCTGCAGGTGTTGATACTGGCGACCGTATTCGTCTATCTGGCGAAGGTGAAGCGGGAGAGATGGGAGCTCCAGCGGGTGACTTGTATGTACAAGTGCACGTGAAAGAGCACCATATCTTCGAACGTGATGGTAACAACCTATACTGTGAAGTGCCTGTAAGCTTTGCGATGGCGGCTCTAGGTGGTGAAGTTGAAGTGCCAACTCTAGATGGTCGCGTAAGCCTAAAAGTGCCTTCAGAAACGCAAACAGGTCGTATGTTCCGCATGCGTGGTAAAGGTGTGAAAGGCGTTCGCGGTGGCGGTATCGGTGACTTGATTGTTAAGTTGGTTGTTGAAACACCAGTAAACCTAAGCTCACGCCAAAAAGAACTGCTCAAAGAGTTTGAAGAGTCTTGTGGTGGTGAAGCGGCGACAAAGCACAAGCCTAAATCAGAAGGCTTTTTCAACGGTGTGAAAAAGTTCTTTGATGATTTAACCAGCTAAGACGTTAGTGAAAAGCACAAATACAAAGGCCTGCTAAAATGCAGGCCTTTTTGCATCTCGGTGTTCTTTCTAATTCCAGCAATCACTTGGTTCTTCGACATTTGTTGACGTTAAAGTAATCGTTTTAGCGCCAGTTAAGCACTCGTCGTCGTCTTGTCCAAGAGCCGATTTTGCTGTTGCTGTAATGGTATAGGCCGTACTTGCAGAGCTCGCAATATTGAAAGAAAATCTATCTGTGTCTGAATCACATAGAGTGCATGTGCCTCCAGAGATAATATGACTCCAGTCGTACCCACCATCATAAGATGTCTCTAGCTCTAGCTGAATTCGACTAAGATCGCTCAAGGCAACCGTCCTATGAGACTTGATTACATGATTGGTGTAAGAAGGGTAGGCGACAGCCGCAATGATCCCGACAATCACTACGGCTATCAGTAATTCGATCAATGTCATCCCTCCCAATCTTTTTTTGTAGCTGTTACAGCGAGAAATTCGAATCATCACGAGTAGTTTCCTTTTCACTTTTCCGCCTATTTTTGGCAGGTGATAGCATCTGTGCAAGATGAATTACGGCCCTTTTGCCGTTTACATAGGAATTTGGGAAATGCCTCGCGGGTTTACGTTGTTGGAGCTTCTTATTACTGTGGCTGTACTGAGTATTATATTGGCGTTTGCAGCACCTTCTTTCCAAAATGTTTTTGAAACCAACAAAATGCAGCGCTTAGCTAATGAATTGCATGGCTTTGTTATTGAAGGCAAGTCTGAAGCAGTATTACGGCGTGAAAGACTTTGGGCACACATCATCATGTCTGGGAGTTCATCCAGTGACGGAAACTGGCGTATTGATTTGACAGATAACGGAGCTGAGGGGGCTGGGACTGTGTTGTTCTCTTTATCAGGTAAGCCGTATGACGGTATTGTCGTTACACCTAGCTACGATTCAGACCAAATCAGTTTTGACGACGTTTATGGTCGACCATCATCAGGAAACTTGAAGTTTCATCCTGTTGGTGAATCATCAAAAGTCTTAAAACTTATTTCCCACACTTTGTCTGCTCGCGTGCGAGTGTGTAGTGATAGCAACAGTACAGAATATTACGGTTATTCAACTTGCTCTTAAAAGGATGATTATGTTTAAACAAAAAGGGGCAAGCCTTGTTGAGTTTATGATCGCATCTGCACTTGGGCTTATTTCTCTTGCTACAGTGGGGTCAATCTATGTGAGTGGTCAACGAGTGATAATGGAACGGTCGAAAGAGCTAATGTTGTTACAGAACTCTGAAAGTGTCGTGCAAATGCTCAAGAGTGACATTCAGCGTGCTGGTTTTGATGGTAACGATGACCATTCTATAAAAATATCTGGCGCATCGAACACGATTTACACTCTCGATGATGTTGATAGCGGGGTGATTGCTTATGCCTATTACATAGGTGTTTCTGGCGCTTTTCCTTTATATAAAAACGTAGCTTATGAGCAACGAGTTAGCACGCCAGAGTCGCTATTTGTTTGTGAAAAAAAGCAAATAACGATATGGGATGTTGATGACGTGATTAACCTTGCAGGCACTGGCTCATGTAAAAATCTTTTTGATAAGAAAGTTATTCACGTTAATCGTTTTGACCTTACTAGTGAACGGTTAGAAAGCACTGATGCAAAAAGTGCACTGGTGACCGTTACATTGGAAACCGAATTGAAAGATGCGACTGATATTCGCACTCAGCAGTCGTTTACTGCAATGCAAAGGAACTGGCAATAATGAATAAACAACAAGGTGCAGTAGCGTTACTGGTTGTCAGTGTATTACTTGTCGCAGCGTTAATGATGTCGCTTGGTAGCTACAAGTCTCTTTTTTATCAGATCAAGCGTGCCAACAATCAAATTGAATCACGACAAGAGCATTGGCGTGCTGAAGGGGGATTGGAGTGTGGCTATGCGATAAATAAAGCGGATATGTCGATCGCACCAAATATGCAAGACTACTCTAGTTGTTTACAAAGTACTGTTGTTGCAACTCAATCTTTGGTGGATCCCAAATTCTACGAGCTATCTTCAAGCGTAAATAACCGAGTTGAGACCTTCAAAAGTATTGAAGTAGTTGGTAGACCAAGCGGAGCTATACAAGCCCGCTCAGATTTGAAGTTAATGGGCTCCTATCTTTTTACACCTGAATTTGTCGAGCCGGATATTTGTGTTTCTGTTCGATTTATGAAATCAGTAGTAATGGAGGGCGCTTTTGTTACTACACACCCTTCTGGAAAAACGTGTAGTTCATCTCATATGACTAACACTGCCCGCTTAGGGTTATGCGTTTCTGGTGACGCTAACTGCGATGATTCTGGTGGCATAAACGACTACAAAGTGAAAGTCATTGGTAACAATAAAAATTATATTGGCGACGAAAAGATGTTTGAGCATGATTTTGTTCATGACCCAAATCTTGACCCTTTTGAAGCTTTTTTTGGTTATCCTCGCTCCCAATTAACTCAAATAAAGAATGGATTTGTGGTGATTGATGGGAGTGTGGCAAGCAGCTCGTCAACAGTTAAATCTTGTGTTGATAGAATTGTTAGTTCATTTTCTGTGAGCGACAAAGTGTGGGTGGTTGGTGATTGTGACCTAGAAACTGGTATCGGAATCGGCCTCAATTCTAGCCCTAAGCTTCTTGTTATCGAGAATGGCTTATTGTCGGTTAATGGTGCTGACTCTTTTCCCGGAACTGTTTACCAATTGTTTACTTCTACAGTTAGTGACATGACCGCAAGATGGACATCAGATGTCTCAGTCACTCCATTTATAGGAGGACTCTCTACAGACGAAATAAAGAAGCTTACTTTTTTTTCCCGTGGCGCTTTCAAGCCTGTAGGTGGATATGTTTTCGACACCCCAGGAGGGTTAAGTGTCTTTGGTGCTGCAGTTAATTTGGAGTTTGATTCAACATCTGTACCCAATGATCACAAGAAAGTAAAATGGAAGAAGGGCTCTTGGAATGATCTCTAAACAAAAAGGTTTTAACCTTCTTGAAGTTCTAATTTCTTTTCTGCTTATCGGTGTTGGGGCACTAGGTTTAACAAAGCTAAACGTGTATCTCGAACGTGAATCCGAATATGCCATAAAAAGTATTGAAGCACTGCGTCTAACAGAGAACCAGCTTGAATGGTTCCGAACGCGTGGTGCTTCGGATGCGCTTTCTACGATTTCTACTGCCAGTTTTGCCTCTATCGTGACAGGATCTTCCGCCACTGGAGCGTACACGGTGGAGTGGGATGTGCCACCTGCTACTGTATCAGGTTCACTAAAGACGATCATCATCACAACAAGTTGGGAAGATAGAATGGGGCAGACGCAATCCGTTCAGCTGAAAACTATGATTTCACAGTACAGTGAATTCGAAAACTAAGTTCAATTGCATACATGGGCTGAGACAAATGCGGGTGTAATTCCTGTTTGATACCGGATTTGTCACGGTTAATAAATGGTTTTTGAACTGTTAATTGAGTTGATGTGCTACTGTTTTTATTATGTTTAATTGAAGTGGTGTTTTTGCAAAATATGTCTCCAATTATGAAAAAAAATATAGAACCTTGTGCTTTCTCCATTAGTGTTTACTAGAATACTCGTTGGATAGTAGGCCGTCATAATTACTCAAATAGGCCTTGGCACCAACATCATTCACTATGGAGTTACCATGAGTAACCAAGCTGTAAATAAGGCACCATCATCGAAGCCGAGCGGGATGGAGCGCTTTTTAAACTTTATCGAGAGGACAGGTAACAAAATCCCTGATCCTGCGATTTTGTTCTTCTGGGCATTGATCATTACTTGGGCGGCGTCAGCACTTTTATCGAATGTATCATTCGATCTTCCAAACCCTCGAACGGGCGAAGCTCTTACCATCACTAATTTACTTACGGGCGAAGCGCTAGCAAGTTTCCTTGCTAACATGGTGACGACGTTTACTGGCTTTGCGCCACTGGGTATCGTACTTGTCGCAATGCTAGGTGTGGGTGTTGCAGATTCTTCGGGTTTTATTACGACGGGTCTTAAGAAGATGCTGAACTTCACGCCAGCTAAGCTTCTTACTCCAATGCTGATTTTGGTTGCTATTGTGTCGCATACTGCGGCAGATGCAGGCTATGTTCTGGTTATTCCTCTGGGCGGTATTATCTTCCATGCGGCAGGTCGTCACCCTCTAGCGGGTATTGCGGCAGCATTTGCAGGTGTATCTGGTGGCTTCTCTGCAAACTTTATCCCTTCTGGTATCGATCCACTACTTGCAGGCTTTACGCAAACCGCGGCGCAGGTTCTTGATCCTGAATACGTGGTTAACCCATTAGCAAACATCTTCTTTACTGGCCTATCTTCCATCATTATTGTAGCGATTGGTTGGTACGTGACAGAGAAAATCATCGAGCCTCGTTTGTCAAAAATGCCAATTGATGACGATGCGGAAACCGCGCCAAACCTAGGTTCATTTACTGAACTGGAATCAAAAGCATTCCGTTATGCAGGTTGGGCAATGATGGCGGGTATTGCTTTACTTGTTGCAGCGTTAATTCCAGAAACATCAGCACTTCGCTCGCCTGAAGGTGAAATTACTGCCTTCTCAGCACCGATCATGAAGTCTATCGTGCCGTTGATCTTTATTCTGTTTATCATTCCTGGTTACGTTTACGGTAAAGTGTCTGGAACGTTCAAGACCAGCAACGACATTATCAAAGCGATGGCTGATACTATGTCGACCATGGGCGCATACATTGTAATGTCGTTCTTCTGTGCTCAGTTCCTATCTGCATTTGCTCAGTCAAACATCGGTACGATGCTAGCGTTGTATGGCGCAGAAGGCTTAAAAGCGATGAACCTACCAGGTGAAGTGACTATCATCGGTATGATCCTTCTAACCGCGTCTGTAAACCTACTTATTGGTTCGGCATCGGCAAAATGGGCTTTAATTGGTCCAATCCTAGTGCCAATGCTAATGGCGGTTGGTATCTCGCCTGAGCTATCTCAAGCGGCTTACCGTGTGGGTGACTCTGTATCGAACATCATTTCGCCTCTAATGGTATTTTTCCCTCTTGTAGTGGTTTACTGTCAGCGTTATGTGAAGTCGGCTGGTATCGGTACGCTTGCGTCACTAATGATGCCATTCTCGATCGCAATGCTGATCGGTTGGTCTATCTTCCTAGTTGCTTATTGGATGGTAGGTATCCCGCTAGGCATTCAAGCTCCTTACACTTACACAATGTAAAAACGTGTAGGGTGTGAAAGCCGCTAATTGGCAGCCGAAAAGCGCAGGTCTTCGATCTGCGCTTTTTTGTTCTCGTAAAACGAACATCGATAGGTCTTGTAACTAGGTTTTTTTTGGAGTTGCAAACTTTGTCCCGTGATGTGTTGCTGTAGTGAAACCGAAGTTGGTGATAAAATTCCTGACTTCAATCGTTTTTTGTTTCTTTGGAGCTTCCTTTGTCTAACCATCCGTTTTCCCCTCAAGATGAATTGTTTATGCGCAGAGCGATGATGCTTGCTGAGCAAGCAGAAGCTGAGGGGGAAGTACCTGTCGGCGCAGTGCTTGTCAAAGATGGTGAAATTATCGCTGAGGGGTGGAATCGCTCTATTGGTACTAATGACGCTACCGCACATGCTGAGATCCAAACACTGCGTAAAGCCGGCCAAAAGCTAGAAAATTACCGCCTTCTGGATACGACTTTGTATGTAACACTTGAGCCATGTCCAATGTGTGCCGGAGCCTTATTGCATAGCCGCGTTAAGCGGGTCGTTTTTGGAGCGCCAGACTTAAAAGCGGGAGCAGCAGGAACAGTGCTTAATTTGTTTGAAAGCCAAGCTGCTTACCATTACGCCTTAGTTGAAAAGGGGCTGCTAGAAGATGAGTGCCGCACTCAGCTACAAGCGTTTTTTAAGCGTCGCCGTAAGGAAATTAAAGCGAAGAAACAAGCACAAAAAGCATTAGAAAATGGAGAGAGTGGACAAAATTATGGAAATAGTGAGAGTTAGCAAACATCTACAACCGGGTAGATGTTTGCCTGAACATACTAGTGATTGACTAAGTGTACAAAAACACGATTACGTGAACTTACTTTCTTTTTCATACATGTCAGTTTACGTTTACGTCGGATAGCAGCTACTGTGTTATTTAAACGCTTTGACTGCACTCTACGTCTTCTCATATTCAAAACCTCCTGCAGACAAGACTTATACCAGTAAATAGCGGTTCATCGATGCTTTACAATAGGCTCGATAATCGCACTAAACATTGTATGGTTTAAACGTTCTTCATTTGACTCCTGCATTGCACAGAGCAAGCAAATAATTTCAATACGATGCTTAATAATAGGAGTGACGTTATTTCGGCAGAGCGTAGCCGATAGCGCCGCTTCATCAGTGAGCTAAACCATGTGGTTACGAAGCAATCTGTTACAAAGCAATCAGTTTAACTAACGGTGAAAAAAGGCGACCAACCAAAGGAATGGTTGAGTGTGGTTGGTGTCACTCAGAGTCTTGGATTCTAGATAAGTTTTCGCTAGGACTCAACAAAAATGACGAGCTCATGGGCTCGTCATTTTTTAGTTTACAGCGGGTCTATTCTTCAAGGCTTTCTTGTTCGGTGTCTTCTTCAACCGTGACGTCAGAAGCGCCAGATATTTGCTCTACAACGGTCTCTACTGCTCCTGATATCAAAATGTCAGGGTTGAGCGGCGGGATAACTTGCAAGTCATCGCTATTCTCATCAATCGCTGGTCTTTGGCTGACATGACCAATGATGGATTGATAATAACGTCGAATATTTTCTACGTAATTACGCGCTTCATCACCTCTGGCGTACCCATAGCGAGTTTGACTGTAGTAACGCTTCTGACGCAGTAAAGGCAATCTGTCTTTTACATCTGCCCAAGCGTTTGGATCGCCACCTTGCGCTTTAGTAAGTCGCCGTGCGTCCATCATGTGGCCGTAGCCAATGTTGTATGAAGCCAGGGCAAACCATATTTTTTCATGCTCGTTGATGCTATCAGGCACGCGACCTACAATGCGACGTAAGTACTCGACACCACCACGAACAGATTGCTCAGGGTCTAAACGATTTGTTACCCCGACGCTTTTCGCTGTTGGCAGAGTAAGCATCATCATCCCTCTAACACCTGTTGGCGATTTTGCCGCTGGCTTCCAGTGTGATTCTTGATACGCCAATGCTGCAATTAAGCGCCAGTCGAACTCTTCGCTGTACTTTTGGAATAAAGGTGCCCACTTAGGCAATTTGTCATCCAGAGCTCGAATGAATGCGCGAGTATCAACGTAGTCAAATGCTTCAATATGACCAATGTACTTCTCTTCGAGAGTGGACAGTTCTCCTGATTGTTTAATGTTACCGAAAAACTCTATCAGCATCGCATACAAACTTTCGTCTTCAGAGCGTCGAGTAAACCACGATACTGGTTGATCTTCTGTAAGTTCAAACGCGAGCGCAAGATCGGGGTAAAGGCGCTGAGCTAGGGAAAGTTCCACAGAGTCAGTCACAGTAAAACGCAACTCACCAGTGGATACGTATTTAAGTAAGTCTCTCGTGTCAGCATCGCCAACAATTTCAAACTGCAGCTCTGGGTATTTCTTCTTTAATGCGGTTAGGGTCGGAACATATTGCGATTGTTCGACGATCTTTAATGTTTGCGCGCCTGCATTTGTATCTTCGTCAGATTCGCTGTCTTTCGATGCTTGGTATTCAATCAGCTGTTCGATATCACGTGGTCGAAGTTGCCCCTTTTTATACACAACTTGTTGGCTTACATAATAATAAGCAGGGCCCGGTCTAAAGCGTTTTACCGCTTGTGACGTTTGATTTAAGCCCGTAGCGATGAGATCAATATCTCCTTTCTTAAGAGCAGGAAAAAGCTCGGCTTGGCGAAAGGCAGGTTTAATCTCGAGCTTGACGCCGAGCTGCTCCGCAAACTGACGCGCCAATTCGTAATCCAACCCAGCGGGACCATCGGGACCAATATAATAGGAAAGCTGATTGTTTAGCGTGCCAACACGAAGCACGCCACGTTCCTGAATTTTTTCGAATTCACTTTTGGGTTCCGACTCAATCTGGCAGGCAGAGAGTAGTAGCACAGAAACAAAAATTAGGGCGCTGCGCTTGAGTCGGTTGAGCTGGCTTATTTGCATTAATAGGTACATCTTAGGAAATTTCTATTTGCCTTTATATCAAAGCGAGCTCATGGGGCAAAGTGAATCACACACTTATAGCGTGACATTGTGTGTTTTATCGACATTTTAGTCGTAATTCAAATTTGACAAAAAAAATGACGCAAACGGTTGCCTTTGATGTTACATCACAAAAACAATTGCTATATAATGCGCTCGCAATGACGAGGTGGAATCGGCATAGGTTCGACAGGGCTTATTTTAAGTGTCTGAATTTATTCCAATATCACCTTAATCAATTGCATAAGAGACCTAAGCACATGAGAATTTTGCGTGGCTCCCCAGCTCTTTCTGAGTTTCGTGTTAATAAACTACTGGAACTTTGTCGTGAACAAGATCTGCCTGTAACTGGCATTTATGCCGAGTTTATGCACTTTGCCGATCTAAAGTCTGACCTTGATGACCAAGAGTTAGAAAAACTTGAAAAGTTACTAACTTACGGCCCAACCATCGAAGAGCATGAGCCAGAAGGTCTTCTACTTCTTGTTACGCCTCGTCCAGGCACTATCTCGCCTTGGTCTTCTAAATCTACCGATATCGCTGTTAACTGTGGCTTGGATAAAGTGAAACGTCTAGAGCGCGGTACGGCTTATTATGTCGAATCTTCAGTTGTTCTATCAGAAGCTCAAGTTGGCGCTGTCAAAGCATTAATTCATGACCGCATGATGGAAACGGTATTTACAGAATTTGAAGCTGCGTCAGCGCTGTTTACAGTCGCAGAGCCTAAGCCAGTGGCGCATGTTGATATCTTAGCGGGCGGTCGTCTTGCGCTTGAAGAAGCAAACGTTTCCCTAGGCTTGGCACTCGCAGAAGATGAAATTGATTACTTGGTAGAGAACTTTACTAAGCTTGGGCGTAACCCAAACGACATTGAACTGATGATGTTTGCTCAGGCGAACTCAGAGCACTGTCGCCACAAAATTTTTAACGCAGATTGGACTATCGACGGGGTAGATCAACCTAAGTCTCTGTTCAAAATGATCAAAAACACGTTCGAAACGACACCTGACTATGTGCTGTCTGCATACAAAGACAACGCGGCCGTTATGACGGGCTCTAAAGCGGGTCGTTTCTTCCCAGACCCTAAATCTCGTCAATACACTTACCACCATGAAGATGCACACATCTTGATGAAGGTAGAGACGCACAACCACCCAACGGCAATCTCTCCATGGCCGGGCGCATCGACTGGTTCAGGCGGTGAGATCCGTGACGAAGGCGCGACGGGTATCGGCGGTAAGCCAAAAGCGGGTCTGGTTGGTTTTACAACCTCTAACTTACGTATTCCTGGTTTTGAACAGCCATGGGAAACCGCCTTTGGAAAGCCAGGTCGTATTGTTAACGCGCTAGACATCATGCTTGAAGGTCCTCTAGGCGGCGCGGCATTCAACAACGAATTTGGTCGTCCAAATCTATTAGGTTACTTCCGTACTTACGAAGAAAAAGTGACCTCTCACGCGGGTGAAGAAATCCGTGGTTACCACAAACCAATCATGATTGCTGGTGGTATGGGTAACATTCGTGACGAACACGTGCAGAAGAAAGAAATTCCAGTGGGGGCGAGCTTAATCGTACTTGGTGGTCCGGCAATGAACATCGGTCTTGGTGGTGGCGCGGCGTCTTCAATGGCGTCTGGTCAGTCAGCAGAAGATCTGGACTTTGCTTCAGTACAGCGTGAAAACCCAGAGATGGAGCGTCGCTGTCAGGAAGTGATCGACCGTTGTTGGCAGCTAGGCGACGACAACCCAATCGCATTTATCCACGATGTGGGTGCGGGCGGTATCTCTAACGCATTGCCTGAACTTGTCGACGACGGTGAGCGTGGCGGTAAGTTCCAATTACGCGATGTACCAAACGATGAGCCGGGCATGAGTCCGCTAGAAATTTGGTGTAATGAATCACAGGAACGTTACGTTCTTGCGGTAGCGCCAGAAAACATGGAATCATTCGATGCAATCTGTAAGCGTGAACGCGCACCATATGCAGTGGTGGGTGTGGCGACAGAAGAGCGTCATCTAACGCTAGAAGATTCTCACTTCGACAATACGCCAATCGATATGCCAATGGATATCCTGCTTGGTAAGCCACCGAAGATGCACCGCGACGCAACCACACTAAAGGTGGAAAGCCCTGCCATTGTTCGTGATGGTATTGAGCTTAATGAAGCGGTGGATCGCGTACTTCGTCTTCCAGCGGTTGCAGAAAAAACATTCCTAATTACTATCGGTGACCGAACAGTAACGGGTCTGGTTGCTCGTGATCAAATGGTTGGTCCTTGGCAGGTACCAGTAGCAAACTGTGCAGTAACAGCGGCAAGCTATGACACTTACCACGGCGAAGCAATGTCGATGGGTGAGCGCACGCCAGTGGCATTACTAGACTTTGGTGCATCGGCTCGCCTAGCTGTTGGTGAGTCACTAACGAACATTGCGGCAACAGACATCGGTGATATTAAACACATTAAACTGTCTGCGAACTGGATGTCGCCAGCGGGTCACCCAGGTGAAGATGCAGGTCTTTATGAAGCAGTCAAAGCGGTGGGTGAAGAGCTCTGTCCTGCATTAGGTTTGACGATCCCAGTTGGTAAAGACTCCATGTCGATGAAAACCAAGTGGGAAGAGAACGGCGAGAGTAAAGAAGTCACTTCTCCACTGTCTCTAGTTATCACGGCATTTGGTCGTGTGGAAGACGTACGTAAGACCGTGACTCCACAACTACGCACTGACAAAGGCGATACTTCTCTAGTTCTTGTTGACTTGGGTAACGGCAAAAACCGCTTAGGTGCGACAGCATTGGCACAAGTATACAAACAGCTGGGTGACAAACCTGCTGACGTAGATAACGCTGAGCAGCTAAAAGGCTTCTTTGATGCAATGCAAGCGTTAGTACGTGATGACAAGCTAGTGGCTTACCACGATAAAGGCGACGGTGGTCTGTTTGTTACACTGGCTGAGATGGCGTTCGCGGGTCATTGTGGCGTAAAAGCGAACATCGCAGAGCTGGGTGATGATGCGCTAGCCGTTCTATTTAACGAAGAGCTAGGTGCGGTTGTTCAAGTTAAGAATGATGATCTGGATTCAGTTCTATCTACTCTGGCGGCAAACGGCTTAGAGGCATGTTCACATGTGATTGGTTCAGTTAACGCTTCAGACGACTTTATTATCACTTCTGGTGATGCGGTTGTGCTTGAACGTTCACGTACCGAACTACGTGTTATCTGGGCTGAAACAACGCATAAGATGCAGGCGCTACGTGATAACCCAGCGTGTGCTGACCAAGAGCACGAAGCTAAGAAAGACAACTCTGACCCGGGTCTAAACGTTAAGCTCAGCTTCGACGTAAATGAAGACGTTGCAGCACCGTACATTGCGAAAGGTGCTAAACCTAAGATGGCGATTCTACGTGAGCAGGGTGTTAACTCCCACGTCGAAATGGCAGCAGCGTTTGACCGCGCAGGCTTTGAGGCAACCGACATCCATATGAGCGATATCCTAACGGGTCAAGCGGTACTGGATGAATACCATGGCCTAGTAGCTTGTGGTGGCTTCTCTTACGGCGACGTACTAGGTGCGGGTGAGGGTTGGGCTAAGTCTATCCTGTTTAACGCACAAGCCCGTGAACAGTTCCAAGCCTTCTTCAACCGTAAAGAGACGTTCTCTTTAGGTGTATGTAACGGTTGTCAGATGCTTTCTAACCTGAAAGAACTTATCCCGGGTGCAGACTTGTGGCCACGTTTTGTTCGTAACGAATCTGAGCGTTTTGAAGCGCGCTTTAGCCTAGTTGAAGTTCAGAAATCTGATTCTGTATTCTTCGACGGAATGGCTGGTTCGCGCATGCCAATCGCGGTTTCCCACGGTGAAGGGCGTGTAGAAGTACGTGATGAAGAGCACCTAGCAGCGATTGAAGCATCAGGTACGGTTACGGTTCGTTACGTGGATAACCTCGGTAACCCAACACAACAATACCCGAACAACCCGAACGGTTCGCCAAACGCGATTACTGGCTTAACAACAGCAGATGGTCGCGTGACTATCATGATGCCTCACCCAGAGCGCGTATTCCGCACAGTTGCAAACTCTTGGGCTCCGGAAGGTTGGGGTGAAAATGGTGCTTGGATGCGTATGTTCCAAAATGCCCGTAAGAATATCGGTTAATTAACCAAAGGTTAATCTAGCTTAAGTAAAGCGTTGGTTGAGAGACCAGCGCTTTCTTTTTTCTTATCACTCTTTTTCTTCGCCGCTCTTTCTAGTGACTTGGCGAAACGTTGCTTTGTTCGGCCTCTTCTTTGTCATCTATTATCTCGCGTAAAAAACTTGCAGCGTTTAGATTACTTTTATGCTCTAATACCGCGCTTACCAAGGGATGGTGTTAAACAGCTCAGCTTAGATGGAGTTATCAAGTTGACCGAATCCCTGATTGATCCCTAAATCCCTTAGGAAATGAAAGAAATGTCTAAGAATCCAAAATTTGCTATCCGCGTCACTGAAAAACGTAACGGCTGGAGCGCAGAAATCACTCGCCAAGTGACATCTCGTAAGACTGTAGTATCAAAGCGTGAAACTGGCTTTGACAGCGAAGAGAAAGCACAAGCTTGGGCTGAACAAGAACTGGCTGGTTTTATCCAAAACCAAGTGGTTCGTAACGAGCGTAAAGCAGCGCAACGTCAAGAGCGTGAAGCAGAACAACTAGCGGCAAAAGTTCGTAAAGAAGAAGCCCACAAAGCACGTGACGCTGAAGTAGACGCTGACGAAGAATAGATTCAAGTCGGTGAGATGGTGACGTCACCCATCAAACAAAAAGTGAAAATGCCCTGAGCTTTGTCTCAGGGCATTTTTTATTGTATCGACTTAAAAACAATCCGAGGATACTGACAGACTAAACGTACCGTCTTCAGGGGCTGCAAATTGTTTATTGCCAGGAAGAAGGTGAGGGTTATTAGCATAAGTGCGATGTGTTGACTTACCCTTTGCCGAGTGCCTCTCTGGTAAATCAAAGTGTTGCAATCCGTCAGATAGATCGTTTGCTTCACCGTAGTCGAAATGCGTTGCGACGTCTTTGGGCTGCTTGGCGTAACGACAGTGATCCGGCTTACCATCTTCGTGCCAAGTTAAAGAGTTAGTTTTTGCATCTAGATTCAGGTTATTTGCTGTTGGCTGTGCGTAAAAATCTTCTGAAACTTGGTGCTTGCTTTGTTCTTGTAAGTAGTCTGCAATGTTCTCAGAAGCTTGCGCTAGGCTACCTACAGGGAAGAAGCAAATCAGAAGAAGCCGTGTTTTTAGATTGTTCATAATGTGTATACAAGCAAAAGGAAATGATAATACTGATAAATAAAACGGCGTGCAATTATAGCCATTGGATACGATATAACAGGGCAGTTAATGTCTGCCCTGCATCTTTTAGGTATGGTTAGTATTGATAAGTGAGGTGCAGTTTGACTTCACGACCAGGCGAAGGCACGCCATTAGATAGGTATGCTTCGTAGTAACGATCGGTTAAGTTTTTCACAACTGCGCCAACACTCAAGCCTTCGACTTGTTGTATTTCCCAAACCACGTAAGCGTTTTGTAGCGTGTATTGCTCACTTGGCGATTTCACTTTTAAATTGTTGCCACTTGCCTTGGTTTTGGTTTGCGCATCATACCAACGGACTTCCCAGCCCGTACGTAAACCCGGAATCCATTCGTAACCTAAACCCAGATTAATGTTTAATGGTGGCACATCAGGGTGATCATCATCTGAACCTGTAGAGTCAGATAAACTGCCTTTGTTTTTGCCGCGAATGTAACTTGCTGAGAAATTACTGTAGAAATCTTCAATCCGGTATTGTGAAATTAGCTCAAAGCCGTAGTTTTTAAAGCCATCTAGGTTTGTATTCCAGCTTTGTAACTCAGTAGTATTTGTGTCGAGGTTTTCGCCCGTTCGTATATCAACCGTGTCGCTAACATCGTTATAGAATAAAGTTAACTCTGTTGCGAGGTTATCGCGAGTATTCACCAGCCCTTCCGTTAAGTTGATAACGCTTGCTTGATAAGCATGGATACGAGACACGTCCAGATTCAAAGCAGTAGCCGTAGCGGTAGCTCGTGCATATTGCACTGAGTAGATGTTATCAACGGTTGGTGCTTTTAAAGCGTAGGCGTAGGAGGCGTTTAAACGCGTATTATTGGTCGCATTAAAGTCGATATCCAAACGTGGGCTAAAGCCTTTATGCGTCGTTTCACCGTAGTCATGTCCGGCGGCTGGATCATTATAATCCGGCGCGGCGTTCCCTTTTCCTTCACTCTTGATGTATTCGTAACGCAGAGAAGGTGTGATGGTTAGACGGTCTGTTGCTTGATAGTGATCAGCAATGTAAGCCGCATAAATTGACTGAGTGCCAGATGGTTCGTAGTAAGGGGTGTACCAACCGTAGTTTTTTGCTTCATTACTGTCGTATGATGCGTTGAATACTAACGAGTCTCTATCGGTTTTTTGATATTGAAGCCCTGTCACTAGAGTGTGGTCTCCGAACTGCGCTTGGTTAAACACATCAACGTAGTCACGCTCGTAACTCAGCCATGACTCATGACCGTAACTGCCAACAGAAACGAACATTTTCTCGAATGCTACGTCAGGGCGAACCCAGTGACGATCGTTTTCAGAACGTGCCATTTTGATATTGAAATCAATATACGGGTTAGTCGGCATGTAGTGGTAAGAGATGGTCGTGGTGTTATCCGTGTATTTATTATCGACGGTGTATGCGTATTTGGCTTTTTCTAATGATCCGTATTTCTTGATGTTGTACTCAGTGATGTTAGGCATTTTTCCGCGGCGGTTAGCCCAAGGTTTACGACCTTCATCTTTGTAGCGAGTGTGGCTAATTTCAAACTCGTGATCGTTGTTTTCATAACCGACTTTTACGAGCATGTTTTCTTGCTCGTAACCTGAGTAATCCAGCGTTTCACCACCACCGACTTTAATGTCATCAGAATCTTTTACAGAGCCATTCGCTAGAAAATAAAAACCAGCATCGTTTTTACCATAGAGTGTTAGCGTGTAGGCATTCTCATCGCCGTTGGTGTTATATGCACTTGAGATGCGAGCACCAAAGTTTCTATTGCCGTACAGTAGGTCATCGACACTCTTGGTTTTAATACGAATTGAGCCACCAAACTTTCCGTTGAGTGCTCGATAGTCGTGCGCGCCCTTGATAATTTCTGCTTCACCAATCAAGAACGGATCAAAAAAGAAAGTTCCGTAGCGGTATTGTTGAAAGCCAATGGGAGCGCCATCGACAAATACGGCGATATCGCTTGGATCATCAAAACCACGAATATTAATACGTTCGCCGCCGGAACGGCCGCCGCCATCTAATGATGCGCCCGGAACGGCATCGATCATTGAGGCAAAATTGGAGTACTGTTGCTCTTCAATCTCTGACCAATTAATGGTGGTTTGCGCAGGCTCAGCAACGGTGATGGGTTTGGCATAACGCACGCCGATGACTTCGAGCTCTTCATTTGGCGTTGTCTCGGCATATGAATAAAGAGGGAAGAGCAAAGTCAGTGAAATGAGATTTACTTTGAATGGATGACTTTTTAATCGTTTCATATTGATGATTTATAGTGTTTTTATGAAGCTCGGATTATAAGAACATTATTACGATTAATAAATGATAATGAGATTAATTATCAAATGCGTTTTTGCGATGGCTTGTAAAGTTTTTTATCCATTCGTGGAAACTACGATGAGTATCGTTAGCTTACAGAAAACAAAAAGCCCAGCATCATGGACGCTGAGCTCATTGGCTTTTAAACAAAATGGTGCGAGCACTGTTGCTCCTTTCGAGCTAATCAAGTGCGTACTTGGTAGGAATTACTGAGTTTCTAACGGGATCTGTCCGGTAGTCAGTGGCTCGACATCGAACTCGGTCAGTCCTTCAATGTAACTTTCAACGGCTTGTTCTACCGAATCATCACCTTGGTTGAAGTAAGCAAGGTGGAAGATCGCATCGCCTTCATTAACCAGTGGCAAAGTTTGTTGACCGATCACCAAGCCACGCTTAGGCGCTTTGAGCTCTACCTCATCATGTCCAAGAGGAGAGCTGATATAGGCGAGCGTTTCACCCTGTTCCACTTTGTCTCCCAGATTAACGACAGTACGCAAAATACCGTTACCTGACGCACGAACCCAGCTGGTGGACTTCGCTATGATAGGCTCTGGCAGCTTTTTCCTGCTCGCACGCAACATACCAATGGCTTGCATTACGCGCCGAACCCCGAGTACACCAGCGCTGATCGAAAGTGGATCAAAACGCAATGCTTCGCCAGCCTCGTAGGTTAGCACGGGGATATCACATTTTTCTGCTTCACTGCGTAAAGAGCCATCACGCAATGCTGAGTCAACAATCACTGGCGTCGCAAACGCCTGAGCAATACGCAGAGTTTCTGGGTTGCTTAAGTTTGCGCGAATCTGTGGCAAGTTCGTGCGGTGAATGGCCCCGGTGTGCAGATCCAAAATGTAGTCACAACGCTTGGCAATGTTGTTAAAGAACCCGTGTGCCATTCGAGATGCAAGCGCGCCTTTTTCACTGCCAGGAAAACAACGGTTGAGATCTCGTCGATCGGGCAAGTAACGTGATTTATGGATGAAACCAAAAACGTTAACGATAGGTACTGCAATGACAGTGCCTTTCAGTTTTTGTGGATCCAGTTGGTTAATGATCTGACGAACGATTTCTACGCCATTAAGCTCATCACCATGGATAGCAGCATTCACCATCAACACAGGCCCTTCTTGTTTCCCATGGATGATTTCCACAGGAATAGATAAAGGCGAATGTGTGTATAGCTTCGCTGCTTCAAATTCGATCTCTAATCGTTGTCCTGGTTGTATTTGATGCCCTAAGAGCTCAAACACTTTGCTTTTTTTACTTCTGGCCATAAACCATCTCTGTCAAATGCGTTATCAGCAATGTAACAATTGCTGCAAAATCGCACTAATCATTCTCATTAAGGACACGACAAATTACTTTAATCGTCATGCGCGAAACCTCAGCATGTGTGAAGTTTTTGTTTTCAATATGATCTTTTCTATCAGTTTAATACATAACGAGAGGTACAGAAGGAAGAGCAATCATAGGCTTAAAAAATGTGACTGTATTAAAAATAATACTGATAATGAAGGACAAAAAAACGGACTTTTAACCCTACTTTTTATCCGATAATATCCGCGCCGAATTTGAGGTCTAACATTTCTAACTAGAGGTTTTGATGAAAAAGGCAATTGCTAAAATTGGTGCATTGACTGCTGTAGCAGTTTCACTTTCAGGTTGCGTTGGCAGTAATGCCGTGACAGGTTATGTCATGGGGTTTAACTTGAAAGCTGTAGATAACCGTTACGCTCGAGGTGGTCTAAACATGCTTTTAGCACCTGTTTATGGTGTCGCAATCGCAGCGGACTACATCGTGTTTAACTCTCTAGAGTTTTGGACGGGTAAGAACCCTTTAAATGGTAAGCCACATATCTTCGATACAAAGATGGATACTTACATCGATGTAAACCACCAGTTAGATAAATCGTTAACGACGGCGCCAATTGCACCGTTAGCGAATAACCGTGTTATTGAGCAGGGCCATATGCAGCAAATCGATGAGAATACTGTTCAAATGGATATTACTTACAATAACGGCGAGAAGGCGACACTCATGGGTGTGCGCGATGGTGAGTTTGTCACTTACTACATTGATGGCGAAGTCGTTGCACAAACCTCAATGGATGAGCTAGCTGCTTATACGCAAAATCGCGTGTAATTTGGTCCAGCCAAACAAAAAAGGGTGCAGCGCTAAGTATACAGTAAAGCACCCTTTGTCGTTTTTCGTGGTTGAATTACGCTTTCTCTGGAATTGCCTCTAGAAGCGCTACCATTTGGTCCCAGTACAGCTGAACGGTATCAATCTTCACTTTCTCATCTGGTGAGTGAGGGAATTTAATTGTTGGACCGAAAGACACCATATCCATGTGTGGGTATGGTTCTTTAAACAGGCCACACTCAAGACCAGCATGGATGACCATGATGTTCGGCTTATGACCGTAAATGCCTTCATACATATCACGGAAAATTGCCATGATCTCGGAATCTGCATCTGGCTTCCAGCCAGGGTAAGCACCTGAGAACTGAATTTGCGCGCCTGCTAGCTCAGTAATCGAGCGCAGCATGCTTTCCACTTGGCTACGTCCAGAGTCAATGAGAGAACGAATCAAGCAAAGCACGGTGACTTTATTTTCTTCTGTGCTGATCACACCAACGTTTAGAGAAGTTTCAACAACACCTTCCACCTCGTCACTCATACGCATTACTCCGTTTGGACAAGCGTTAAGTGCGGCAATGAAGCGTTGCTGATCGGCGATTGAAAATACTTGCGCGTCAGTAGCGAGCAATTCATTAAAGGTTACGATACCTGTTTCGACTTTACCCAACTCAGTTTTAAGCAGCTCAGTGTAGTGATCGAACAACCCTGCAAGTTTGTCTTGGTTTTCAGCAGGAAGAGCGACAGTGACAAACGCTTCGCGAGGGATTGCATTACGTAAGCTACCACCACGGAATTCTACCAAACGTAAATCAAGCTCTTGCGCATGACCCGCGAGGAAACGACCAAGTAATTTGTTGGCATTACCGCGACCTGTGTGAATGTCACAACCTGAGTGACCACCTTTTAGGCCTTTCAGCGTCAGTTGGCGTGTTACGAAACCTGCAGGTGTTGCTTCTCGAGAAATATCGAAAGTCATGGTGCCATCAACACCACCGGCGCAACCCATGTAGACTTCGCCTTCTTGTTCAGAGTCTGTGTTTAGAAGGATCTCACCTTCTAACCAACCAGTCTCAAGACCAAATGCGCCAGTCATGCCTGCTTCTTCATCAATTGTCAGCAGAACTTCGAGTGGACCGTGCTTAATATCTTTAGATGCCAATACAGCAAGGCAAGAAGCCATACCAATCCCGTTATCTGCACCAAGCGTCGTGCCTTTCGCCGTTACCCATTCGCCATCGATGTAAGGTTGGATTGGATCTTTGGTGAAGTCGTGTTCGGTGTCTTCGTTTTTCTGCGGCACCATGTCGATGTGTGCTTGAAGTACAACAGCCTTCTTATTTTCCATTCCAGGTGTCGCGGGCTTTTTGATGAACACGTTACCGGTTGGATCACGGCGAACGTCAAAGCCTTGCTCTGTTGCCCAGTTGATAATGTACTGTGCCAATGCTTCTTCATGCTTAGATGGGTGAGGGATAGAACAAATCTTATCGAAAAACTGCCAAAGTGGAGCAGGTGATAAGGTACTGATCTCAGAATGGAACTCAGACACGGAGGACTCCTTTTGATGTGCTTTGCCAAATATATACCGTAAAAATATTGTCGAGATAGCATTAAATGCTAGACGATTTGGCCTTCAAATTGCCGTTTAGCATACCACCAGATAAGGAGTACGAGTAGTCGCGTGCACAAGGATTTCTCTCAGAACTGTCACAGTTTGTGAACACAATAACAGGCACTATGTGTTCTTTATCATACATTCTGAAAGTGGCTTTATTTTTTAATTCACAAAACTGTAATTTAATTACATTTAAACTTTGGTGAAGGTCAATTTGTACATTTTTTGTGATTTTAATCACTAAAATACTTGTAATTAAATTTCTTAGTGGTATATTTGTAACCAGCTTCTGAGAGAAGAATGAAATGCTCAAAGGATGAGTCCGTTTTATCGCCTCCAAGGAACCGAGAAATCAACGAATGTTTAATTGATTTAAAAGGTGATAGTTATGAAAGGTTTACCAAGTACAATGTTCTGGAATAGCAAGTCTGTTTACACCGGCAACTTTGTATACCCAACAAGCTTTGGCTACTAAGTGAAGTCAACGCATGTGACTCGAACAGTTTGTTCACCCCTATAAATTGGAATTTTTTTTCAGTGATAGTGCTGACATGATTCGCCGCCACCCAAATTGGGTGGCGTTTTTTTATCTCCACTTTCTCTTTCTGACACATTTTCTGCCATCAAGGCAGGATTCTATTCTCCGTTCTTCAGTTTTATCGACTTTCCCGTCAAATCCACCTAGATATGACGCTTAAAACGCCCGGTTTCTATTTGAAAGTTTAGTACATTGTTCAGTTTTTATTCTGTTGTTGGGTTCTGAACGATAATTATTAATTGTTGTTTTATAAGAATATATTTCCTGTTTTGCTTTTAAGAATTAGCGAATGGGTTTCATATCCAAAGAAAAAAATCGCATTAGAGTGAAGATTCTATCTAGAATTTGCTATTTGATAACTTTATAATTCCCGCCAATCGATTACGCAACCGTTTACTTTTTACCTTTACAGGATTCGATCATGCTCGAGAGGCTTTTTAAGCTCAGTGACAATGGCACAAATGTGCGCACTGAGATCATTGCAGGTGTTACCACCTTCCTAACCATGGCTTACATTATTTTTGTAAACCCAGCGATCCTGTCGGATACCGGTATGGACCGTGGTGCCATTTTTGTTGCAACTTGTCTTGCGGCCGCTATCGGCTGTTTCATCATGGGATTTGTTGCCAACTACCCAATTGCACAAGCACCAGGAATGGGGCTGAACGCATTTTTCACTTACTCTGTTGTGTTGGGAATGGGCTATACGTGGCAAGTTGCGTTAGCGGCGGTGTTTGTTTCAGGCCTGCTGTTTATTCTTTTGAGTATATTTAAGATCCGTGAGTGGATTATTAACTCGATACCGCATTCTCTTCGAACTGGTATTTCAGCCGGTATCGGTCTTTTCTTAGCGTTTATCGCATTAAAAAATGCAGGCATCGTCGTTGATAACCCCGCGACATTAGTTTCTATGGGAGACATCACATCATTGCCATCTGTATTGGCTGCGATTGGTTTCTTCCTTACTATCGCGCTTGTTCACCGTGGTGTGAAAGGTGCGGTGATGATCGCCATTCTTGGTGTTACAGCGCTTGGCCTTCTATTTGGTGATGTGCAGTGGAGCGGCATTATGTCTACGCCACCAAGCATTGCACCAACTTTCATGCAACTGGATTTCTCTGGCTTGTTTGAAGTTGGCATGATTTCCGTTGTGTTCGCTTTCCTATTTGTCGATTTGTTTGATACCGCAGGTACGCTAGTTGGCGTTTCTCAAAAAGCAGGCCTCACGGATGAGAATGGCAACATCCCGCGTTTAAACAAAGCGTTACTTGCAGACTCAACAGCAACGTCAGTAGGTGCACTACTTGGTACCTCAAACACCACATCTTACATTGAGAGTGTTTCTGGTGTGGCGGCTGGTGGTCGTACTGGTCTAACAGCAGTGGTTGTTGGTGTGCTCTTCCTACTTGCTCTATTGTTTTCACCACTAGCAGGAATGATCCCTGCTTATGCAACATCGGGCGCTCTGTTCTATGTCGCGATTTTGATGCTGTCTGGACTGGTAAGCATTGATTGGCGTGACCTAACGGAAGCATCACCAGTTGTTGTGACTTGTTTGGTGATGCCATTAACGTTCTCGATTGCAGAGGGTATTACGTTAGGCTTTATCGCGTACTCGGCGATCAAATTATTCAGCGGCAAGGGTCGTGAAGTGTCGATGAGTGTGTGGGTGATGTCTGCCATCTTCATCGTCAAATACCTCGTCGGTTAATTTCTCGAGCAAAAAGCCAGTGTGGATTTATTCACGCTGGCTTTTTCTATTTTCACGTTGTTCACTTAAGACGGTTTTTCTGCGGAATAGGCAGAGAATTTTGATATCACCGTTGGTATTAACGGTGTGTTTCGGTAGAATAATCGTTTGCGCAGCTTGAAATCCTCATCTCCATACGTTTTGGAGAGGTCAGTGAGCATTCCGCTTTTGAGTGAGTTCGCTAGATTTTGAGGATGCATATTTTCAAATTATTAGGTTATTACAATGAGTAAAAAATTCATTATCACTTGGGATGCAATGCAGACTTACTGCCGTGAACTGGCTGAAAAACAAATGCCAGCTGAGCAATGGAAAGGAATTTGGGCGGTAAGCCGCGGTGGTTTGGTTCCTGGCGCTATCTTGGCTCGTGAACTGGGTATTCGTTACGTTGATACAATCTGTATTTCAAGCTACGACCATGATCATCAGCGCGATATGACGGTACTAAAAGCACCTGAAGGCGATGGTGAAGGTTACCTAATCGTTGAAGACCTAGTAGACAGTGGCGATACGGCGCGCAAACTACGTGAGATGTACCCAAAAGCGAAGATGATCGCTGTGTGTGCGAAACCTTCAGGCAAAGCGTTGCTAGATGATTATGTGGTAGATATCGCGCAAGACACTTGGATTGAACAACCTTGGGATATGTCAATCCAGTACGCTGAGCCTGTAAACCGCAAGCAAAAATAAACGCTATTAAAGAATATTGAGAAATGCCCCTGTATAGGGGCATTTTTTTTATTATCATAACAACTCATGCTAATAGCCTAAGGTTCTTCCTATGTCTGAAGACGTCAGTAAAAATCTTTCCGAAACTTTGTTCGTGAAACATAAGCAAGCAAAAGAAACCTCTGCGCTTACCCAGTACATGCCGACCAGTCAAAAAATACTTGATGAGCGAGAGGCGCAGGGAGATCGTGCTTGGTATCGTCATTTGCGCCGCTTGCAATGGGCTTGGCAAGGGTTGTCTCCGATAGAGATGGAAGGTGTGCTTTCTAAAATTGCTTCTTCTTCCCACTCTCGAACCAATGATGATTGGTTAGACACCGTAATGGGATACCACAACGGCAACTGGACATTTGAGTGGATTAAGCTCGGCATGGAGCATCAGAAGCGTTCAAATGAAATACAAGGTGAGGAGGCCGCCGATGAACTCTTCACTGCATCTCTATGTTTTAGTATCGCAGGCTACCCACATCTGAAGAATGATAATTTGGCCTTGCAGGCTCAAGTGCTGGCAAACAAAGCGTACTCTGACGGCGCAGAGAAGACCAAGTACACCATCAAGCAAATTGAAGTGCCTTACCAAAATCGCAAAATCATCGCGAACCTTCATTTGCCAAGAACCGACAAACAACTGCCTGTGGTGATGGTGAGCGCTGGTCTCGATACGTTACAAACCGACATGTGGCGTTTGTTCCGCAATCATCTTGCACCACGAGATATTGCGATGTTGACGGTTGACATGCCTTCGGTAGGGCACAGTTCTCACTGGCCTTTGACTGAGAACTCAAGCTGTCTGCACCAAGCGGTACTAAATGAGCTGTATTCATTGCCTTGGGTGGATCATCACAAAGTGGGGGTAGTTGGATTTCGTTTTGGTGGTAATGCCATGATTCGACTCTCTTTTGTTGAGCAAGAGAAGATCAAAGCTTGTGTAGCCCTTGGCGCACCCGTACATGATATTTTTACTTCCCCTGAGAAGCTGCAAAAAATGCCGAAGATGTATCTGGATCTGTTGGCTTCTCGCTTAGGGAAAAGCGCGGTTGATATTAATAGCATGGCGGGCCAGATGATGGCCTGGTCATTGAAGGTTCAGGGCTTCTTGAGCAGTAGAAAAACCAAAGTACCTATTTTAGCTTTGAGCCTTGAAGGCGATCCGGTGTCTCCACACAGTGATAACCAACTCGTTGCGCTGTTTAGCCAGTATGGCAGAGCGAAAAAAATCAGTTCCAAAACGATTACAAAAGGATATGAGCAATCCCTCGATTTAGCCATAAAGTGGCTAGAAGATGAATTATTAGGGTGACAATTCTCCTAAATTAGTTAAGAGTGATATATCTGAGCAAAAAATAAGCTCATGATAATTAAAAATAATAATCATTCTTGGGTGTTTACTTTTAACTATGAAAACGGAGATTCATATGTCAGAGACGACTCAGGGCCCGACTCACTTTCGCTTGATGTCAAAGTTGAAGGCGATAGGGCCTTACCTGCGCGAACCACAATCGCAAGAAGGGCGCTATTATTTTGATTGTCTATCTGTTTGTGTAGACGACAAAAAATCGCCTGAAAAGCGTGAATTTTGGGGCTGGTGGATGGATTTGGAATCCATCGAAGGAGGCTTTACTGCCAAATATCATATCGGCAAGTACAACAAAGAAGGGCAATGGGTATCTGAAGCCCTGCCTAAAAAAGCAGTAGAGGAAGTGTATCTGACGCAGAGCACATTCCATCAAAAGCTGGTTGATACTTTAGAAGAACACTTCAAATTAGAAGTCGAATATCACACGGAGTCTTTCGATTTCGCTTAATTTGGTTGTTTTCATTTAATACCAAACAAAAAGGTGCGAAAACGCACCTTTTCTCTTGTTAATTCCCTCTTTGATTGTTAAAACATCCTCTCTTTATTTGTTTTTCACTTCAGAAGACATCATGACAACGAATCAACAAAATGCAGTTGTTTCACAACCACAAACTGTCGTTGTGAAATTGGGTACAAGTGTGCTGACAGGCGGCACTCTGGCACTCGACCGTGCTCACATGGTTGAGTTAGCGCGCCAGTGTGCTGAGCTTAAAAAACAAGGCCATTCAGTGGTAATGGTTTCGTCTGGTGCTATTGCAGCAGGTCGTGAGCACCTTGGTTACCCCGCATTGCCCAACGAGATGGCGAGTAAACAATTACTTGCGGCGGTGGGTCAAAGTCGCTTGATTCAAACATGGGAGTCTTTGTTTGGTATTTACGGTATCAAGATCGGCCAAATGCTACTAACTCGTGCTGATTTAGAAGATCGCGAGCGATTCTTAAACGCACGTGACACCATCAATGCGCTCGTTGCGAACGATATTATTCCTATCGTAAACGAAAATGATGCCGTTGCGACCAGTGAGATTAAAGTGGGCGATAACGACAACCTTTCCGCTTTGGTGGGCATTTTGTGTGGCGCAGATAAGCTCTTGCTTTTAACTGACCAAAAAGGTCTGTTTACTGCTGACCCTCGTAAAGACCCAAACGCAGAGCTGATCAAGGAAGTAAAAACCATCGACGATACGCTGCGTAAAATCGCAGGAGGAAGTGGTACAACATTGGGTACAGGCGGTATGGCAACGAAGCTGCAAGCCGCAGACATCGCTCGCCGCGCTGGTATCGAGGTTATTATTGCTGCCGGTAGTGCACCGAATGTTATCTTTGACTCTTTGAGTGCAGAGCCACAAGGCACACGCTTCCTACCTTGCGCTGAAGCTTTAGAAAACCGTAAACGCTGGATTCTGGCGGGACCTGCGGCATCGGGCGACATCATTATTGATGACGGTGCGGTAAATGCTGTGGTCGGTAAGGGCAGTAGCCTACTTGCTAAAGGGGTAATCAAAGTAAGTGGTGACTTTGCTCGAGGCGAAGTGGCGCGTGTAACAAATTCTCACGGTAAGTTGGTGGCTCGTGGCATCAGCGCCTACTCAAGTGATGACCTAACTAAAATTACTGGTAAGCACAGTAAAGATATCATCTCTATTTTGGGGCATGATTATGGCTCTGAGGTGATTCATCGCGATGATTTGGTCGTCATTCAGGAATAGAATTAGAGGGAAGCAAAGTGGATTTAACGAATATGGGTAAAGCTGCTAAAGATGCAGCTTTCGAATTAGCGACAGCGTCAACTGCGCAAAAGAACCAAGCTTTAGCGATCATCGCTGATGAGCTAGAAGCAAACTCCGCTGCTATTTTGGCGGCAAACGCTAAAGACATCGAACTTGGCCGTGAAGCGGGTTTAACCGATGCGCTGCTCGATCGCCTTTTGCTGAATGAAGAACGATTGACTGCAATTGCGAATGATGTTCGCAACGTTATTAGCTTGAACGATCCTGTGGGCAGCGAAATCGACAGTAAGGTACTGGAAAATGGGATGTCATTGTCTCGCCGCCGCGTACCACTGGGTGTTGTGGGCGTAATTTATGAAGCGCGTCCTAACGTGACCATTGATATTGCGGCGCTGTGCTTGAAAACCGGCAACGCAAGCATTTTGCGTGGCGGCAAAGAGACATTTTTCTCGAATATGGAATTGGTAAAGGTTATTCAGTCTGCGCTAGCAAAGGCGAACCTTCCTGCCGCTTCGGTTCAGTACATTGAAAAGCCAGATCGTGAGCTAGTCTCTCAACTGCTTAAACTGGACGATTACGTCGACATGATCATTCCACGCGGTGGTGCTGGCCTACACAAAATGTGTAAAGAAAACAGCACGATTCCGGTGATTATTGGCGGCTTTGGTATCAGCCATATCTTTGTCGACGAATCCGCTGATCTAGATAAATCCCTGAATGTGGTTGAGAACTCTAAAGTTCAACGTCCATCTGCGTGTAACTCACTAGATACGCTGCTCGTGCATGAAAAAATTGCAGAACAGTTTCTACCAATGATCGTTGAGCGTATGGACGAAAAAGTGACGTTCGTGGCAGAGCCAAAAGCAAAAGAACTCATGGAGCAAGCGAAACAAGTACGCGATGCTGTTGAAGGTGACTTTGATACGGAATGGTTGAGCTACACCCTTGGTGTAAAAGTCGTGTCTGATGTGAAAGATGCCATTGATCATATGCGTGTTCATAACGCGAGCCACTCAGATGCGATCATGACCAATAGTTTGGAAAACTCAGAACTGTTCATCAATTCTGTCGGTTCGGCGGCGGTTTATGTGAATGCTTCAACGCGCTTTACAGACGGTGCGCAATTTGGCCTCGGCGCAGAAGTCGCAGTATCCACGCAAAAGCTACATGCCCGTGGTCCAATGGGCTTAGAAGAGCTAACTAGCTACAAGTGGGTTGGTAAAGCGAATTACTTAGCACGCAGTTAACACATTCAACGAGATCTTGAGTGAAAAAGGGGCCTTTGGGCCCCTTTTTGTTTTGTCTAACATACCAATTCCGCTACACTACATGAGCTTTTATTTCGGTTTGAAAGCGTTATACCCAAATAGCTTTAATAGAGTCCGTATAACCATGAACGCGTGGTTAGCCGTGATTGCTCATGAGGTTATTTGGGTATAGATATGGAGGTGATATGCATTGTCCTTTTTGTTCCGAGAACGATACCAAAGTTATTGATTCCCGCTTAGTGGCTGATGGCCATCAAGTTCGACGTCGCCGTCAGTGCTTGGCGTGTAGCGAGCGTTTCACTACGTTTGAAAGCGCAGAGTTAGTGATGCCTAAAGTGATCAAATCGAATGGTAACCGTGAACCATTTGATGAAGATAAAATGGTTGGCGGTATTCAACGCGCTTTAGAGAAACGCCCAGTGAGTGCTGATTCTATAGAGTTAGCGATCAGTATGATCAAATCACAACTGCGTGCGACGGGTGAGCGAGAGGTTCCGAGTGAAATGATTGGTAATTTAGTCATGGACCAACTCAAAGAGCTCGACAAGGTCGCTTATATCCGTTTCGCTTCCGTTTACCGCAGCTTTGAAGACATTCGCGAGTTTGGCGAAGAGATTGCCCGCCTAGAAGACTGAGTAGCTCATGACTCAACACACTCCTGAAAGAGCGTTTTCTGATTTAGATTTCGCCATGATGTCACGAGCTATTAAGTTAGCGAGACGTGGCATTTATACCACCGCACCAAATCCAAATGTGGGGTGCGTCATCGTTCGTGATGAAGAAATTGTTGGTGAGGGCTATCACCATCGCGCTGGTGAGCCGCATGCCGAAGTGCACGCGATGCGCATGGCGGGTGAAAAAGCAGTTGGTGCAACCACTTATGTGACGCTAGAACCTTGCTCTCATTACGGCCGTACACCGCCATGTGCTGAAGGGTTAATCAAAGCCAAAGTGGCACGTGTGGTTTGCGCAATGGTAGACCCAAACCCTAAAGTTGCGGGGCGGGGCATCCAGATGTTGCGTGATGCTGGAGTTGAAGTACAAATCGGCTTGTTAGAGCGAGATGCCCTTGCCCTTAACCCTGGTTTTATAAAGTACATGCGTACAGGCATGCCGTTTGTTCAATTAAAAATGGCGGCCAGTTTGGATGGGCAAAGCGCACTCAGCAATGGGCAGAGCCAATGGATCACCTCCCCTGCGGCCCGCCAAGATGTGCAGCGTTATCGAGCGATGAGTGGTGGCATTCTCTCTACCAGCAAAACGGTGATTGATGATAATGCGTCACTCAATGTGCGTTGGGATGACTTACCTACCAGTGTTCAAGCGCAGTATTTACGAGAAGAACTTCGTCAACCAGTACGTGTAATCTTAGACCGTCAGAACCATTTAACGGATGCGCTCAAGCTGTTCCACACCGATGGAGAGCGAGTTATTGTTAGCCCAGATGGAGACTGTATCCCTCTATTGGACAGCGCTGACCAAATTGACTTATCAACAACATTAAAGCGTATCTCGGATGAGCACCACATCAATCACTTATGGGTTGAAGCTGGAGCCACGCTAGCGAGTGCGATGATAAAGGCTAATCTTGTAGATGAGCTCATTGTTTACCTTGCGCCAAAACTCATGGGCAGCGATGGTCGGGGGCTTATCGGTGCTTTAGGATTAAGCGCTATGGCTGACGTCATTGATTTAAACATTACAGACGTTCGTATGGTCGGGGTAGACATTCGTATCACCGCCACCATCAAACGTAAAGAACTTAGATAAGAAATAGTATGTTTACAGGAATAGTAGAAGCAGTTGGCAAGTTAGCTGCGATTACGCCGAAGGGTGAAGACATCACCGTCACGGTTGAAACTGGTACGCTTGATATGTCAGACGTTAAGTTAGGCGATAGCATTGCGACCAATGGTGTTTGCTTAACGGTAGTTGACTTCGGAAGCCACTATTACAGTGCTGATCTGTCATTAGAAACCTTGAAGAAAACTGGGTTTGCTGAATACCAAGTGGGCGATAAGGTGAATCTAGAAAAAGCCATGTTACCAACAACGCGATTGGGTGGACATATCGTTTCAGGTCATGTCGATGGGGTTGGTGAAATTGTCGAACGCAATTTAGTTGGCCGCGCGATAGAGTTTTGGGTTGCAATGCCTGCGGAAATTAGCAAGTACGTCGCAGAGAAAGGCTCGATTACCGTTGATGGTATTAGCCTAACTGTCAACGACTTACGTAAAAATGCTTTTAAGCTGACGATCGTTCCTCATACGAGTGAAGAAACTACGATTGACCAGTTTCAAGTGGGACGTAAAGTAAACTTAGAAGTTGATGTACTTGCTCGTTATATGGAGCGTTTACTGCAAGGGCAACAAGAAGATAAGGCCGAGTCTCGTATCACGATGGACTTTTTACAGCAAAACGGTTTTGCATAAGTCTTCGGAGTGGCTGCGTGAGGCATGCGATAAAGAGCAGACTCACAGAACACCGCGAGATTCATTGACTTGCTTGGTGCAAAGCTCAAACTATTGACCTAATTAGCATTCACTGCAACATGATTTTTCATTGCTGTCGCAATAACAAATTTAGAATAACGGGATAACAGACTATGTCAATCAGTACGCCACAAGAAATTATTGATGATATTCGCGCAGGCAAAATGGTCATCCTAATGGATGATGAAGACCGCGAGAATGAAGGTGACTTGATCATGGCTGCCGAGCATATTACGCCGGAAGCCATCAACTTTATGGCAACCTATGGCCGTGGCCTGATTTGTTTAACCATGACCAAAGATCGTTGCGAAAGCCTAGGTCTGCCACCAATGGTGCAAGACAATAATGCGCAATACACAACCAACTTTACCGTTTCTATTGAGGCGGCAGAAGGTGTAACGACGGGTATTTCAGCCGCGGATCGCGCACGTACGGTTCAAGCGGCAGTCGCGCCAAACGCCAAAGCTGCGGATTTGGTGCAGCCTGGTCATATCTTCCCGCTCGCGGCCCAAGATGGCGGTGTACTGACTCGCGCAGGTCACACTGAAGCTGGCTGTGATTTGGCTCGCCTTGCTGGTTTAGAGCCAGCATCGGTTATTGTTGAGATCTTAAATGACGACGGCACCATGGCTCGTCGCCCTGATCTAGAGGTCTTTGCAGAGAAGCACGGTATTAAACTGGGCACTATTGCCGACCTAATTGAGTACCGCAATAACACTGAGACAACGATTGAACGTGTGGCAGAGTGCAAGTTACCGACAGAGTTTGGCGAGTTCACGTTATTCACCTACAAAGACACCATTGATAACCAAGTGCACTACGCAATGTGCAAGGGCGATTTGAAAGAAAAAGCGCCACTGGTTCGCGTACATCTTCAAGACGTTTTTACCGACTTACTACGTAGCGATCGTAATGCAGAGCGCAGCTGGACACTAGATAAGGCAATGAAACGCATTGGTGAAGAAGGCGGTGTGCTGGTTGTTCTTGGCCATGAAGAATCGACCGATCTACTTATTCATCGTGTGAAGATGTTTGAAGCGCAAGACAAAGGTGAAGCACCAACGCTTGCTAAGAAACAGGGCACGTCTCGCCGTGTCGGTGTGGGCTCACAGATTCTTGCGGATCTCGGTGTACATGATATGCGCCTTCTGTCATCGACCAACAAAAAGTACCACGCATTAGGTGGTTTTGGTCTGAACGTGGTTGAGTACGTCTGCGAGTAACAACCGAACAATAAGTTCCTAGTCTTTTACGCACTCAACTCGTCAATGGCTAGGAACCGGTGATTTGCCTCCAATTTCCATTAGATATTGCTCACAAATTTGTGCTAGAATCCGGCGATTCTCACTTGATGAACATATTTCACTTATAAATAGAGTTAAAGGAAAGCTTATGAAAGTGATCGAGGGTGGCTTCCCAGCGCCAAATGCAAAAATTGCTATCGTTATTTCTCGTTTCAACAGTTTTATTAACGAAAGCCTACTTTCTGGTGCGATCGATACACTAAAGCGTCACGGACAAGTAAGCGAAGACAACATCACGGTTGTGCGTTGTCCAGGTGCCGTAGAACTACCTCTAGTAGCTCAGCGTGTTGCTAAAACTGGCAAATTCGACGCTATTGTTTCTCTAGGGTCTGTTATTCGCGGTGGAACGCCTCACTTTGACTATGTTTGTAGTGAAATGAACAAAGGTCTAGCACAAGTGTCTATGGAATTCAGCATTCCAGTAGCATTTGGTGTTTTGACTGTTGATACGATCGATCAAGCGATTGAACGCGCAGGAACCAAGGCTGGTAATAAAGGTGCAGAGGCTGCACTAAGCGCACTTGAAATGATTAATGTACTATCTGAAATTGATTCCTAATGGGGGCCAGTGTGAAACCAGCCGCACGTCGTAACGCACGTCAATTCGCTCTACAGGCGATCTACTCATGGCAAATTACTAAAGAGAATGTTGCCAAGATTGAAGAACAGTTTTTGTCTGGCGACAAATACGATGAAGAAGAACTTCATGCATCTGAGCCAGCGCTTGCTGCTCCAGAAACAGACGTAGCTTACTTCCGTGAACTACTAAGCGGTGTTGTACTTAGCCACGCTGAGCTAGATAGCAAAATTCGTCCATACATCTCTCGTCCTATGCAGGATTTAGATATGATGGAACTTGCTCTTCTTCGCCTTGCTATGTACGAGATGACTCGTCGCGAAGATGTTCCTTACAAAGTTGTTATCAATGAAGCGATTGAACTTGCAAAAGTCTTCGCAGCAGAAGATAGCCACAAGTTTGTGAACGGTGTACTTGATAAAGCAGCACCTCACATTCGTAAGAAATAACGATTTCTTCAATGAAAAGGTCAGCACATGCTGACCTTTTTTGTATCAAAAGCTTTTACATCAAAAAGTAAGTGAATTATGTCTGGTGAATTTAATCTGATAGACAAATACTTCGTCGGGCGTCAGAACCAACGTAAAGATGTCCACCTAGCGGCTGGTGATGATTGCGCACTCGTCAAAGCGCCGGCTAATGTTCAGATTGCGATTAGCACGGATACATTGGTGGCTGGAACGCATTTCTTATCCGACGCAAATCCGGCGTGGGTGGCGCACAAAGCATTGGCTTCTAACATCAGTGATTTGGCAGCGATGGGAGCAACGCCTGCATGGGTGAGCTTTGCATTAACAATGCCCGAGCCAGATGAAGAATGGCT
Source organism: Vibrio sp. ArtGut-C1 (assembly GCF_002105475.1). Lineage (NCBI taxonomy): Bacteria > Pseudomonadati > Pseudomonadota > Gammaproteobacteria > Vibrionales > Vibrionaceae > Vibrio > Vibrio sp. ArtGut-C1. The sequence goes on along the minus strand of NZ_NCTH01000005.1, from coordinate 117,274 downwards.
TGCACCTTTCTGTGATGCATTTTTCGAATTGGCTGATTACTATGGTATTCAGTTAATTGGCGGTGACACCACAAAAGGGCCATTGTGTCTGACTCTGACGGTGCAAGGTTTTGTTCCTGAAGGTAAAGCTCTCACACGTTCCGGAGCAAAGTCAGGGGACTGGGTGTACGTAACGGGGAACCTTGGCGATGCAAAAGCTGGCTTGGATGTGATTCTAGATGGCTCTCTACGCAGCAGAGCCGGCGCGGAAGCACTAGAGCGCGCTCATTACCTTAGCTCGCCTCGTGTGCTTGCTGGACAAGCTCTTGTTGGCTTAGCCTCGTCGGCGATAGATATCTCAGATGGTTTAATCTCTGATATTAAGCACATTTTACAGCGATCTCAGGTAGGGGTGAGTATTGATGTCTCTCAGTTACCGATCTCTTCAGAATTAGTCCAGTTTTTAGATGATAAGATCAGCGCGCAGCAGTATGCTTTAGCAAGTGGCGAAGAATACGAGTTGTGTTTTACCGTGCCGGAGCAAAATCGAGGCTCGTTACAAAGCGCTTTATCTCATACTGGCTGTAAGGTCACATGTATTGGTCAAATCCGACCAAATGGAACCTTCGAGCTGCATGATAACAATCAACCACTTGATTGGGACTTAAGTGGCTTCGACCACTTTAAATGATCTGAGCTAAGCTCTAGCCAGAGCCTGTTACTATTGAGCAACTCGCAGGCATGACGATTGAAACCAAACTAGCAGTATAGGTTTAAGGATATGACCAACCCTCTTTCTCTGATTTCATTAAAGAACCCGTGGCATCTATTGGCGACGGGTTTTGGCAGCGGATTATCCCCGTTTATCCCAGGAACAATGGGCACATTGGCGGCCGTGCCCTTCTTTTTGTTGTTGGCGCAATTGCCATTTACGGCGTATGTCATTGTTGTTCTGATTTCGTGTGTGATCGGTATTCAAATCTGCCAAGTGACGTCAGCAGACATGAAAGTACATGATCATGGTTCAATCGTATGGGATGAATTTGCGGGTTTTTGGATTACGATGGGTATCGTCCCTGCGTTAAATATTCCGTTGACCGAGTGGAAGTGGTTGCTCACTGGTTTCATCTTGTTCCGTTTTTTCGATATGGTAAAACCGTGGCCAATTGGGTGGCTTGATAAGCGAGTTCACGGTGGGCTGGGTATTATGGTTGATGATATCGTGGCGGGAATTATGGCTGGTGTTGCCCTGTTTCTAGTCGCAAAATACGCTGGCTGGATGAATTAAACGTTGGACGTAAAAAAGGGATGCCATGAGCATCCCTTTTTACATGCTATTTTGCTAAATAATCCAAGATGGATCTTTCAATCCCTTTTGCATCGAGACCAAGCTCTTCATGCAGTTCATCTTGTGTTCCTTGATGAATAAACTCATCGGGTAAGCCTAGGTTTAAGACTGGCTTAATGATTTTATCTTTCATCATGAACTCAACGACACCTGCACCTGCACCACCTGCGATAACATTTTCTTCTAACGTCACGAGCACGTCATGATCTGCGGCTAATTGACGAATTAATGCTTCATCGATCGGCTTCACAAAGCGCATATCAGCAACAGTGGCGTTAAGGTATTCTGCCGCTTCTAGCGCGTTACCCAAGAAAGTACCAAAGTTCAGAATAGCAACTTTTTCACCTTGGCGAACCATGCGTCCTTTACCGATTTCTAAAGCCGTAAACTCAGTTTCGATTTCTACGCCCATCCCGCTACCGCGAGGGTATCGAACCGCACTAGGGCCAGTATGTTTATGGCCAGTGTAAAGCATTTGTCGACATTCGTTTTCGTCACTTGGCGCCATGATCACCATGTTCGGAATACAGCGCATAAAGCTTAGATCGAATGCGCCTTGGTGAGTTTGGCCGTCTGCACCAACGAGACCTGCACGGTCGATAGCGAACATTACTGGTAAATCCATGATCGCGATATCGTGGATCAGTTGGTCATAACCACGTTGCAAGAAAGTCGAATAGATAGCTACGATTGGATGATCGCCAGCAATTGCCATACCTGTTGCAAGTGTCACAGCGTGTTGCTCAGCAATCGCCACGTCAAAGTATTGGTCTGGATATTCTTTTGAGAAACGTACCATACCAGAGCCTTCGCGCATTGCTGGCGTAATTGCCATTAGCTTAGGATCTTGGGCCGCCATATCACATAAAAAGTCACCAAAGATCTTTGAGTAAGTTGGCTTACCGCCACTGCTTTTCGGTAGACAGTTATGCGTTGGATCGAATTTAGGAACACCGTGGTAGCCGATAGGATCTTTCTCGGCAGGCTCATAACCTTTGCCTTTCTTGGTCATGATGTGCAGGAATTGAGGGCCTTTGAGCTCACGCATGTTTTTTAGCGTTTTGACGAGTTCATTGACGTCGTGTCCATCAATCGGGCCAATGTAATTAAAGCCGAACTCTTCAAACAGAGTGCCTGGCACTACCATGCCTTTTAGGTGCTCTTCCGTACGGCGAACCAACTCTTTAATAGGTGGAACACCAGACAACACTTTTTTACCGCCTTCACGGATAGAAGTGTACAAGCTGCCAGAAAGTACTTTCGCAAGGTGGTTATTCAGGGCGCCGACGTTTTCTGAAATAGACATTTCGTTGTCGTTCAAAATCACCAACATATCAGGATGAACGTCGCCAGCGTGGTTCATAGCTTCGAATGCCATGCCGGCTGTAATTGCGCCATCGCCAATCACACTGACAATTTTACGACCTTTGCCTTCTTTTTGTGCGCTGATGGCCATGCCAAGACCTGCACTAATCGATGTCGAAGAGTGACCGACAGATAAAGTGTCATATTCACTTTCTTCACGCCAAGGGAAAGGGTGTAGACCATCCTTTTGGCGAATTGTTGGCATTTTATCGCGACGTCCGGTGAGGATTTTATGCGGGTAAGCCTGATGACCAACATCCCAGATCAATTTGTCGATAGGGGTGTTGTAAACATAATGCAGAGCGACAGTTAGCTCCACGGTGCCTAAGCCAGACGCTAAGTGTCCGCTAGATTGGCTCACTGAATTTAGCAGATACGTTCGCAGTTCATCACACAGATTTGGTAATGTTTCTTTCGGAAGGAGACGTAATTCTTCCGGTGTATTTGCTAACGCCAGTGTTGGGTACTTTGAAATATCAAGAGTCATATAAATGCGCGCTTATAGTGTTAATTTTTGCGCTCGATGACATATCGGGCGAACTCTTCGAGTAACTGAGTATTGTATGGGATAGCTTCCAATGCTTGAAGTGCTTCCTGTAACAGAGTGTGAGCTTTCTCAATGGCTCCCTCTAAACCCAGCAGGGAAGGATAAGTGCTCTTATTCAGACCTTGGTCGGAACCTTGAGGCTTACCCAGTGTTTCTGTGTCACTGATGATATCAAGAATATCGTCTTGAACCTGAAACGCCAAACCAATTGCTTTTGAGTAGCGCTCCAAGTGAGGTAGAACCTCAATACCTTTCTCACCAGCAGCTAATGCACCTAATTTTACCGCACAATCTATCAGAGCTCCGGTTTTTTTACGGTGTATCTCTTCCATTTCTTCAAGAGAAACTTGGCGATTTTCTGCGCCTAAATCTAAGGCTTGCCCAACACACATGCCGTTGGCGCCAGAAGAATGCGCCAACGCTTTGATCATGTTGATGCGTTGAGTCTCGGCTGCCGGGTTTAATTGACCATCGGCAATAATAGTGAAGGCGAGAGTTTGTAGTGCATCACCTGTCAGTATTGCGGTTGCTTCATCAAACTTAATATGACAAGTTGGTTGACCTCGACGCAGTTCATCATCGTCCATGGCTGGCAGATCATCATGAATGAGTGAGTAGGCATGTATACATTCGATAGCAGCGGCAGGAGTGTCTAAGTCTTCTGGTTTACAGCCGAGCATTTGACCTGTGATGTAAACCAGAAAAGGGCGAACGCGTTTTCCACCTAGCAAAAGGCCGTATTTCATTGCTTGAATCAATGGCTGCTCTTGATATGGAAGCTGATCGAGCCACAAGTTCAATTGCTGATTGTTTCTTTGTTGAAAAGACGTCAATGTCTGTTGCATCACATTGCTCACTACTGATGGTTATTCTGAATCTGGTTTGAAGTCACTCAGTGGTGCTTCATCATCTTCGCTGAGAAGAATACTTACGCGCTGTTCGGCGTCGCTAAGTTTAGTTTGGCCGGCACGAGCTAAGGCAATGCCTCGTTCAAACTTACGTAGAGCATCATCTAGGGCAAGATCGCCATTTTCTAATTGATCAACCAAGCTATCAAGCTCTTCAATGGTTGCTTCGAAGGTCATGTTTTCTGGTTTCTTGACCGCCATCTTTTTTCTGCCTTAATCAAGCCTTGGAGAAGATGCACGAAAGTTACCTTAGCCTAGTAACTTGGTCAAATTTAACCTTATATAATTGTCACAAAATTAGCGTTAAACGAGCCTAAGCGCTGAAACCCCATATTTTGGTTAAGGTTGTTAAGTCTAATTTGTGATCCATTAGCTAAGATTTTTCTAAAAATTCTGCGCGAGTTGTCGATACAGGTAATAATCCGCCCAATGGCAGTATTTGAGTATAGCGTGAGGAGTGCTTTGTGGATTTAGCAACCCTATTAGGTTTGATTGGTGGTTTTGCATTCGTCATTATGGCGATGGTGCTTGGTGGCAGCATCGGCATGTTTGTCGATGTCACGTCGATCCTTATTGTCGTTGGTGGCTCAATATTTGTAGTACTGATGAAGTTCACAATGGGACAGTTCTTTGGTGCAACAAAGATCGCAGGCAAAGCCTTCATGTTTAAAGCGGATGAACCGGAAGACTTGATCGCAAAAATTGTGGAAATGGCCGATGCGGCACGTAAAGGTGGTTTTCTTGCTCTTGAAGAGATGGAAATTAATAACACTTTTATGCAAAAAGGCATTGATTTGCTTGTTGATGGCCATGATGCCGACGTGGTAAGAGCAGCCTTAAAAAAAGACATCGCGCTTACGGATGAACGACATACTCAAGGCACTGGCGTATTTCGCGCCTTTGGTGACGTTGCTCCTGCGATGGGAATGATTGGTACCTTGGTTGGTCTTGTTGCGATGCTTTCAAACATGGATGATCCAAAAGCGATTGGACCAGCAATGGCGGTTGCACTCTTAACCACATTGTATGGCGCGATCCTGTCCAATATGGTGTTTTTCCCTATTGCGGATAAGCTTTCTCTGCGCCGTGACCAAGAAACGCTAAACCGCCGTTTGATCATGGATGGTGTATTAGCGATTCAAGATGGTCAAAACCCGCGAGTGATTGATAGTTACTTGAAGAACTACCTCAACGAAGGTAAACGTGCCCTTGAGATTGACGAGTAACTTGGAGAGTAGTGATGGATGATGAAGATAACAAATGCGATTGTCCGCCACCCGGTCTCCCGTTATGGATGGGGACATTCGCGGATTTAATGTCGCTACTGATGTGTTTCTTTGTTCTTCTGCTCTCGTTTTCTGAAATGGACGTACTGAAGTTCAAACAGATTGCGGGATCAATGAAATTTGCCTTTGGTGTACAAAATCAACTTGAAGTGAAAGACATTCCCAAAGGTACTAGCATCATTGCTCAAGAGTTTCGACCGGGCCGACCAGAACCAACGCCGATTGATGTCATCATGCAGCAAACCATGGACATCACTCAGCAGACGCTCGAGTTTCATGAAGGGGAGTCTGACCGAGCTGGTGGCACAAAGCGTGATGAAGGCAAGTTAACCGGTGGTCAATCGCCAGAAACGTCAACGCAAAACAATCAATCTTCAGAAGCGGATATGCAACAGCAGCAATCTGAAGAGATGTCGCAAGAGATGGAAACCTTGATGGAAAGCATCAAGAAAGCCTTAGAGCGAGAGATTGAACAAGGTGCCATTGAAGTTGAAAATCTTGGCCAACAGATTGTCATACGCATGCGTGAAAAAGGTGCATTCCCTGAAGGTTCGGCCTTCTTGCAGCCTAAATTCCGCCCTTTAGTTCGACAAATTGCAGAGTTAGTAAAAGACGTGCCAGGCATTGTGCGAGTATCCGGTCATACGGACAACCGACCGTTGGACTCAGAGCTTTATCGTTCTAACTGGGATCTCTCTTCTCAGCGCGCCGTATCGGTCGCACAAGAGATGGAGAAGGTGAGAGGCTTCTCTCATCAACGTTTGAGAGTGCGAGGCATGGCAGATACTGAACCATTGTTGCCGAATGATTCTGATGAAAATCGCGCGCTTAACCGACGGGTTGAAATCAGCATCATGCAAGGCGAACCACTATACAGTGAAGAAGTGCCTGTAATTCAATAACTAGACTTTAGTTTTAAGTCAGTAGAGAGATAAGAAAGCGAGCAGATTGCTCGCTTTTTTTGTTTTTCCAATCCGCTTGGGTGTATAATCTTGCGCCTTAAAAGTGAGCTCAGACTACTTTTTGTGACTGAAACGCGGTTTTACTGCGTAAGAAGCATTGAAGTTGAGTGTCACTCTTTGTTGATTGCGAAACTAACCTGCGAATTAGACTATGAAATTTATTGTAAAGCCCCATCCAGAAATTTTTGTAAAAAGTGAATCTGTGCGTAAGCGCTTCACAAAGATTTTAGAGTGCAACATTCGTAACATCATTAAGAGCCGCACGGAATCTGTCGCGGTATTCAACCGTCGTGATCACATTGAAGTGACCTCTGAGAGTAACGAATTCCACGCTGAAGTTCTTGAGGTTTTGACTCATACACCAGGCATTCACCACGTACTGGAAGTGAAGCAGACCGAATTTAAAGACTTGCACGATATCTTCGAACAAGTACTGGAGCTAAATCGCTCTGCACTCGAAAATAAAACCTTTGTTGTACGTGCGAAGCGTCGCGGTAAGCACGACTTTACCTCTATCGAACTAGAGCGTTATGTCGGCGGTGGTTTAAACCAAGCGATTGAGAGCGCAAGAGTTAAGCTGCAAAACCCAGACGTGACGATCAAGGTGGAAGTCTCGAACGATAAGCTAAACCAAGTGCTGGCTCGTCATAAAGGTTTAGGCGGCTTCCCACTGGGCACGCAAGAAGACGTGTTGAGCTTGATCTCTGGTGGTTTTGACTCTGGTGTTTCTAGCTACCTTCATATCAAGCGTGGCTCAAAAGTACATTACTGCTTCTTTAACTTAGGTGGTCCAGCACACGAAATCGGCGTTAAGCAGGTTTCTCACTACCTATGGAACAAATACGGTTCTTCTGCAAAAGTACGTTTCATTTCAGTTGATTTCGAACCTGTGGTTGCGGAAATCCTAGAGAAAGTCGATGACGGCCAAATGGGGGTTATCTTGAAGCGTATGTTCATGCGTGCAGCAGGCATGATCGCTCAGAAGATGAAGATCGAAGCATTGGTAACAGGCGAAGCGCTCGGTCAAGTATCGAGCCAAACGCTAACTAACCTCCGCCATATCGATAACGTAACGGACACGTTGATTCTGCGTCCACTTATCAACTGGGATAAAGAAGACATCATTAACCTAGCACGCGAAATCGGCACGGAAGACTTTGCGAAGACAATGCCAGAGTATTGTGGTGTTATTTCTAAGAAGCCGACAGTAAAAGCGATTAAAGCGAAGCTAGAAGCGGAAGAAGAGAAATTTGACTTTAGCATTCTTGAGCAAGTAGTTCGTGATGCACGCATGATGGACATTCGTGATATCGCGAAAGAGTCTGAGCAAGCAGCACCAGAAGTCGAGCAGGTTGAAGCGGTAGAAGAGCACGCGGTTGTGCTAGATATTCGTAGTCCTGAAGAGGAAGACGATAACCCGCTCGAAATCGAAGGTGTGGATGTGAAACATATCCCATTCTACAAGTTGGGTACACAGTTTGGTGATTTAGACCAATCTAAGACATATCTATTGTACTGTGACCGTGGGGTGATGAGCCGTCTGCAAGCACTTTACTTGCAAGAGCAAGGCTTCAATAACGTAAAAGTTTACCGCCCATAGTTGACTGATAAAAAGACGTTAAAAGGCGCAAATTGAGACATCAATTTGCGCCTTTTTTGTTTTTGATCGCGTTACAGCTAATCATTACTTAGCATAATGTTGAGGCTTATCGCAAAGCCATACACTTTGTGTTGATATAACGATAATTAATCCGAAAGAAGAGTAATAAAGTGATGTTGCTGCCAGATATACGGATGAGATTTTCGATAGATAAAAAAACACCGCCTAATTTAGGCGGTGTAACAAATTTGACAGACAGGTCAAAAATAAATACAGGAAGTATATGTTTTGTCACAGGGAGTGTCGACAAAACATTATGGTAGAAATCTACCTAACTCGAAATACGAGTTTGCAAACACAACATCGCAACAACGAAGCCAATTGATTTCCAAAGAAATCAAGCCGTTCAGGCTCGTGTTGCGGGGTGAAATATAGAATTTATCTGGCTGTTCGACAACGGACATTTTATAATGTTTCAGATTAAAAAAACTAATCCTATTTGAGGTCCCATATGTCTCGCAGATTGCCTCCATTAAATTCGCTTCGAGTCTTCGAAGCGGCTGCTCGCCATCTCAGTTTTACGCGAGCGGCAGAAGAGTTGTTTGTTACTCAAGCCGCGGTCAGTCACCAGATTAAAGCACTCGAAGAGTTCTTATCGTTGAAGCTCTTTCGTCGCCGTAATCGTTCGCTATTGTTGACAGAAGAAGGACAAAGTTACTTTCTCGACATCAAAGATATTTTCACCTCGATTGCCGAGGCGACAGATAAGGTATTGGAACGTAGTGAAAAAGGGGCATTGACGATCAGTCTACCGCCGAGTTTTGCTATCCAATGGTTGGTGCCTCGTTTGGCCGATTTTAATGCTCAAGAGCCAGATATCGATGTACGTATTAAAGCTGTGGATATGGATGAAGGTTCACTGACTGATGATGTAGATGTGGCTATCTACTATGGCCGTGGGAATTGGCCGGGTTTGCGAGCGGATAAATTGTACCAAGAGTTTCTGATCCCACTTTGTTCACCTTCGTTACTTTTAGGCAACAAACCATTAGAATCTCTAAGTGACCTCAAATTACACACTTTGTTACATGATACTTCGCGTAAAGACTGGAAGCAGTTTGCGCGTCATTACAACATCGAAGGTATCAATGTAAACCACGGTCCTATTTTCAGTCACTCGACGATGGTGCTACAGGCTGCTGCGCATGGTCAGGGGGTTGCGCTTGGTAACAACGTACTCGCCAAGCCAGAAATGGAAGCTGGACGACTCATCGCGCCATTCGACGAGGTGTTGATCTCCAAGAATGCATTCTACGTGGTGTGTCATGAACAGCAGGCAGATATGGGCCGAATCGCAACGTTTAGAGACTGGATGTTAGCGACCGCGAGAAAAGAGCAAGAGGAAGTACTAGATGAGCCAATGGATAGTTGAGGGACCTGAAAGCGGTCCTCTATTTATCTTTGCCCATGGCGCTGGAGCGGGGATGGAACATGATTTCATGGCCGCCGTTGCCAAAGGATTAGTTGAGCAAGGAATTCGCGTGGTGCGATTTAACTTCCCGTATATGATTAAGCGAGCGGAAGATGGGAAAAAGCGTCCACCAGATCGTGCGCCAAAACTGCTGGAAGCCTATGAAGAAGTGATTGCTCACTTTACCTCTCAACCTATTGTCATTGGTGGTAAGTCAATGGGTGGCCGCATGTCGAGTTTACTGGCTGAAAATGAGCTGGTGGCGGGCATTGCCTGTTTAGGGTTTCCATTTCACCCACCGGGAAAGCCAGAAAAGTTCAAAGGCGATCACTTAGCGAATATCGAGAAACCTACGCTGATTCTACAAGGGGAGCGAGACACCTTTGGTAAGCGTGAGGAATTCGATGACTTTGTCCTTTCATCGCAAGTTAAGGTGAGTTTTTTACCCGATGGTGACCACAGCTTTAAACCGCGCAAGAGCTCAGGCCATACCGAGGCGGGTAACATCGAGCTCGCGGTAGAGCAGTTAGCGGCGTTTATCAAAGAGGTGTACCGTGAAAAGTAAGTGGTTACTCTCATTTTCTGGTTTGTCTGGGCTGGTTTCTGTCGCTCTAGGAGCCTTTGCTGCACATGGGCTAAAAGCTCAGTTGGCTCCGTATTTACTTGGCGTATTTGAGACCGGAGTGTTGTACCAGTTTATTCACACGCTGGCGATTGTGTTTTGTGCGGTTTTATTGCTATTGAATTTGGGACAAAAAGCACAAAAATATTTTTTCATTGCAGCGATTTGCTTTATCATCGGCATCTTTTGTTTTAGCGGCAGTCTTTACGCACTGGCGCTGACAGGCATTAAGTGGTTTGGGCCGATTACTCCAATGGGAGGATTGCTGTTCATGATTGGTTGGTGTCTGTTCTTTTTTGCTGCGTTCAATATCAAAGAGGTCTCCAAGTGAAACAACTAATGCTCTATTGCCGTTCTGGCTTTGAGAAAGAGTGTGCTGGTGAAATTCAGGACAAAGCGACACAGTTGGAAGTGTATGGCTTCCCTCGTGTGAAGAGAAACTCAGGTTATGTTGTCTTCGAGTGTTACCAAGATGGAGATGCGGACAAACTTGCGAGAGGTTTGGACTTTAAGTCGTTAATCTTCGCTCGCCAAATGTTTGCGGTAGCGGCTGAGTTTCAATCGCTGCCAAGTGATGACCGCATTAGCCCAATTTTGAATGAGCTAGCAGACATTGAAGCGTTTCCTCGCTGTGGAGATTTGAGAATTGAAACTCCGGATACGAATGAAGCGAAAGAACTACTGAAATTCTGCCGTAAATTTACTGTCCCAATGCGTCAAGCGTTGCGCGGTAAAGGTTTAATGTTGAACAAAGACAACGCGAAGAAGCCAGTACTGCACATTTGTTTTGTGGAGCCTGGCCACTGTTATGTCGGTTATTCTTACACAGACAATAACTCTCAGTTCTTCATGGGTATTCCTCGCCTTAAGTTCCCAGCAGACGCCCCAAGTCGTTCAACGCTTAAACTGGAAGAAGCATTTCACGTCTTTATTCCACGTGAAGAGTGGGATGAGCGTTTGGCTCCAGGAATGTGGGGGGTCGATTTAGGCGCATGTCCAGGCGGTTGGACGTACCAATTGGTGAAGCGCTCGATGTTCGTTCACTGTGTCGATAACGGCATGATGGCAGACAGCTTGATGGAAACCGGCCAGATCAAGCATCATATGGTGGATGGTTTTAAATTCGAACCAGACCGTAAGAACGTAACATGGATTGTTTGTGACATGGTAGAAAAGCCAGCTCGTGTTGCTCACCTTATGGGCCAGTGGCTGTTAAAAGGTTGGGCGAAAGAGGCAATCTTTAACCTTAAGCTGCCAATGAAAGGCCGCTATGACGAGGTGCTGCAAGACCTTGAAAACCTGAAGCAGTTCCTGATTGATAATAAGGTAAAGTTCAGACTACAAGCTAAGCATTTGTATCATGATCGTGAAGAAATCACGATTCATATCCAGTGTCTATCGAACATTTCGCCGTACTAATTCTATCTCCTAGTCATTTGGGGATAGTCCCGAGAATAGAAAAAAGCGCCTTCAAATGGCGCTTTTTTATTGTCTGAGAGCTTTATGGTTTGAAACCATCATCAGACACTATTCCGCTTTATTTGGTCCTGTAAAGCGAATGTCCTGTAAGTTAAAGCCGAGTTCAATGTCGCACTTTAAAGCCGCGACGCGTTTACATAAGCGTGCAGACTCAATGTGCTCGTCTAATTTTTTACGGTATTTCGGTGCGAGGTCTTCACTGGCGTAGGCTGCTTCAATATTCTCAAACTGAGTAAGAATCTCTTTCGCCGCTTTTGGTCCAATGCCCGGAACCCCCGGCACTTGGCTAGAGCTGATCCCCGTTAACCCCCAATAATCGGCCAGTTGGCTCGGTTTTACGCCGAACTCTTTTTCGATAAACGGTTCATCTAACCAACGATGTTGGAAGTAATCACGGATCTGTAGGGTAGGAGAAAGCAGCTGACAGTAGCCTTTATCCGTAGAAACGATGGTGACTTTTTCACCATGACTGGCCACTTTCGTCGCGAGAGTAGCAACCAAGTCGTCCGCTTCATCGCCTTCAGAAAGCAATGAATCAATACCTTGTTCCCACCATGCTTGCTGAATCGCATCTAGACCTTGCATCAGTGGTTCCGGCATTGGTTTTCGATTTTGCTTATAGTCTGGGAGAATCTCAGCTCGCCATCCTCTGTCTTGTTCATGGTGATCGAAAACCGCGATGATGTGTGTCGGGTTGGCTTCTGACAGAATGCGAGTGAGGGTTCTTTGTGTCGTGGTGATGGTTCTTGCTATGTCGGTTGGATCCGGTTGTGCAGAGTGAACACGGCGGATCAGGTTTAGGGCATCAATAATAACAAGATGAATAGACATAATGACTTAGCAATAAAAAAGGGGCGTAATGCCCCTAGTGTAACGAATGCTAGCCTGACTATCGACCACCAATTTCTGGGTGAGCGATGCGATAACACGGTTCGTAGTCTGACCCGCCAGGTAATTTCATTCGGTGTTGTTCGACAAAGTCTTGTAGTAACTTATCGAGCTTTTTCATTAGCACAGGATCACCGTGAATGGTGAAAGGGCCTCGACGTTCGATTTCTCGAATGCCTTCGGCTTTGACGTTACCAGCAACGATACCGGAGAAGGCTTGACGCAGGTTGGCCGCTAAGACTTGAGGTTCTTGATCTAAGCTTAAATCCAATTGCTCCATCGACTCATGAGTTGGATCGAATGGTAACTGGAAGTTAGGCTCGATTTTTAATGACCAGTTAAAGCTATAAGCATCGCCTTTTTCTTTTCGGTGAAGGCGTACAGAGTCCATGGAGCGCTTCATGATACGTGCTACTTCTGCCGGATCGTCAATGACGATCTCGTAATGCTTTTGACCTTCTTCGCCAAGTGTATCGCGAACAAACTCGTCGATAGAGCGGAAGTACTCTTCACTCTCTTTTGGTCCTGTTAACACGATAGGCATTGGCTGATCGGCGTTGTCTGGGTGCATCATAATGCCAAGAATATACAGCAACTCTTCTGCAGTACCCGGACCACCAGGGAAAATCACAATGCCATGCGCCATACGTACAAAGGCTTCCAAACGCTTTTCGATGTCCGGCATGATAACCAGCTCATTCACGATTGGGTTTGGTGGCTCGGCTGCAATAATCGAAGGCTCGGTTAAACCAAGATAACGTTGCTGAGTATAACGCTGCTTCGCATGTCCGATAGCGGCACCTTTCATTGGCCCTTCCATCGCACCAGGGCCACAACCCGTGCAGATATTAAGTTCACGCAAGCCAAGCTCGTTACCGACTTCACGTGTGTATTGATATTCCACGCCATTGATAGAGTGACCACCCCAACACACGACGAGGTTTGGCTCGATACCTGGTGTGAGTGCTCTGGCATTACGCAGAATACCGAACACGAGGTTAGTGATGTGAATTGGGTTCGTCAGGTTGAGTCGTTGTGCGTCTGCTAAATGCATATTGACATAAACAATATCGCGTAACACGGAGAACAGATGCTCTTGGATACCTTTAATTATCTCGCCATCGACAAAGGCGTGCTCAGGTGGGTTAGTCAGCTCAAGCTTAATACCACGCTCGCGGCGCACTACGTTGATATCAAACGACTGGTGTTTATCGAGCAGCTCTTTCGAGTTATCGGTATGACTGCCGGAGTTCAACACCGCTAACGTGCAGTTGCGGTACAGTTGATAAAGTTCACTCGAGGCCGTGTTTTTTAAGCGCTCTACTTCTAATTGAGATAGCAAGTCCATGCTACCAGCGGGGCTTATATGGGTAATCATAACGCCTCCTTGTGTTGCATTATTTTGAGGGAAAGTACCAACTCACCTTTTTGGGTTATACGTATGGTTTGATGAAAGGCAGTTGGCCGATTTGGTTTTATGGTTATTGACTCCCAAGCAACCTCAAGATGGTACATTCGCGTTCTGTAAATGCATCATCTTGAAGTGACTTGGGTTTTTACAGCTTAGCAGACTGAAAGGGAAGAAATGTGATAACTCGTTGAAAATGGGTGGTTATAAAGCGTAAATTGCGCCAATTCTGGTTTGTTTGTTCGCTTTTTGTACGAAATCTAGCTCCAGTTAAGTTGATTTGTTCCACGTTTTTTAGCGTCCGCAAGCATCTTGCCGAGTCGATCGAGTACATACTCTGGTGTATCGGACTCTTTAAAAGAGGTCGACACAGCCGCTAGGGTGATCATGATATTTTGCTCACGGAACTTAAATGGTAATTGGCTAATATCACGCTGGATATGTTTAATGAGATCCAGTGTGTATTCTTCAGATTGTTCTGGAACGAGTAAAATAAACTCTTCACCACCAAAGCGAGCTACCGTCTCAGTTTCTGATACGCGTTTATTAATGGTGCGAGCGATGATCTTCAACGCTTTGTCACCAGCCGTATAGCCATAGCTGTCATTCACCGCTTTGAAGTTATCAACGTCAAACAACACTACACGCAGGTTCTGTTGAGAGCGAATCCAACGGCGATACTCTAGCTCTAGTCGATCATTAAATGCGGTGCGGTTATAGACTTTAGTCAGAGGATCTAGCAACATGCGCTGAGCTTGGTCATCTAAGCGTCGACGATGATCTTGGGTGGTTTCAAACACGGCTTCGAGCTGGTTCTTACTGTAATTCAAACGCTCTTGCAGCGCTTGTTCTCGTTCTTCCGTCATTTTAAGTCGCTCTGTCAGCGACGCCATTTTCGCAAGTAACGGGGCGATTTCTTTTTTTACATCCGCTAGATCTTGAGCTTGGTCGAGCGAAAGTTGACTCAATTCAACCAGACTGTTCATTTCTGTGTTGAGCTCTTGGCGGTGCTCAAAGTAGGTATGATGTTGGTCGACGTTCTGATGAACGGTTTTTAGGTTACTTGCGAGAGAAGTGTTCAGCTGATCAAGAAATTGGCTAGACGCTTCGCGCTCGAACTTTGTTGCTTCGACAACCAATTTCAGCGTTGAGAGCGTAAGCTCAATGAGAGACTCTGCACTCACGCCAAGAAGCAGCTTAGCCCGAATATCGAGCAACCTATCTCCCGTTTCTCCCTCAAAATCCAGCTCGGTGATGGTATGTTGTAGATCGCTGGCTAAGCACTCAAGTTGAGACTTATCAGGATTATTCTCAAACTCACTGAGATGCAAACGCGAGTTGGAAGTGATGATTTTCAGAGCGCGTTCGTAAATGCTCAGTAGCTTAGTGGCTTGATCGGCTTTATTGCTGGCATGAGCTTCTGAGAAACTCATTAAGTTCCGTAGTTCACGTTTTAACTGCGCAGGTAAACCTGTGACACGTTGGAGTGTTTCACCACTGTGTTTGATTTGTTCGTCTAGGTAGCCGTTCTGTTTGTCCATCGTCTTCGACTGCTGTTTGAGCATTCTCTCTAATACCGCTAAACGTGGGATAAGAGTACTGATATCTTTTTGATGTTGCAGCTCTTGTTGGATTTCAAACAGGTAATTGGATACCTGGGTATTCGAACCCTGGCAAGCTGAAGACAATGATGCCACAACGCGTTTAAGAACTTGTTGTTCACGTTTGAATTTGAGTGAAGTATCACGATGTGTCAGTCTGAGTTGGTCAAGTTGACAACTCAGCTGATGAAGCTGCGACTGAATATCGGATTCCAAGATTCCCATGAAGTGACTACGGTTAAGTCCATGTACTACTGACAATTATCCGATAATAACAAAAAACGTTATAGCGTCATTAGTTATTATGTCTAACAGGCGTTTAATTATCCATTTTTTAATATTTTCTTGATGTCGTCCTCATTCTTGTAGGACGAATGGGTCTTAATCAGGCCTTGGCTAATGGCATGCTGACAGGCAGTTCTTATGTTACCCGTTGCAAAGCTCGCGGCGGGTGCGTTATCGATGGCTTTCAAGAAAACCCAGTGGCTTTGCTTATCCTTCAAGCTGACTTCTCGCGCAATGTGAGTCGCAAGCAGCAACAGATCGAGTAATTCCTCGTCGTTAATTGCAGTGTAGGCTCGGGGTAAGAACGGATAATCGCTGATACCCATGCGAATAATACTGTTGACGTTGTGTTGTTGAGCGAACTCATCCACCCAAGTCTGGAATTTCTCGAACATGACTTCGGCAGAAGCATCACGGTCAGCATTCGGTTCTATGTAGAGTAGGTTTGCATCTGAGAAATGGTAAAGACGCGACGGTTTTTCTATCTTTTCCGCTAGGAAGTCACCAAATGCGCGCTCCAGCTCCAGGCCTGCTTTATAACCGTTGTGGACGTACATGCTTCGTAGGAATGGCAAGTCGATCATGACAAAGCGCAGGCGGTCGTTAAGTGGCTCGTGGATCAATTCGCCCATTTGCCATTGCTCGAAAGTTTCGCTCGACTTTTTCAATGAGCGAGACAGCTTCACGTTCAGCATACGCAAGTTACGCAAACGGGAACGAGAGTGAGTGAAGAGATCATTACGCAGTTTTTCGATTTCACTTGCTTGGCGTTGCATGATCACGCCGCGGCGCATAATGAACAAAAACATCACCAACACAGTAATAAACAATGCGAATGAGATTTTCTGGAATTTGCGGTGTTCCCTTTCCACTTGTTCAAGGCGTTCCGATTGGCCGATATAGTGGATGGTTTGTTCAGCAAACTCTTTTTGTTGGCGGAATGCATCCTCACTGATTTGGTTGAGCTGCTTTTGCTCTAAACGCACAAGGTTGGTGTATTTCTTATAAGCCTGCAGAGAAAGTTGGTATTCGCCTGCCTGCTCGTAACCAAGCCCGAGTAAGCGGTAAGACTGCTGCTTAATGAAGTTGTTATTTTCAGGTGACTTTTCAGCAAGTGCTAACGCCAGCTTTGCATTGGTAATGACGTTTTTACTGTCGTTTTGATGATAAGCCAGGCCTGACTGAAGCAACGCTGCCTTTGCTTCAAGCTTAGGAATGTCAGTGTATTCTAAAAGCTCTTTAGAACGGTCTAGGTATTGTTCAGCTAGCGCGTAGTTGTAGAGTTGCAGATAGGTAGCCGCTAAGCTTAAGCGAATCTTAATGATCCGATTAATGTTCTTACTGGTGCTTTCATGGTCCAGCACGTTGAAGTAGTGCACTAAGGCAAGGTTAAACTTGCCTTGGTAAAAATAAATGTCACCCATTTGCTCAAGGACATCCGCTAGGATGGGAGAGCTAGGGTAGGAGTCATAGAAGTCTGCGGCTTGAGATAAGTATTCGATCGCTTTGTCGTAAACTCGACGCTCTTGGAAGAGTCTCGCCAACAGGCGATTAACTTTTGCTAACCTTGCGCCACTGTCACTCTCAATAGATTGCCAATAACCGTAAAGCAGTTCCGACAAAGCCAAATTGTATTTCTTGCTATTCAGATAAAACTCGCCGACGGCTGTGTAATAGTCGATCAAGGCTAAGTCAGATCGGCTGTCTTCAAGCATAGTTTTGGCTTGAGAATACAAACTTTCCGCTTTAATCAGATCGCCACTATGTGAAGCGAGGAGCGCTCTTTGCATCACTAATCGATAGCGGACGCTGTCGGTACGTTGCAATACCGCATCGGCTTCATCGAGTTGCTGCTCAATTTGGTTAAGCGTATCTTCCGCTTTTGAATAGTTTTTGTCGTACATCCAAATCATTTGGTTGCGCATCAGCTGGAGATCTAAATCCATGTACGGCAATTGATATTCTTGCGCTAAGCGCTCGGCTTTGTTTAGGTGTTCGATAGCCGAACGAACGTTACCCATGGCGTAGTCTGCCTGAGCGATAATCTTGTGTGCTTCGATGGTGCTGCTTGGTGTGCGAACGCTACGATCGGTCTCGTCACGAGACATAGCCGAAGGGCTGTCACTCTCTTTGCGTTCCGTTAGCTCACGTTGTGACAAGTAGTTGGTTGCCGCTTGTTTTGCTTGTGATGGCTCTATTTCCGCCAATTGTTGTGCTTCGTTGAGTAACGCGGACGATAAAATGGTCGCGTGAAGCGGCTGTACAAACAGCAAGCAAAGAAAGCCAATCAACTTGAATAGACGCGAACTGTCCCAAAACATCCTTTCGTTCCCTCGAACTGTTTTTAGATATGGCGGATAACGGTAAAAGACTTCAACAAGCCCCTTAAATGCAGGTTGAAGCCATTTGATATAGTAACATGCTTGGACAATAAAAACGTCCGGTAACCCTTTAGATTACCGAACTTATTTCTGTCACTAACGCGATTACTGACGAGCCATGCGGTGGTTGTGATCTGGCTTGTCTTGTTCCGTTGAGCGGTACGGGTTGATGTCCAAGCCACCACGGCGCGTGTAGCGGGCGAATACGGTCAGTTTGCTTGGTTGGCAGTATTTCATTATATCCGTAAAAATACGCTCAACACATTGTTCGTGAAATTCGTTGTGCTCGCGGAAAGATACCAAGTAACGCAGCAGTTTCTCGCGATCTATTTTCGCACCTTGGTAGCGAATTTCTACACTGCCCCAGTCGGGTTGATTGGTGATCAAACAGTTTGACTTCAATAGGTGGCTATGTAGGATTTCTTCCACTTGCTCTTCACCTGCTGCGCCTTCAAGCAAATCGGCATCAAAATCGTAACTGGTGATGTCAATGTCTTGGTCATCAATACATTCGCCTTCCATTGTCACAATAGGTTGATTGGTGTAGTGAGTAACCGGGTTCACCTCGACCAACACCTTTTCACCGGCACATTCAGATAGGTCTTGCGTTAAACGCTCTTCAACTTCTTCCCAGCTTGAAAAACGGGTTTGGTTGTAGCTGTTTAAGTACAGTTTGAAAGACTTCGACTCAATCAAGTTTGCACTGGTGGCTGGAATGTATACTTCGCCAACGGCCACTTGTGGTAAGCCTTTACTATTTAACCAAGAGAGCTCGTACAGCGTCCAAATGTCGTGGCCCATAAAAGGAAGGCTGTCGCCTAACTGAAGGTCATCTCGGTTTAGGCTACGAGGAACTGGTTGCAGCAAGCTTGGGTCGTATTGGTTCGCATACTCGGTCTTTTTACCTAATGTTAGGCCAGCAAGCTCTTTAGCGTCAGAATATTTGCTCATACTTTGTGGTCGTTTTCGATTAGAATGGCGAGAATTTTACTGAATCCGCTGGTCAATTGCCATCCGGCAAACACGGCTATCTGATAAATAAGGAATGAGGAGACCTTCATGACCCAAAACGTTACTCAGGCGCTACAAGAGTTCAGCCTGCGCTACCAACAAGCTTGGCAAGCTAAATATAATGAGTTGCCAAGCAGTGAAGAGCTTGCAGATCTTGTTTCTCCTTGTGTCGAAGAGAAGCGTGATGGAAAGGTGCTTTGGAAAGCGGTCGCACGTGATGAAATGGCCGATTTCACTAATGTGGAAAATGCGATTGAGTTGTCACTGCAAGATGATGTAAAAGCCTTTTATGGTTCTCAATACAGCGCCGATATGGAGGCAACTTGGCAAGGTAATTCGTTGACGCTGCTGCAAGTGTGGAGCGATGATGATTTTGTGCGCCTACAAGAAAATATTCTTGGTCATTTGGTGACGCAACGTCGCCTGAAACTTAAACCAACGGTATTTATCGCGGCGACAGATGAGGAAATGGATGTAATCTCTATTTGTAACCTCACTGGTAATGTGATTTTAGAGCGTTTAGGTACGTCTAAACGCGATCTGCTGGCGGATTCATTGGCTGAGTTCTTGAGCAAGTTAGAGGCCGCTGTCTAAATATGTACGTTGTTGAGTTGCAGTTTGAGTGTTTTGATAACACCACCGTCAGCGCGGTAGACAAAGCCATTAATGGCTTGATGGATGCGTTGCGTTACAACGGCCAAGTACTAGGCCGTGAATTCCCGATAGTGATGGGAGATGGCGAGTTTTATGTTCGTGTCGTTTGCCCAGAGCAAGACAGTTTGCATCCACGTTATCACTCAGATTTTGTCAAAGTGTGCATGAACCGTTTGTCAGACGCATCTTTGCTTGCACCGAAAATGCGTATGCTTGGCCGTGATTTAAATTCAGAACAAGCGGCCGAAGAAGAGACACCTAGCTGGCAAGTGTTGTACACGACTTATGTTCATACGTGTTCGCCATTGCGCAGTGGGGAAACGTTGTTGCCGATTCCTTTGTATCGCAATGAGCCGACGCTAAATGGTGACCATAAAGCCGTCATCAAATGGCAGACAGAATGGCAAGCGTGCGATGAAATCCAAATGGCTGGCGGGTGCCGCGCAGAGCATGCGGCGCTGCACGAGATTTGCGATGTAGACAGCGTGTTGTTCCGCCGCGGTTGGGATTTGCGAGGTCGTATCGAATACATCACCAAGGTTCCAACATACTATTACCAGTATCGCGTGGGCGGTCAGTCGCTGGAGAGCGAGAAAGCGCGCAAGTGCCCAAAATGCGGTGGAGAGTGGCTACTCGATGAGCCACTACATGACATATTTCATTTTAAGTGTGATGACTGCCGAATCGTGTCGAACATCTCTTGGGACCACCTTAAGTAGCGAATTGAAGTTACTTAAATGGGTGGATAGAGAAATAAAAAGGGCTGATGTTTTCACATCAGCCCTTTTATGTTCAGACTATTATTTTCAGTACGGTTTAGAAAAGTGGGATTACCAACCTTTCACTACGCCGCCTTTGAATAGCTCTTTTGCCGCTTCGTAAACTTCTTCCGTTTGGTAAGCTTTTACGAAGTTTTGTACGTTTTGCGCATTAACATTTTCTTCGCGAGCAACAATTAGGTTTACGTATGGTGAGTCTTTATCTTCAACAAACACACCGTCACGCTCTGGCGATAGGTCGATAGAGCTTGCGTAAGTGGTGTTGATGATAGATAGCGTTACGTCATCCAATGAACGTGGAAGTTGTGGCGCTTCTAACTCAATGATTTCGATATTTTTAGGGTTGCCTACGATGTCACGTACTGTAGCGAGTAGACCAACGCCATCACGTAGCGTAATCAACCCTTGTTGCTCAAGAAGCAGTAGTGAGCGACCTAGGTTTGTTGGATCGTTTGGAACTGCGATGCGTGCGCCATCTTGGATTTCATCGATTGACTTCACTTGCTTAGAGTAACCAGCAATAGGGTAAACGAATGAGTTACCCGCGATAGCCAGTTTGTAGCCGCGGTCTTTCACTTGTTGGTCTAGGTATGGTTTATGTTGGAACGCATTCGCGTCTACTGAACCATCATCCAGAGCGGCATTTGGCGTTACGTAATCGGTAAATGTTACTAATTCAACGTCTAGGTTGTACTTTTCTTTTGCTACTTTAGCTGCAACTTCGGCAACTTGTGCTTCAGCACCAGCAATAACGCCAACTTTTACTTTATTTACGTCTACTTCTTTGTCGCCACAACCCGCTAGAACAAGAGCAGAAGCGGCCGTTGCTACAGTCAAAAGACCTTTAAGGCTAAATTTCATCTTTATCTCCTTATAATTTGTATTTTCAATGCTTATCTGTGGTCTACACGGCGCACCACTGCGTCACCGATAGACTGAATAATCTGTACTAGAACAATCAGCATCACGACAGTCACAGCCATGATAGTTACATCGTAGCGGTGGAAACCGTAACGGATGGCTACGTCGCCGAGGCCGCCGCCGCCTACCGTACCCGCCATGGCCGAGTAGCTAACGAGAGTGACTAAGGTGATCGTTACTGAGTTAACAATAGTCGGCATTGCTTCAGGTAGTAGAACTTTTGTGATGATCTGTGTTGGTGTCGCCCCCATTGATTGTGCCGCTTCCACCAAGCCTGTTGGTACCTCTAACAAAGCACCTTCAATAAGACGGGCAACAAACGGAATGGCACCAATAGTCAGTGGGACGATTGCTGCGGTTGTACCGATAAAGGTTCCAACTAGCATTTTTGTCACTGGAATAATCGCAACCATCAGGACGAGGAATGGCACAGAACGACCAATGTTAACGACAGCGCCTAAGCTGCTATTTAGTTTGGTGTTTTCAAGTAGGCCGCCTTTCTTCGTAATATGGAGGATTACGCCTAATGGAATACCCACGGCAAAGCCGACTAATCCGGCAACCGCAACCATGTAAAGCGTTTCCCACGTTGCACCTAAAAGTAGTTTGCTGTTTAAACTCAGCCATTCAGAAATCGTATTAAAGGACATAACCAAGTACCTCTACTTTTACGTTGTGCTTACGCAGGTATTCCAATGCTGCGTTGTCATCTTCTTCGTTACCAAATAGCTCTGCGACCATCATGCCGAATTTCACGCCGCCAGCGTAATCAAGATCGGAGCTCAAAATACTCACATCAATATTGTATTTACGAGAAATTTGCGACATTAACGGTGCATCGACGGTTGCGCCAGTAAACTCTAAGCGAACCAACGGGTAGCTGCCATCAACACGCTCAGCTTGCAGACGTGCTTGGTAATCTTCAGGAATGGATAGATCCAACGTTGAGCGAATGAATTGGTGCGCCAGCTCCGTTTTAGGGTGCGCGAAAATATCGCCAACGGTGCCTTTCTCCACCAACTCACCACCACCGATGATCGCCACTTCGTGACAGATGCTTTTTACCACTTCCATTTCGTGGGTGATCAGTAGAATCGTGATGTTGAGTTTGCGGTTGATCTCTTTCAATAGCTCAAGGATAGATTGAGTTGTTGCAGGATCCAGTGCGCTAGTGGCTTCGTCACACAGTAGTACGCTTGGATCGGATGCCAATGCGCGAGCAATCGCCACACGTTGTTTTTGACCGCCACTTAGGTTGGACGGATAGCTTTCGTGTTTGTCGGCTAAGCCAACAAGTTTTAGTAACTCAGTGACTTTTGTTGTGATTTGCGATTTGTCTTTGCCTGCCAGTTCCAGTGGTAGCGCCACGTTATCAAACACAGTACGAGACGAGAGCAGATTAAAATGCTGGAAGATCATGCCGATGTTACGGCGCGTTTCGACCAACTGCTGTTTGCTGAGTTTTGTTAAATCAATGCCATCAACGATGATGAAGCCAGATGTTGGTGCTTCTAACATGTTTACGCAGCGGATCAGCGTACTTTTACCAGCACCAGATGAACCGATAACACCGAAGATGGTGCCCTTGGCGATGTGTAGGTTAATGTCTTTCAGGGCAAGGATTTCCTTACTGCCTTGGTAGAACACTTTATTGACGTTTTTTATTTCTATCATGTTTCAACCTGCCCAAAGATACGGGGAACTTCGCTGTCAAAAACGGCCTTTGACAGAACTTAATGTTGAGCTTTATCTCACTTCTCAGTTGATGCTATGGGTTAAGCAGAATGAAGTCAATAGATATTTTTACGTCTAGACGTCTAAATGTATGGATGTTCTGTTTTGAAGAGAATGAGGAGTAAGTTACGAGGAGAAGATAAGTGGAGAGACCCCTCAGAATTACCGATTCTTGCCCAACAAATCAACTGTTTTGTCGAGGCCTAGAACGAATTAGATAGTGTTGAAGTTTATAAGGTATGTAATAATCTGATTAAACCGAGTTAATAGAGAAATATGTTTTGGCAAAACCTGCTGTTTTTATCGATCGTGATGGCGTGATAAACGTTGACCACGGCTACGTTCATGACGAACATGATTTTGAGTACATTGATGGTGTGTTTGAAGCGACGAAAGCGCTGAAAGATCAAGGTTACCTCTTAGTGCTAGTGACGAATCAATCGGGCATCGCACGTGGTAAATTCAGTGAAGACCGTTTCTTGTCTCTGACTCAATGGATGGACTGGAACTTTGTTGATCATGGTGTTGAGTTTGATGGTATCTACTACTGTCCGCATCACCCTGAGCATGGCATTGGCGATTACAAGCAGGATTGTGATTGCCGCAAGCCTAAACCTGGTATGTTTATCTCTGCTCGCGACTTCTTGAAAATCGACATGGAAAAATCTGTGATGATTGGTGATAAAGCCGAAGACATGATGGCAGCAGAAGCCGCGGGCGTTGGTACCAAGATTTTGGTTCGCACAGGTAAGCCTATTACTGAGCAAGGTGAAGCATTGGCAACGGTTGTGCTTGATAGTGTTGCTGACGTGCCTGCATATCTAAAGAAATAATCTGCACAATTCGCATATTTAAGGGAAGCGTTTGCTTCCCTTTTCTCTTATTACTGTTAAAGTTCAGTCACCTAAGCATTCATCCATTCTAGTTTGATCACTTATGAGCAAAAAACTCACCATTCTTGATATCGCGAAATTGGCAGGCGTTGGCAAATCAACAGTAAGCCGTGTGCTTACCAACGATCCAAAAGTGAAACCTCAAACGCGAGAGAAAGTAGAGCAAATCATTCGTGAATCTGGTTATGTACCGTCCAAATCTGCGCAATCAATGCGTGGCGGTAGCCAAAAAGTTATTGGTGTTATCATCTCCCGTCTAGACTCACCATCAGAAAATCGCGCCGTTGGTACAATGCTCAATGCATTGTATTCCGCTGGTTATGATGCGGTGATCATGGAGAGTCAGTTTGACCGAGACAAAACCAATGAGCACTTGAGTGTGCTTAAGCGTCGCAATGTGGATGGCGTGATTGTATTTGGCTTTACTGGATGCGATGAGCAAGCCTTAGCCGAGTGGGGCAATCGCATTGTGGTGATTGCGATGGATACCGATAACGTCTCTTCCATCAATTATGATAACCAAGGCGTGATAGACATGGCTTTGTCTCACCTTGAGCAGCAATCTTTATCTCGCATTGCTTATATTGGTGTTGATCCTGAAGACAAAACCACTGGCTTAGCTCGTCTAAATGCTTATAAATCGTGGTGTAAACGCAAGCAACTTACGCCTTGCTTCCAAACCGGTAAGCTTAGCCATGAAAGTGCTTATCAGTTGGTGGACCACGTTCTGAAAGCAGACACGCAAGCCATTGTGTGTGCCAGCGATACCATTGCATTGGGCGTAATCAAGCGTCTTCAAGAGTTAGGTCGTGAAGACGTGGTCGTGACAGGCGTGGGTGGTAACGAGTTGCTTTCTTTCCTTTTCCCTAAAGTATTTAGTGTCGATCCTGGTTATACCCTTGCGGGTGAAAAGTCCGCTAAAATGCTGATTAATCAATTAAATGGCGATGAAGAAGTCGTTCACTTCACTCAACAACCTATTTGCCGCTAATCCACACTACAATGATTTGCTCTAAAATTATACTGTGATCATTCTCAATTAATGGGACTGTTCCCATTTTGTTTTTTGTCTTTGAGTGGCAATATTAAAATTAAGAAATGGGAATGTTCCCATTTATAAAAAAATAAAATGATGAATCGAATGTATCCAATACAGGGTGGACAAAGTTATGAGTAAGATTGCGCGTAAAGACGTGGAGCGTCTTATTGAGCTGGTCGGGGGGCCGGACAATATTGCCAGTGTAAGCCACTGTTTAACTCGCTTGCGTTTTGTTCTAAACGATACGGACAAAGCAGACACAAAACAGTTAGAAGCATTACCGATGGTGAAGGGCTGCTTTACCAACGCAGGTCAATTCCAAGTCGTCATCGGCACTGAAGTTGATGAGGTTTACAAAGTACTGATCGAGTTAAGCGGTAAAAGTGAAGCGAGCAAAGACGAATCCAAGAATGCTGCTCGTCAAAACATGAATATCGTTGAGCGTGGTATTTCCCACCTTGCAGAAATCTTTGTACCACTGTTGCCTGCGATCATTACTGGTGGTTTGATTCTTGGTTTCCGTAATGTGATTGGCGACATCAAAATGTTTGATGGTCAAACCCTAACGGAAATCAGTCAGTTTTGGGCGACTGTTCATTCATTCCTATGGTTAATTGGTGAAGCAATTTTCTTCTTCCTACCCGTTGGTGTGTGTTGGTCGACCGTGAAAAAGCTCGGCGGTACACCGATTCTGGGTATCACGCTTGGTGTGACATTGGTTTCGCCGCAGTTAATGAACGCCTACCTGATTGGTAAGCAAGTACCTGAAGTGTGGGACTTTGGGTTGTTTGCTATTGAGAAAGTGGGCTATCAGGCGCAGGTGATTCCCGCGATGTTAGCAGGTATCGCACTGGCGTTTATCGAAACACGCTTAAAACGCATTATTCCGTCTTACCTTTACCTAGTGGTCGTACCGTTTGTTTCTATCATTGTGTCTGTGATTCTTGCGCACTCAATCATTGGTCCATTTGGTCGCATGTTGGGTGATGGCGTAGCATTCGCAGCAAAAGCAGCCATGACGGGTGACTTCGCGATGATTGGTTCAACCATCTTCGGCTTCTTATACGCGCCACTTGTGATCACAGGTATCCACCACACAACCAACGCCGTTGACTTGCAGTTGATGCAAGAATTGGGTGGCACGCCGATTTGGCCTTTGATTGCACTATCGAACATTGCTCAAGCATCGGCAGTGGTTGGCATCATTATCATCAGTAAAAAGCAGGATGAGCGTGAAATCTCAGTGCCTGCGGCGATTTCTGCCTACCTTGGCGTAACAGAGCCGGCGATGTACGGCATCAACTTGAAATACAAGTTCCCAATGTTGAGTGCGATGATCGGTAGTGCATGTGCTGCTGCTATCTGTGGTAGTGCGGGCGTCATGGCGAACGGTATCGGCGTAGGCGGCTTGCCGGGTATCTTATCTATCCAACCGCAGTTCTGGGGCATCTTTGCTCTGGCGATGTTAGTCGCGATGGTGGTACCTGCCGCATTAACATTACTTCTTTATAAGCGTGCACAAGCCAAAGGTGAGCTTGAGGCGGCAAACGCGTAATTCAATTTGAGGCAGTGACTTGGCTGCCTTCTCCTATTTTTCTTTTCAAATTTTAAGTTTCCGATTACTGGTAAGTGAGTGTTAGAAATGGCTATGACCAAGCATGATGAGAGCTGGTGGAAAACCGCAACCATCTATCAAATTTACCCAAAAAGCTTTTGTGACAGCGGCAGTAAAGGCACGGGCGATATTAAAGGGATCATTTCTAAACTGGATTATCTAAAACATCTCGGTGTGGATGCGATTTGGCTGACGCCAGTGTATCAGTCTCCAATGGTTGATAACGGTTACGATATCTCCGATTACTACGCGATCAATCCAGAGTTCGGCACTATGGAAGATTTCGATACCCTGTTGGCAGAGGCTCATCAGCTGGGCATTCGAATCATCATGGACATCGTGGTCAACCATACTTCGACTGAGCATCATTGGTTCCAATCCGCATTAGGGGACAAAAACAGCCCATACCGTGATTACTACATCTGGAAAGATCCGGTTGATGGCGCAGAGCCCAACAACTGGCAATCGAAGTTTGGAGGCAATGCTTGGGAATTGGATGAAGTGACAGGGCAGTACTACTTGCACCTTTTTGCTAAAGAGCAGGCGGATTTGAACTGGGAAAACCCAGTGGTGCGTGAAGAAGTCAAAGAAGTCATCAGCTTCTGGGCAGACAAAGGCGTGGATGGTTTCCGTCTTGATGTCATCAATCTGATTTCTAAACAACAAGATTTCCCAAGCGATGATATTGGCGATGGCCGTCGTTTCTATACTGATGGTCCTCGCGTGCACGAATATCTGCAAGAAATCAGCGAAGCCGTGTTCCAAAAGTACGGCAGCGTGACGGTGGGTGAAATGTCTTCCACCACGCTAGAGCACTGCCAGCAATACTCTTCGCTAGACGGCAAAGAGCTATCCATGGTGTTCAACTTCCACCACCTGAAAGTGGATTATCCGAATGGTGAAAAATGGACCAAAGCGCCGTTTGATTTCATTCAGTTAAAGCAGATCTTCAACCATTGGCAAACGGGCTTGAATGGCAAAGGGTGGGGCGCACTGTTCTGGTGTAACCACGATCAACCTCGTGTGGTCAGCCGCTTAGGTGATGATAAACAATACCGCGTCGAGTCGGCGAAAATGCTGGCGGCGTCTGTACATATGATGCAAGGCACGCCGTATGTTTATCAAGGAGAAGAGATTGGTATGACCAACCCAGGTTACACTGAGATCAGCCAGTACCGCGACGTAGAAAGCACCAACATGTACGACATCATGGTTAACCGCGATGGTGTATCACACGAGGAGATGATGGCGATTTTGGCGCAGAAGTCGCGTGATAACTCACGTACGCCAATGCAATGGAATAGCCAAAAGCACGCTGGTTTTACCGAAGGCACACCGTGGCTTGAAGTGGCGCAGAATTACTCTGAAATCAACGCAGAAGCAGCGGTTGCTGATTTGAACTCGGTGTTCTACTTCTACAAACGTTTGATTGAGCTACGTAAACAGGTTCCGGTGATCACCGATGGCCGTTATGAAGATTTATTGCCAGATCATCAACGCATTTTTGCTTACGCTCGCCAGAACGACAAACAAACGCTGCTGTGTATCAACAACTACTACGCTGAAGAGGTGGAATGCGTTCTGCCAGAGCGTTTTGATATGAGTAAAGCGAAAAACTTGCTATCTAACTATCAAAACTCAGCGAGTGCAGTCGCGTCAAACCATCAAGTATTACGACCTTACGAAACTCGTATTTTATTGATAGAAGAATAAACTCGGGTGTCACCCCCTAAGATTGATGTTCGAGATAAAGGCTTTGGTGTGCTCCCCAAAGCCTTTTTTATTGAGATGCGAGATACTTGTGGAGTACAGGCTTATTTTGTTTCAATTGCTGTTAGCAGCACTTTCTCTTCATTGACTTGTACTTGTTGTACTTTTAGCAGTTCGATTTGCTCAATCAGACCTAAGCTCGGGTTAAACCAACGTTCTGCCGAAGTGGCGAACTCCATTGAGTCCATATCATCGCAGTTTAGGTTGTAAGTATTCTCTTCCGTCAGGTACGCCGCTTCAATTTTCTTGCTTGAAATTGAGAACGTTTTACGTAAGCCAGTCTCTCGGATTTGCTGCTGCCAAACCACTTGGCAAGATGCTGTCATTGGCAGGTTTTGCACCCACTCATGCTCTTCAAAACTGTCTAGTAGGTTGTGAACTGCGTAGCCTGTTAGAGTGGTTTGCAGAGATATGGTCTCTTCACCGATATCAATGTTCGGGCTTTTCTCTTTTACGTCGTCACCGTTGAGACGGAAAATAGGGCTGCTGTGCATCAGCATGGCAACAAACTGCTGGTTAATGGAATAAGCGTCGGTGACTTCATGAAGTGCGCCATCAGAGCCTGCAAAATAAAGCGTATTGCTCTCTTCATCGTCGTTGTACTGTTCGTCAGAATAGTAGAACTGTTTGGCGCCGTAGTTCACCAAGTCATTAACCAACTGGACCATTGCCTCGCTGTTTGGGATTTGTGCCAATGCTGCCAATATTTGCTCGCTATCCATCGCTTGAAAGCTCAGCTTCATGTCACCTTCAGATTGGCCATCCAAGCTAAACGAGTAGCTAAGTTGTGTGTTTGTCTCGGGAGCGAAAATGGAGTTTTGAATCGCGATGTCGAAACTTTCTTGAGGCACTTTGTTTGGATTAGCGCTGCCAGAAGACGAACCTCCGCCACAGCCGTAAAGAGCCAGAGTTGCGGCTGCGATAAGCGTCATTTTGTTTAGCATGGTTTACATTCCTGATTGATAAGGCCGCTTCATGTTGGGCCGTTGCTTGAATGCGAGCATGCTAAGTTCAGTGAGATAAAAAGGGCAAAAAACAAAAGCTAATAGCGCTTAACGAAAGCTTAATTTTATATTTAGGTCTTTGTTTTATTTGGGCTTATTTCGTTAGCTACGTTGGTGCAATACTCATTGATGAGCGCTTTCCATCGGCTGATAATTTCTTGATCGGTCAAACTGACATGCAAAGTTTTCCATGGTTGAAGGCAAGTTTCTTTCGATTCTGATTGAGAAAGACGTTCAAATAATGTCTCGGAGGGTAAAACGCGCAGCAGTGCCACCAGTGATTCCATGTAGTTGAGACGGAACTGTTCAAGTTTGTTTTGCTTATAAGCGATGTGAGACACAAACGTATAAATCAGCGCGTTTTGAATGCGTGAGTCGCCATCTGGAGTAGTCAACAGAACTTTTGCTCGGTCTAGGTTACCTAGTTTGAAATGCAACACGCCCAACCAGAGGCTTAGCTCATCTGGCAAAACATCGAACGACGACTGAACTTGCGTCAAATACGCTTCCAGCTTTTGAGGCTCTTGCTCGTATAACGCGAGATGCCTTGCGGTTGTGATAGCTGCAAACTCATCAGCTTGTTGGAGAGGTTGGTTAGAAAAGACATTCTCAAACAGCATTTTTTGGTGAACGTCTGACAGCTGCCATGTGCTTGCCGAAGGTGCAGGCAAGTTGAAGTATTGCGCGACATCTGAGTGAATTTGGAAGATATCCGATTGTAGGTCGGATAAGTGCAGTGTGTATTCGTTGCGAAACGCCAGTTTCCCTGTCGCAGGATAAATAAGGTTCATCTGAGCTTTCAAGGTGCCTTGCTCTGCGCCGTCTTTTAACTCTATGTTGAGTTCGTAATCACTGGTCTGCATGTTTCGCGCGCCAGGGAAATACGGCGTATGACCGATAGGATCAAGAAAGTAACTGGGAGCGTCTTGGTTGGCGATGTCGGTGTATGGATATTCGACCTGTTGTTGCAGCAAGATGGCTTTGACCAGTATGCGATATTTTCTTGCTTGGGAGCCAATCGCATCGACACGGTTGAGCAGCAACTCGACTTTGGGGATAAGTAACTGATGACGTGTTTGCTGCGTTGAAATCTCTTGGCGTTGCCATAACAAGCTTGCGAGCGTCACGCTACAAACCACAAGTACGGCACATAAGCTATAAGCCAAAATCAGCTTGATGTTCTTACGGTTCGCAACTTGAGCTGTAATAGCACGTCGATGGTTTTTCGCTGGTGGCACTAAACGGATATTCGCTGGGTTTAGAAAGTAACCTTTGCGAGGATAAGTGACCAAGAGCTTAGTCGCATCGTACTCGGGGAGATGCTGTTGTAGCAGCGCACGTAAGGTGCTAATGCGGTTAGTGAGTACATTCTTAGAGATGAATTTGCTCTGCCAAATGGTTTCGATAATGGTATCGGCAGAGAGCGGATGTCCCACGCTTGTTAGCAGCAGCTCTAATAACTCAATGGTACGAGGTTCGAGATCAATCGCGACAGTGTCTTGATGAAGAGTTTGTGTCTTCGGATTATAGACCAACTCGCCAATCGCAATACAACTGTGAGTTTGTTTGGCTTGTTGCAAAAAATCGCGCATACCGCACCGCGTTATTTGGAAATGGCGAAATATTATATAGCGATTGGAGCGCGAAATCTTATAAATTGCGCTCCAATTATCATCAAAAGTTTATGAACCGTAGGTCACGGAATAGCGATGAGGCTTGTGGTTCATCGCTAACACGACATTCAGTGCAAACGCGCCCAAAATCGAAAGACCAATTACTTCTGGAGTGACAAAGAAGAATGACGCAAACAGGATGCACGCATCGATTGCCATTTGGCTTTTGCCAACTGAAATGCCAAATTTGTCCTGAATAAATAAACACAGCACGTTAAAGCCACCTAAGCTGGAGCGATGTCGGAACAAGATCAGCATACCGAGTCCCATTAAAAGCCCACCTGCGACGGCACAATAAACTTCATTTACCGATTCGAGCGAGATTAGCAAATAAAGATGATCGGCAAAGATAGAAACCAAAGCGCCAGAAATGGCACTATTAATGGCGAAATGACGGCCGAAGCGTTTCCATGCTAGCAAGTAAAAGGGACTGTTTGCTAAAAAGTACAGCACACCAAACGTAAAAGGTGTAAATTGGCTAATAAGCAGAGCCAATCCTGTCGTCCCCCCTGTTAGGAGGTTTGCGGATTGGAGAAAGAAAACGCCTTGAGCTACCAAAAAAGTACCCGTGAGAATCGCTATCCAGTCTTCTTTTAATGAGTGTTTTTCCATCAATGTTGCAGTCATTAGTGATAAATAAGGCGTGCATAGTAGTAAAAAGATGATCTTTTCGGTAGCTAGAGGGTAAAATTTACGGTAAACCTATGTAATTGCTGTTTTACAGGGTGTAAAGCACAAAATTGACAGGCAATAGATCGTCGTTATGCAATTGCAATGCGGGCGTGATACAGATTGCTTGCCATCATGAAAAAACTGCATGAGAAAAATTGTAAATTTCTCTTTATGACCCAGATCAAATTATGTAGAATGCGCGCCATTAGGGTGACGAAAACGTTTGCGTAGGGTCATTCAACAGTTTTTTTGCAACTTTCAGTACTAATCTGAGTCAGGAGATACAGATGCTTAAGCGTGATATGAACATCGCAGATTACGATGCGGAACTGTTCGCAGCTATCCAGGAAGAAACTCTTCGCCAGGAAGAACACATTGAACTTATCGCTTCTGAAAACTACACAAGCCCACGTGTAATGGAAGCGCAAGGTTCTCAGCTAACGAACAAATACGCTGAAGGCTACCCAGGCAAGCGTTACTACGGCGGTTGTGAGTACGTAGATAAAGCGGAACAACTTGCTATCGACCGTGCATGCAAACTGTTCGGTTGTGAATACGCGAACGTACAGCCTCACTCAGGTTCTCAAGCAAACAGCGCGGTTTACATGGCGCTTCTTAACCCAGGCGATACAGTTCTAGGCATGAGCCTAGCGCACGGTGGTCACCTGACTCACGGTTCTCCAGTAAACTTCTCTGGTAAGCACTACAACGTTATCCCTTACGGTATCGATGAAGCGGGTCAAATCAACTACGACGAGATGGAACAGCTAGCGCTTGAGCACAAGCCTAAGATGATCATCGGTGGTTTCTCTGCTTACTCGCAAATCGTTGATTGGAAGCGCATGCGTGAAATCGCTGACAAAGTAGATGCTTACCTTTTCGTTGATATGGCGCACGTAGCGGGTCTTATCGCAGCAGGCGAATACCCAACACCTGTTCCACACGCTCACGTAGTAACAACAACAACACACAAAACACTAGCAGGTCCTCGCGGTGGTCTTATCTTGTCAAATGCTGGCGAAGATATGTACAAGAAATTGAACTCAGCAGTGTTCCCTGGTGGTCAAGGTGGCCCTCTAATGCACGTTATCGCTGGTAAAGCAGTAGCGTTCAAAGAAGCGATGGAGCCAGAGTTCAAAGCTTACCAAGCTCGCGTAGTGAAAAACGCAAAAGCAATGGTTGGTCAATTCCAAGAGCGTGGCTACAAAATCGTATCTAACGGCACAGAAAACCACTTGTTCCTTGTGGACCTGATCGACAAAGACATCACTGGTAAAGATGCAGACGCGGCACTAGGTGCAGCAAACATCACAGTGAACAAAAACTCAGTACCAAATGACCCACGCAGCCCATTCGTAACGTCTGGTATTCGTGTAGGTACGCCAGCGATCACTCGTCGTGGCTTCACTGAAGAAGACGCAAAAGAGCTAGCAAACTGGATGTGTGACGTTCTAGATAACATCGGCAACGAAGAAGTTATCGAAGCGACTAAACAGAAAGTGCTCGAAATTTGTAAGCGTCTACCGGTTTACGCCTAACTATTCTTCATAGAATGAGTCAATTTCGGTGTCGAACATACTCACTTGCTCGCGCAAACTCCGTGTGTTCTCCTAGAACTCGACTCATCTATTTTGAACATTGATATACTAAAGGTCCTCAATTGAGGGCCTTTTTGTTTGTCTGGCGTTTGGAATGAGATATAGCGAAGAGTGTGTGATAAGGAGATGGCTACCAACACTGTCCCTTTTCAATATATCCAAACCACGTCATTCCGACGAGCCTAGGCGAGATCAGGAATATTGTTGAGGCACACTCTTTTACTCAGAGTTTCCCTAAAAATCATCAGTACGTTGGAAACTGATTCTCAATCACGCTCGTTCCTCGCTGTTCAGAATGACAGTGGTAGAATGGCTTTTTATCATCATTTGCCAGATACAAAAAAGGTTGGCACTGAGCCAACCTTTTCTCTTCAAAATAAGCGAGTGCTTATTTAATCTCGATGCCTTGAGCCTGCATATCAGCATGGTAAGAAGAGCGAACAAATGGACCACACGCTGCGTGCGTGAAGCCAAGCTCTAGTGCAACTTCTTTTAGCTCGTCAAACTCTGATGGCGGAACGTAACGCTCTACTGGCAAGTGGTGACGGCTTGGCGCTAAGTACTGACCTAGAGTCAGCATCGTTACGCCGTGTGCGCGTAGATCTTTCAGTACTTCGATGATTTCTTCTTTGGTTTCACCAAGACCCATCATCAAACCAGATTTGGTCGGTACATCTGGATGCTGCTCTTTGAACTTCTTAAGAAGCTCCAGCGACCACTTGTAGTTTGCACCTGGGCGAGCTTTACGGTAAAGACGTGGCGCTGTTTCTAGGTTGTGGTTGAAGACATCTGGCGGGTTATCTTTCATTAGATCAAGCGCTACGTCCATACGACCACGGAAGTCAGGAACCAGAGTTTCAATCTTAATATGCGGGTTCAACGCACGGATCTCGCGGTTACAGTCGGCAAAGTGCTGTGCACCACCATCACGCAGATCGTCACGGTCTACAGAAGTGATTACTACGTATTTCAGCTTCATATCGGCGATGGTTTTCGCCAGTTTTTGAGGCTCTTCTGCTTCCGGTGGTAATGGGCGGCCATGAGCAACGTCACAGAAAGGACAACGACGAGTACAAATGGCACCTAGGATCATGAAGGTAGCTGTACCGTGGTTAAAACATTCCGCTAGGTTAGGGCAAGATGCTTCTTCACATACGGAGTGAAGTTTATTCTTGCGCATCGCCGCCTTGATGTCTTGAATTCGTTGGCTGTCGGCTGGTAGCTTGATCTTCATCCAATCAGGCTTACGTAGCACTTCTTTCTGCTCTGTAGGCATGTTCTTTACGGGAATCAATGCCATTTTATCGGCGTCACGATATTTAACGCCTTTTTCCATCTGGATTGGTTTGCTCATGCTTTATTACCTTGAGAAGGTGCTTCTGTGCTGAATTCTACTTGCTCATAGTCGAGCAAAGTAACGAGTTCTTCTATTAATTGTTTTTCTACGGCTTCTACATTGTCTGGGCCGCCAAATTGGCTGACCTGAACCATTTCCATACCTTCATAACCACAAGGATTAATACGCAGAAACGGTGTTAAATCCATATTTACGTTCAAGGCTAAGCCATGAAACGAGCATCCTTTACGAATGCGTAAACCGAGAGAGCATATTTTTTTACCGTCAACGTAAACGCCTGGTGCGTCAGGTCGCGCGGCCGAATCGATATTGTATGCTTTTAGCGTGTTGATCACGAGGTTCTCGATAGTGGTAACGAGATCTCGTACACCTAATTTTTTGCGGCGTAAGTTGATCAAGAAATAGGCGACCAACTGACCAGGGCCATGATACGTAACCTGGCCTCCGCGATCACTTTGTACAACAGGAATGTCACCAGTGTTAATAAGGTGCTCAGCTTTACCTGCCTGACCTTGCGTAAATACTGGATTATGTTCTACCAACCAGACTTCATCAGGGGTTTCTTCTGTGCGTTGGTCGGTGAACTCATGCATCGCCTTCCATACAGGCTCATAGTCTTGGCGGCCAAGTCGTTTTACAACAAGTTGGTGTTGCATGGGAATTCCTGTTGCTAATATATAAAGTTTTTGGATTATAAACCGGATAACCCTGATGCTCTACCGCTGAGTAACAGATTTTTAACTGAAAGCGATGTAAAGTTTTGTTATCTGGTTGATAAATAAAAAGAAAGCAGCCGAAGCTGCTTTCAAAAAAAATTTAATCTATCAAAAAATTATAGAACCATGCGCACGATGTCAATTTCACCTAACTCTTTGTATAGCGTCTCAACTTGCTCGATAGACGTTGCAGTGATGTTGATTGATACCGAGTGGTAGTTGCCCTTAGCACTTGGTTTAACGGTCGGGCTGTAGTCACCTGGAGCATGGCGCTGAATAACTTCAAGAACAAGCTCTGGAAGTTCAGGCTTTGCATGACCCATTACCTTGTAAGTAAATGAACAAGGGAACTCAAGCAGGTCTTTTAATTTTGCATCAGAGTTGATGGTTAGCATATCGATAACTCCAGTAGATATTCGTTGCGGTGCGAAATAGTACAGTCAAATTAGGGGGAACTCAAGACGAGGATCTCAAACTTAAAAAGCCGCCCTTTCAGGCGGCTTTGCGAATAAGTTTGCTACTCTAACGTTCTTCTTAGAAGAAGCTCTTGAATAACAATACGATGTAATCCCACATGCGGCTAAATAGACTACCTTGCTCTACGGTTTCTAGTGCCATTAGTGGGTATTCGGCAATATCTTCACCATCGATCTGATAGTATAGCTTACCAACTACATCACCTTTATTAATTGGGGCTTCTAGCTCTTTTTCAAGAACGAAGCTGGCTTTTAGGTTTTTCGCTTCACCACGTGGTAGTGTTACGTAAGTATCTTGGTCAAGGCCCAACGCTACAGTGTCTTTGTTACCCATCCACACTTTTTCTTCAACGAACGTTTCACCTGCTTTGTGCGGTGCTACTGTTTCGAAGAAACGGAAGCCGTAGCTTAGTAGCTTTTTGCTTTCTGACTTACGAGCATTGGCATCTTTCGTGCCCATAACGACCGCAACCAAACGCATTTGGCCTTCAGTTGCTGAACTTACTAGGCTGTAACCCGCATTGCTTGTGTGACCCGTTTTGATGCCATCAACGTTCATGCTCTTATCCCAAAGTAGACCGTTACGGTTGTATTGGGTGATGCCGTTGTAAGTAAATTTCTTCTCTGAGTACACGCGGTACTCATTTGGTACGTCACGGATCAGGGCTTTACCTAGCAATGCCATGTCGTATGGTGTCGAGTACAGCTCGGCGTTATCTAGACCATGAACGTTGGCAAAGTGCGAGTTCGTCATACCTAGTGTGTTGGCCCAAGCGTTCATTAGGTCAACAAACGCATCTTCTGAGCCTGCAATGTGTTCAGCCATTGCTACACAGGCATCGTTACCAGACTGGACGATGATACCG
Source organism: Vibrio sp. ArtGut-C1 (assembly GCF_002105475.1). Classification (NCBI taxonomy): domain Bacteria; kingdom Pseudomonadati; phylum Pseudomonadota; class Gammaproteobacteria; order Vibrionales; family Vibrionaceae; genus Vibrio; species Vibrio sp. ArtGut-C1. The sequence continues at coordinate 80,366 of NZ_NCTH01000005.1, read as the reverse complement.
CGGTTTAGGTCACGTACTTTTACAGTTGTGCCCACTTCAATGAACATTTTTGATGATTCAGGGAAGTTTTTCGCCCATGCATTTTTACTGATGGTGACATCGTCATCTTCTGAGATATTACCACGCGCTAGTTCTTGGCCGATTACGTAGCTGGTCATCATCTTAGTCAGACTGGCTGGAGACAACTTTGTGTTCATCTCTTTCTCTGCCAGCACTTTACCTGAATGGTAATCCATCAGTACGTAGCCCTTCGCCGCGATTTGAGGGGCATCTGGAACAACGATAGGTGATGCAAGAGCAGATTGAGCGAAAGTTGCAGAAAGGGCAACCGAAGAAACGAGAATAGATTTCACAAACTTATTTTTATTCATGGTAATTCAAATTTTTGGGTTAACTGCGGACATCTTATCAGAATCCCCAGCTATGTAAGAGGGGATCGAGGAGAAATTCATGACACTAGGTCATTTGGCAGTGTTGTGTTTTTTAATAAATGCAGACGAATAGCCGAGCAACTTTACTTTATCTAGAGTGGCTTGCGTCAGGGAATAGTCAGTAAATGGCCCTAACAACAAGCGATAAGACTCTTTCGCATTTTCTAGGAAAGTTTCTGTATCCAGTTTTTGACCAAGCTCTGTCCCTAAAGTTCGTGCGCGTTCTTCACTTTTTGATGATGCCACCTGAATAACGTACTTAGGGTGCGCTTCTAAAGATTTTTTATCCGTGGGCTGATTGATACTGATTACTTCAATTTCCACGTTAGCTGTACCTGTTTTTATCACATCTAACTTATGTGCTGCGGCATAGCTTAAATCGATAATACGGCCATCGTGAAACGGACCTCGGTCATTAACTCGTACTACGGTGGTTTTGCCGTTGTCAGTATTGGTAACTTTTACGTAACTTGGTAACGGTAGCGTTTTATGCGCAGCCGTCATTGAGTACATGTCATAGATTTCGCCATTAGAAGTCAAATGACCTTGGAACTTCTTCCCATACCAAGATGCGCGGCCTTTTTCTTTAAAGCCTTTGGCATCGCGAACTATTTTGTAGTCTTTGCCACGCAAGTGGTAATCTTTGTTCCCACCTAGGCTGTACGGTTCATATTTAGGGTGCGCATCCTCGATGTGTTCGACTGAAAGCGGTGTATCCGGTGCAACATCGGATTCGAGTTCGTAACGGCCTTCTTGTTCTTTTTGGCTAGTTGATGAACAGCCTGCCAAAATAAGAGCAGAGAAAACCAAGGAATATAAAGCGCGTTTTTGCATGTCTAGGTCGCCTTAGAGAATGCTTTTCGGTGCGTATGAATTGACATCAGAATACCAAAGCCAGCCATCAAAGTTACCATTGATGTGCCGCCATAACTAATGAGTGGCAACGGTACACCTACTACAGGTAGGATGCCACTTACCATGCCAATATTTACAAAAATATACACGAAGAAGCTGAGTACAATACTGCCTGCCATCATTCGTCCAAATGCAGTTTGCGCTTGGCTGGCGAGGTATAAACCTCGTCCAATAATAAATAGATAGATGGCTAAAAGGCAAAGGAAGCCAATCATACCCCATTCTTCAGCAATTACTGCAAAGATAAAGTCAGTGTGTCGTTCAGGAAGAAATTCCAGTTGTGATTGAGTGCCTTGCAACCAACCTTTGCCTGAAATACCACCAGAGCCAATCGCGATTTTACTCTGAATAATGTGGTAGCCCGCACCAAGCGGATCTGACTCTGGGTTAAACAGAGTACGTACGCGAACTTTTTGGTATTCGCGCATCAAGAAGAACCACAAAATCGGAATGAAACCACCGAGTGCGATGGCGGCACCAGCGATGATTTTCCAACTAATGCCCGCGAGGAAGATAACAAAAATACCGGAAGCGGCGATTAGAATAGAGGTCCCTAAGTCAGGCTGTTTTGCAATGAGGATGGTTGGCAAGCAGACCATAATCAGTGCAACGATGAGTGTTTTTAGCGTTGGCGGAAGGGGCTGTCGACCAACATAGCGTGCCACCATTAATGGCACCGCGAGCTTCAATAACTCGGAAGGTTGAAAGCGCACAAAACCGAGGTTAAGCCAACGTTGTGCGCCTTTAGATGCTTCACCGAAAAACAGCACGCCAAAGAGCAGTATGACGCCGCCGACGAACATCAAAGGTGCCAAGCTCTCGTATGTTCGTGGAGAAAGCTGCGCAAGAACGATCATCACAACGAGTGAAAGCACCATCCGCATAGCTTGGCGATCCATCATCAGTAAACTTTGGCCACTAGCGCTGTACATGATCACTAGGCCAAACCCCATCAGCGCCAATATGCCAAGTAGGAGTGGTAAGTCGATATGGAAGCGTTCAAACAGGGCGCGATTTTTACCTGTAGAGGGATCCATCTTCATTACTGTTTTACCTCTTTCTTCGCATTGTTATCAGGCTCAATTTCTTCTGGGCCAAGTACGACTCGATCAAAGATCTTTCTCACTACTGGGGCTCCGTTGCTAGAACCACCGCCAGCGTTTTCTAGCACTACAGTGACGACCACTTTTGGATCGTCAAATGGTGCAAAGCCAGTAAATAACGCATGGTCACGTAAGTGTTCGGCGATCTCATCTGCGTTGTACTCTTCGTTTTCACCCAGACCGAAGACCTGTGCAGTACCTGATTTACCCGCTGTTTGATAACTCATTTTGTAGAATGAGCGTCGAGCTGTTCCGCGCGTGCCATGGTTTACACGACGCATACCTTCTTTCGCCATATCCCAGTACTTTTTCGGTACATTCTTGATTGGCGGGTAAGTCACGTATTCTGTTGTTTGTTGTTCTTCGAAGTCGTTGCCGTTCTCTATCGTCGCTTTTAGTAAGTGAGGTGCGATCACTTCTCCCTCATTTACTAATACGGAGGTCGCTTTGGCGATTTGCATTGGTGTTGCTGTCCAATAACCTTGGCCGATACCCACAGGGATCGTATCGCCTTTGTACCACGGGGTTTTATGGCGAGACATTTTCCAGTCACGAGTCGGCATATTCGCCTTACTTTCTTCGTAGATATCGATGCCAGTGTAATCACCAAAACCGAACATCATCATCCAATTCGAAATACGGTCAATACCCATGTCATAAGCGATTTGATAGTAGAAGGTATCAACAGACTCTTCGATCGACTTAATGATATCGACGCGTCCGTGTCCCCAACGCAACCAGTCACGGAATGGGCGAGTGTTGGAGTTTGGTATGCGCCAATAACCTGGATCATTTCGCGTAGTGTTCGGTGTGACGACACCTTCTTGTAGCGCGGCTACCGCCATAAATGGTTTGATGGTAGACGCGGGTGGATAAATGCCAAGTGTGGTTCGGTTGACCAAGGGACGGTTTTTATCGTTCAAAAGGGCGCGATAGTCTTTACCTGAGATTCCGTGCACGAACGAGTTAGGATCGTAGCTAGGGCTTGAAACCATAGCCAGTACGCCGTTGTCTCTAGGATCGATCACTACAGCACTGCCTCTGCGGCCATCCAATAATTGGTGTACGTACAGCTGCAAGTTGATATCAAGGTTTAAAACGATGTCTTTTCCGGGTACAGGTGGAACGTACTTTAACGTACGAATTACTCGGCCGCGGCTGTTTACTTCGACTTCTTGATATCCGGCCGTACCGTGTAAGAGGTCTTCGTAGTATTTTTCGATACCCAGCTTACCAATGTCGCGAGTGGCTTGATAGTTTGCGTCTTTTTCTTCTCGGATCAGGCGCTGCATGTCGCGATCATTGATTCGAGAAACGTAACCAATCACGTGGGTTAATACTTCGCTGAAAGGGTAATAGCGCTTTAAGGTCGCACTTATTTCTACACCAGGAAAGCGGTACTGATTGACGGAGAATACCGCTACTTGTTTTTCGTTCAGTTGGGTAAGCAGTGGGACTGACTTAAATCGACGAGTCCGTTTACGCTCTTGGTGGAAACGTTCAATCTGATCTGGGGTAATTTCCAGAATGGTTTGTAGTTCTTGGATGGTTGCATCAATGTCTTTAATTTTTTCTGGAGTCAGTTCTAAGTTAAAGACGGGACGGTTCTCTGCCAGTAAAACACCATTTCGGTCATAAATCAGACCTCGGTTAGGCGCGATAGGAACCACTTTGATACGGTTATCGTTCGAGCGGGTTTGATAATCTTGAAACTGGTTCACCTGAATGTTGTACATGTTGGCGACCAGAGCTCCCATCAAGAGAACAATGCCGATAAAAGCGACAATAGCGCGGCTGGCAAACAGACGCGCTTCGGCTTGATAATCTCGGATTTGACTGCGGCGCTTACGAATCATTAACGCTTGGCTCTAAAGTTAAACAACGATTATTCGCGGTGGTAAGGATGGTTCGCGGTGATGCTCCACGCTCGGTACAAGCTTTCTGCCATTACGATACGCACTAAAGGGTGGGGTAGCGTTAAGGCAGACAATGACCAGCTTTGGTCTGCTGCAGCTTTGCATGCAGGAGCGAGTCCTTCAGGACCGCCGATTAAGATTGATACATCACGGCCATCTAATTTCCAAGCTTCTAACTGCTCAGCAAGTTGAGGAGTGTCCCATTTTTTACCTGGGATATCTAACGTGACGATACGGTTGCCTTTTGGTACCGCAGCGAGCATCGCTTCCCCTTCTTTTTGCAGGATGCGAGCGATATCGGCATTTTTTCCACGTTTGCCAGCAGAGATTTCAATCAACTCCAATGGCATATCATGTGGGAAACGGCGACGATATTCTTGAAAGCCTTCCTCAACCCATTTTGGCATTTTTGTGCCAACAGCAATTAGTTGAATTTTCAAAAGATTAACCCCAGAGTTTTTCTAGCTGGTAGAGTTCGCGGTGCTCTTCTTGCATCACGTGAAGCATGGCGTCGCCCATATCTAGGACTACCCATTCACCTTCGTTTTCACCTTCCATTCCTAGTGGCTCAAGACCGGCTTTTTTCACTTCTGTTGCAACGTGGTCAGCGATGGATGAAACGTGGCGTTTGGATGTGCCAGTACAGATGATCATGTAATCTGTCACGCTTGATTTATCTTCCACATTTAGGACGATAATGTCTTCCGCTTTCATGTCGTCGGCTTTATCAGCTAAAAAGTCTTTCAGTTCTTCGCGAAGCACTCGGTTTTCCTCGGTTTGTCTCTTATCTCTACAGTGTTTTACATTCTTGCTTGCAAAACAGGTCGCGCACTATATCACGCTTTGATTTTTAAATTGCCAGCTTAATATCAGGAGAGCAGGTTTCTAAGCTCAACTGATGAATAGTTGGCCATACAGACTCGTCATATTGAGTTTTGGCTTTTATCTCTGCTTGAGCCAACAAGGAGAGCAATGCACAAATACGACTCGCCGATAAGCGGGTCAGTGCTGCGTTATAGAGTGGACGCTTGTTTTGCCAAACTCGATATTTCTCAAATACCTGGTTCATTCCCATTTGAGTTAAGTCTTGATGCATATTTAAAAGTTGGCTCAACTCTTTTTGTACACTTCGAATCAAGATCACGGTCTCGACCCCTTCCGCCTCAAGTTGGCGAAGAATACGTTGTGCACGGTTTGCTTTACCTGCCAGTAAGGCGTCGATCCAGTTAAACGTAGTAAAGTGATTATGGCGACTTAGGGCTTCCTCTAAACGTATGATGGTCAGCTCACCATCCGGGTAGAGTAGGGCCAATTTCTCTAAGCTTTGTGACAATGCAAACAGGTTACCTTCATGCCATTGAGCCAACATTTGCAGTGATTGTTGATCGGGTTTTAGGCCCAACGTGCGGCAACGTGCCTGAATGAACATAGGTAAGCGTTGTAGATCTGGCGACAAACAGCTTACCCAGTCGCCTTTTGAGCTTAATGCTTTGAACCATTTCGCATTTTCTTGGGCTTTGGTCAGTTTGCTACCAACAATGGCGAGCATGATGTCATCATGCAGCATATCACACAGTGTTTGCAGCTCTTTGCTGACGGCGGTTGTCACGCCACTTTCTGGGATTTCAAGCTCGATCAATTGACGGTTTGAGAACAGGCTCATCGCTTGGAAGCAATCGTAAACTTGATTCCAGTCGATGCTTGCGTCTACCGCAAAACGGTGTTTTTCCTCAAAACCTTGTTGAAACGCTGCCTTTTGGATTGCTTGGCGGCTCTCTTGAATCAGTAACGGCTCATTCCCAAAGATTAGGTAAACTTGTTTAACGTGTTTAGTTAAATGATCCGTTAATTTATCGGCATAAATTCGCATAGTGATTAAGAGTTTGTATTCGCTGGCTCAGAGATTTGTCCAGCTTCATATTCGGCGCGAATACGACCCAACTGGCGCATCATCTGTTTTGCAGCTTGCAAGCGCATCTCGTCTTCAATTACGTCACGTTCAACAGATTTTGCAAGTGCCGTTAACGGGTTGTCTAGGTAGTTGCGGTTTACTGTTGTCGTAAAGTTTTTAGAGCCATAGCCAGGAATCGTCACACGGTATTTTACTACGTATGTCAGCTCTTTTTCTGCTGCACGGCTATTTTGATACAGAGACAGTGTACGCTCATCGATAGTCGCTTCCGTCAAATGAAGGTTGGGTACAGTCGATGATGGTTGAACAAGTTCAACTTTGTTCAGTTCGAGTTGAGAGCGTACATAGCGAGTCAATTCACTGTATTCATCGTAGCTGGAGAAAGACATAGTGTGCAGCCCTTCCGGTACGGAATACTCGCCGCGAAGGTGAAAACCACAGGCAGAAAGAAGCCCCGCTAATACCAATACCACTGGTAGTTTAATCAAAGAGAAAAAGCGCATTGATTGTATTCATCCTAAATTGAAGGGGTTATTTACCTTAAACCACTCATGTGAATGGTTTGAGGTAAATAAACAGGGTAGCGAACTACCCTGTTTAATGACTCTTGGTTAACAAATAAGTTCGCTAAACAGAGACAAATTGCAAGCTGTGATTAGTTTGCAACGATGTTCAGCAGTTTACCTGGAACGTAAATGACTTTACGAATAGTCAGGCCATCAGTGAACTTAACCACGTTTTCGTCGTTTAGACCAAGCTGTTCGATATCGTCTTTAGAGATATCCGCTGGGACTGTTAGCTTCGCACGTAGCTTACCGTTAACTTGAACAACGATAGTTTTTTCGTCTTCAACTAGCGCTTTTTCGTCAAACGTCGGCCATGCCGCGTTATCAATGTCTGTTTCACCTAGTGCTGCCCATAGCTCGTATGAGATATGCGGAGTGATAGGGTAAAGCATGACAACAATAGCTTTCAGTGCTTCGTCAAGAATTGCACGATCTTGCACAGATTCTTGAGGCGCTTTCGCTAGTTTGTTCATCAGCTCCATGATCGCTGCGATCGCGGTGTTGAATGTTTGACGACGAGCGATATCGTCCGTCACTTTCGCGATAGTTTTGTGAACGTCACGGCGAAGTGCTTTTTGATCACCAGAAAGCGCTGCGGTATCTACTGTTTCTGCTGCGCCTTTCGCTGTGTGCTCTTTCACTAGTTTCCAAACACGTTTTAGGAAGCGGTTCGCACCTTCTACGCCAGACTCTTGCCATTCAAGTGTCATGTCCGCTGGAGACGCGAACATCATGAATAGGCGTACTGTGTCAGCGCCGTACTTGTCTACCATTTCTTGAGGGTCGATACCGTTGTTCTTAGACTTAGACATCTTGATCATGCCTGAGTGCGTTACATCGCGACCTTCAGTGTCTTTAGCAGAAGTAATGCGGCCTTTACCATCACGTTCAACGGCTACGTCTGTTGGAGCTACCCACTCTTTACCGCCTTTCTCGTTCTCGAAGTAGAACGCGTCTGCCAGTACCATGCCTTGACACAGTAGCTGCTTGAACGGTTCGTCAGACGTTACATAGCCCGCGTCACGTAGCAACTTGTGGAAGAAGCGTGAGTACAGTAGGTGCATACAAGCGTGCTCGATACCGCCGATGTACTGGTCTACTGGTAGCCAGTAGTTTGCTTTTTCTGGATCTAGGATGTCGTCTGCTTGCGGTGAACAGTAACGCGCGTAGTACCAAGAAGATTCCATGAACGTATCGAACGTATCTGTCTCACGTAGAGCAGGTTCGCCGTTGAATGTGGTCTTCGCCCATTCTTTATCTGCTTTGATTGGGCTGGTTACGCCGTCCATTACCACGTCTTCTGGAAGAATCACTGGTAGTTGGTCAGCGGGTACTGGGTGAACTTCACCGTCTTCAGTCGTTACCATTGGGATTGGTGCGCCCCAGTAACGTTGACGAGATACACCCCAGTCGCGTAGACGGAAGTTTACAGTCTTAGTGCCTTTGCCTTCTGCTTCTAGCTTTGCTGCAATTGCATCGAACGCCGCTTGGAATTCTAGGCCGTCGAACTCACCAGAATCGAATAGTACGCCTTTCTCAGTGTATGCTGCTTCAGAGATGTCTAGCTCGCTGCCATCAGCAGGCTTGATAACTGGCACGATGTCTAGACCGTACTTCGTTGCGAACTCGTAGTCACGTTGGTCATGCGCAGGTACTGCCATTACCGCGCCTGTACCGTAGTCCATCAATACGAAGTTTGCTACGTATACTGGTACTTCACGGCCGTTCAATGGATGAATAGCAGTAAGGCCAGTAGCCATACCTTTCTTCTCCATTGTCGCTAGCTCAGCTTCTGCAACCTTGTTGTTCTTACATTCGTCGATAAACGCTGCAAGCTCTGGGTTGTTCTCTGCAGCAAGAGCTGCAAGAGGGTGGCCGGCTGCGATGCCCACGTAAGTCACACCCATTAGCGTATCTGGACGTGTCGTGTAAACTTCTAGGTCTTGTTGACCCTTAACTTCAAACTTCAGCTCAACGCCTTCAGAGCGGCCAATCCAGTTGCGCTGCATGGTTTTCACCATTTCAGGCCAACCTTCAAGCTTGTCTAGGTCGTCTAGTAGCTCTTGAGCGTACTCAGTGATTTTGATGAACCATTGAGGGATTTCTTTTTGCTCTACAGGCGTATCACAACGCCAGCAACAACCGTCTTCAACCTGCTCGTTTGCAAGAACAGTTTGGTCGTTAGGACACCAGTTAACAGAAGACGTCTTTTTGTAAACTAAACCTTTCTCGTAAAGTTTAGTGAAGAACTCTTGTTCCCAGCGGTAGTACTCCGGTGTACATGTTGCGAATTCACGGTTCCAATCGTAACCAAAGCCTAGAAGCTTAAGTTGGTTCTTCATGTATTCGATGTTTTCGTAAGTCCAAGGTGCTGGCGCAGTTTTGTTTTTTACTGCTGCGTTTTCTGCAGGTAGACCGAATGCGTCCCAACCGATTGGTTGCATCACGTTTTTGCCTTGTAGGCGTTGGAAACGAGATACTACATCACCGATAGTGTAGTTGCGCACGTGACCCATGTGCAGTCGACCACTTGGGTATGGGAACATGGATAGACAGTAGAATTTTTCTTTATTTGGGTCTTCACTTACAACAAAGGTTTTGTTGTCATCCCAGTGCTTTTGAACTTTTTGTTCAATATCTTGTGGGTTGTATTGTTCTTGCATCGATGGTATCCGTTATCTTGGAATTTGTGAGTTCGGTTAGAACAGACTTAAATAGATCGTCATAGAATACCTAAAGCTAGGGATCACAACAATAGCCAATCTGTACCCATGCGCCCTTAAGTGACGCAGGTAGGAGAAAGATGGAGGTCAGTTATGCCTAAACGTAAAACAGGTTATGAGGAAATGCTCGAGGATGTGATTGAAACCTTGAAGCACAGTCCGGAAGAAGTTAACAAAGCGATTGAGACGTCGGGCAAAGTGGTGGATGCTGCTAATGACTTGACCAAAGATGAATTGGCTTTAATCAAAGCGTACCTTAAAGCAGACTTAAAAGAGTTTTCAGAGAGTTACGAGGATAGCAAAAGCGGACCGTTTTACTTAACGATTGCGGATTCGATATGGCAAGGGCTGTTAGAGATAACAGACCGAACTAAAGTTGAGTGGGTTGAGTTGTTCGATGACTTAGAGCATCAAGGGCTATATGAAGCAGGAGAGGTGATAGGCTTAGGTACTTTGGTCTGTGATGAGTGTGGTCACAAGACAACGTATAACCACCCAACTGTAATCATTCCGTGTATTAAATGTGGTCACAAAGGCTTTACTCGCCAGTCATTAAAGCCATAAATGGCGCGTAACGACTGTATAATGTAATGAATAAAAAAGAGGCTTGGTCGCCTCTTTTTGGTCTTTTCTACTTTCAAGCTGTTCTTAATACCAATCGTAGTAAATAACTGGTCATTCTAGCTTGTTAAAATACTCGATAACTGCGTTAAGAATTTTGATTGTAGAATAACTACTTATCGAAAATTTTTGCCTTGTTCTCAAGCATTTTTCCTACGCTATTTCTGATCACTTATTTACTGTGATTGGTATAACTCTGTTTTCTTCTTAAGCCGAAAGCCAGCGCTAAACTTAACCCAACCCAAATATACAATGGCCAAGTACCAACGATTCGATATGGCGTTTTCCCATCGGTTGGGGTGAGCTCTGCGCGCAGTACTGCAGTTTCAAACTGCGGTACTTGCTCAACGATTTTACCCTCGTGATCGGTTACCGCTGTTAATCCGTTGTTAGTCGAGCGGATGAGCGGTTTACCTAATTCTAAGGCACGCATACGGGCGATCTCCATATGCTGAAGAGGACCGATAGAGTGACCAAACCATGCATCGTTCGAAAGCGTTAGAATGAAGTCTGTTTCGTCAGTCACATTTTGACGCACTTGCTCATTAAAGATGATCTCATAGCAAAGCGCTGGTGCCATGTGCATGCCATTCGCAACGATGTTGGGCTGCACAAAAGCCCCACGGCTAAACGACGACATCGGCAAGTTAAAGAATGGCGCTAATGGGCGCAGAATATCCTCAAATGGAACAAACTCACCAAACGGTAATAGGTGATGCTTATGGTAGCGTTCGCTCAAGTCGAAACTGTAGTCACCGTATGGTGTGATGCCAAGGGACAGAATACTGTTGTAGAACTGTCGATCCTCAGCTTGGTTGACGACACCAGTGATGATTGCGCTATTATTCATTTTTGCTGCGCTGTCAATATTGCTCAAAAATGAAGGCACTTCAATTTCAAAAGCAGGAATTGCAGCTTCTGGCCAGACGATAATATCAGCGTCCCAGTTTTCACGAGTGAGATCGGCGTATTTCATGATGGTTGGCCAACGTTGGCTTGGCAGCCACTTAAGGTTTTGGTCAACGTTACCTTGAATCAGCGCGAGCTTAGTCGTGTCTTCTGGCCGAGGTGTTACCCAATCGTAGTTTCGAATCCCAAAGCCTGTGCTGAGTAATACCGCAGGAATAATCACCATCAGCCACTGTTTATGAACCCAAGCATAGGCTAATGCCCCCGCACTAATAAGGATAAACAGAGTGAGCAGTTCCACGCCACCGATAGGCGCAAAGCTTGCTAGTGGAGCATCAATCTGGCTGTAGCCTAGCCATAGCCACGGGAAGCCGGTCATCACCCAACCACGCAACCAATCGCTGATTAGCCATAAAGCGGGCGCAGCGAGAAGCGCTTTTGTGAGCGTAAATTGAGGAAAGAGTTTGTTGTTGAGCCAAGCAAATAAGCCGGAATAAACAGCCAAGTAGGCGACAAGCAAGCCCATTAAAAATAAATTAGCAATCAGTGGCATGCCACCAAAGCCGGAGATACTGACGTACACCCAGCTAACGCCAGTTGCAAATTGACCTAACCCCCAAGCATAGCCAATCCACAGTGCGCGTTTCGGTGTTTGGTTAGCAAGAAGAATCAGTAGAATAGCTGGGCTAAGAATGGCAACAGGCCACAACTGGTAAGGTGCAAAAGCGAGCGTAGTAGAGGCGCCAACAAAAGCGGCCACTAAGGGCCGCTTGAGGCGATGAAAGAGTTCATTCATCATTATAATTTTCTGAGATTCCCAATGGGTATCGCGTTACTCTTGAGTGGCTTCAACCAGGGTTTCTTCGTCTGGGATCGTCACTTGGAGTTGAATGACACGACGGTTATCGGCAGCGGTGACTTTGAAGTTGTAACCTTCAATTTCAACCAGTTCACCACGAGAAGGTAAGTGACCAAAGGCAGTCATGACCATGCCACCAACGGTATCTACTTCCTCATCGCTGAAGTTAGTTCCAAATGTCTCATTAAACTCTTCGATGGTTGTCAGCGCTCTGACAGCAAACGTATGCTTGCTAAGCTTACGAATGTCTGTCTCTTCGCTTTCATCGAATTCATCTTCGATATCCCCGACGATTTCTTCAAGGATATCTTCAATGGTCACAAGACCAGAAACACCACCGAATTCATCGACAACAATGGCCATATGATAACGTTCTTCACGGAACTCTTTCAGCAGTCGATCAACGCGTTTACTTTCCGGTACCACAACGGCTGGTCGAATAACTTCTTCGATATCAAATGGATTACTGCCTGAGCCTAAGTATTTAAGTAAGTCCTTCGCAAGAAGAATGCCTTCCACATGGTCTTTATCTTCGCTGATCACAGGGTAGCGAGAGTGTTGAGCATCGGTAATCAAGGCAACCAAGGTATCAAGGTCGTGAGTACGCTCAACCGTAACCATTTGCGAACGCGGGATCATAATGTCACGCACGCGCATTTCGGAGATTTCCATAACACCTTCAAGCATATCGCGGGTGTCATGGTCAATCAGGTCATTGACTTCAGAGTCACGGATAACATCCACAAGCTCTTGGCGATCTTTTGGTTCGCCCTGAAATAATTGACCTAGACGTTCAAAGAAGGACTTTCTACTCGGACCTTCTGCCTTTTCTTTCTTATCTTCGTTAGAAGAGGGAGAATTATCTTCGTTCATTGTTTCTCAATTAAGTAACGCTATCAGAAGTGTGATAGCACACATAGAGAGGCGAACACGAGAATCATTTTGGTGGTTCGCCTTTCCCTGCTGAATAGCCAATGGCTACTCTTTTTCAGCAATGTAAGGGTCTTCATAGCCCATACCTTGCATGATTTCGGTTTCGAGGGACTCCATCTCTTCGGCTTCGTCATCCTCAATATGATCATAACCTAGCAGATGCAAGCTGCCATGTACAACCATATGCGCCCAATGTGCTAACAGAGGCTTGTTCTGTTCAATTGCCTCTTTTTCAACGACTTGGCGGCAAATAATTAAGTCGCCAAGTAAATCTATTTCCATACCCGGAGGAGCTTCAAATGGAAAAGACAGCACATTAGTCGGTTTATCTTTACCACGATACTCATGGTTAAGCGTGTGACTTTCTTGTTCATCCACAATGCGAATGGTCACTTCGGCTTGTGGCTGGAAGAGAGGAATCGTCTTATCTAGCCACAATTGGAAATCTTGCTGCGAAGGCAGCCCTTCTTCATTTTCGACTGCCAGTTGCAGATCAAGTTCAATCGCCATGATTATTCCTTAGTGGAAGCAACTTGTGCATTCAGTTCAGCTTTTGCTGCTTCTAGTAACTTCGCATCGCGTTCTTCACGACGACGCTTCTCGAACTCTTTACGCTCTTTCTGGTCTTGTGCTTCCCACTTCTCATACGCGTTAACGATACGAGCAACCACTGGGTGACGTACAACGTCGTCTGCTAAGAAGAAGTTAAAGCTGATGTCGTCGACTTCGCTTAATACTTCAATAGCATGACGAAGACCTGATTTTGCACCACGAGGTAAGTCGATTTGCGTGACGTCACCAGTGATAACTGCGCGAGAGTTAAAACCAATACGCGTTAGGAACATCTTCATCTGCTCAACCGTGGTGTTCTGACTCTCATCAAGAATGATGAAAGCGTCGTTTAGAGTACGACCACGCATGTAAGCAAGAGGGGCTACCTCAATCACGTTACGTTCAATCAGCTTCTCTACGCGCTCAAAGCCCAACATTTCAAATAGGGCATCGTATAGCGGACGTAGGTATGGGTCGACTTTCTGGCTTAAGTCACCAGGTAGGAAGCCCAGTTTCTCACCGGCTTCAACCGCAGGGCGCGTCAATAGAATACGACGGATCTCTTGGCGCTCTAGTGCGTCAACTGCTGCAGCAACGGCAAGATAAGTTTTACCTGTACCAGCTGGGCCAATACCAAAAGAAATATCATGCGTGACCATATTAACCAAGTACTGCGCTTGGTTTGGCGTACGTGGTTTGATCACACCTTTCTTGGTTTTGACGAAGACTTCTTTACCATGCTCGATATTAGACTCAGTATTCTGCTCAAGAACACCAGACTCTTTAATCGCTAAATGGATCTGTTCAGGCTCAATGTCTGGGATCTCACCTCGTACAGGTGCGGTATCAACATACAGAGTTTTCAGGATATCCAGCGCAGCTGATGCGGTATGAGGTTTACCGACAATTGTAAAATGGTCACTACGGTGGTTAATTTCAACGCCTAGACGACGTTCTAAATGCTTGATGTTGTCATCGAATGGACCGCACAGGCTAGCAAGTCGGCGGTTGTCGGAAGGTTCTAGGTTAATTTCTAGAGTTACGATTTTATTACTCAATGTTGCCTCTCATTTTTTGCCACTTAATGAGAGCCTGATAACGACCAGGCTCTCCATGGCTATTTATACGAGCTTATGGCGTAAAAGTAGCTACACCCAGCTCATCTTCGCGACGTGTTTTCGCCATCATCTGCGTTGGGGAAATCACACTACGAAGATCCATGTCTTTTTCAGTACGTACTAGCTCACCACGCAGTGAGTTCGCAAATACGTCTACGATCTTCACATCAACGAACTGACCAATTAGGTCTGCACTACCTTCAAAGTTTACTACACGGTTGTTTTCTGTACGAGCGCGTAGTTCCATTAGGTTTTTCTTCGAAGGACCTTCAACTAGAACACGTTGTTCTGTGCCAAGCATTAAGCGAGAGTAACGCATCGCTTGAGCATTGATAGTTTGCTGTAGTTCGTAAAGGCGCTCTTTCTTCACTTGTTCTGATACATCACAAGGGTAATCCGCTGCTGGCGTACCTGGACGTGGAGAGAAGATGAAGCTGAAGCTCATGTCAAAGTCTACATCTTTGATTAGCTTCATTGTGTCTTGGAAGTCTTTGTCTGTCTCACCAGGGAAACCAACAATAAAGTCTGAACTGATTTGAATATCAGGACGAGCTTTACGCAGTTTACGGATGATCGACTTGTACTCGATAGCGGTGTGAGGGCGTTTCATCATAGTTAGGATACGGTCACTACCACTTTGCACAGGTAAGTGCAGGAAGCTCACAAGCTCTGGCGTATCTTCGTAAACCGCGATGATGTCGTCAGTGAATTCTAGCGGGTGGCTCGTTGTGAAACGAATACGGTCGATACCATCGATAGACGCAACCAAACGAAGCAGTTCTGCAAATGAACAGATTTCACCGTCGTGTGTTGGACCGCGGTACGCGTTTACGTTTTGACCCAGTAGGTTTACTTCACGTACGCCTTGTTCAGCAAGCTGTGCGATTTCGAACAGCACATCATCCATTGGACGGCTTACTTCTTCACCACGAGTGTACGGTACGACACAGTAAGTACAGTACTTCGAGCAGCCTTCCATAATAGAAACGAATGCTGTCGCGCCTTCCGCACGAGGCTCTGGTAGGCGGTCGAACTTTTCGATCTCTGGGAACGAAATGTCCATAACTGGTGCGTCATCCGACTGAGATTGTTTGATCATCTCAGGTAGGCGGTGCAGAGTTTGTGGGCCAAAAATAACGTCGACGTATGGTGCACGTTCACGAATATGGTCACCTTCTTGCGTTGCTACACAACCACCTACACCGATAACTACGCCAGGTTTTTTATCTTTTAGTGTTTTCCAACGGCCTAGCTGGTGGAAAACTTTCTCTTGCGCTTTTTCACGGATCGAACAGGTGTTAAGTAGAAGTACGTCTGCTTCCTCTGGCTCTTCCGTCAGCTCGTAGCCGTTTGCAGCATTAAGCAGGTCGGCCATTTTTGATGAATCGTATTCGTTCATCTGGCAGCCCCAGGTTTTAATTAGCAGTTTCTTACTCATCTCACTTTCGCTCGTTCAGTTGTACTTAAATTGGAGAGCTATTGCTCAAATTATAGCCGCCATCACGGCGGTAAGCGGCGTATTGTACTGCTTTAAAAAGCACCTGACTAGTGATCTGGCTAATTCTCTGCAAAGCCTGATGAAATCTAGTTTTTCGCCCTATGCAGAACAAGGTTTTTTGTTAAACAATTTTGTAAAAATAGCCATGGAAAGTACAATAAAAAACGCCAATTAATCAGCACGATGAAGAGTAAAAAATGAACAAGTATGACATCGCCGTGATCGGTGGCGGTATGGTTGGGGCAGCCGTCGCTGTTGGATTTGCCAAGCAGGGCAGAAGCGTTGTCTTGGTTGAAGGTGCAAAACCCAAAGCTTTTGATGCCGCTCAGGCGATGGATATTCGCGTATCTGCGATTTCGCACCAGTCGGTGGAGTTACTTGATTCACTCGGCGCATGGTCAGAAATTAAAAGTATGCGAGTTTGCCCTTATCGGCGTTTAGAAACTTGGGAGCACCCGGAGTGCCGTGCTCGTTTTCACTCTGATGAACTGTCATTGGAGCAGCTAGGTTATATCGTTGAAAACCGCCTAATCCAATTAGGTCTTTGGCAAGTCTTCTCTCAGTATGACAATCTAACCGTGATGTGTCCCGAGCGATTAAAAGACATTGAGTTTGCAGATGTAAACCTTGTGACACTAGAAAGTGGGGTGCAGTTTGAAGCTAACTGGGTAATTGGTGCTGATGGTGCAAACTCTAAAGTTCGTCAATTGGCTGGAATTGGTGTGACTGCGTGGGATTACCGACAACACTGCATGTTGATTAACGTGAAAACAGAATTGCCACAGCAAGATATCACTTGGCAACAATTTACTCCTTCAGGCCCGCGTTCATTTTTACCTTTGTGCTCTTTGACTAATGAAGACGGTCAAGAAGTAGGCCAAGGTTCGTTGGTTTGGTATGACTCGCCAAAACGCATTAAACAACTGTGTGCGATGGGTAAACCTCAACTAAGGGAAGAAATCTTACGTCATTTCCCTGTTGAATTGGGCGATATTGAAGTTTTACAGTTTGGCTCATTCCCACTCACTCGTCGTCATGCGCAAAGCTACTCAAGCAAAAATTGCGTATTAGTAGGTGACTCTGCTCATACGATCAATCCGCTTGCAGGGCAAGGGGTAAACTTAGGCTTCAAAGATGTAGACGTTCTCCTTTCGGTAACAGAACACCAAGAACAGCTGGAAGATGCCTTACTCGCGAAATACGAACGTGCACGTCGACCTGACAACTTACTCATGCAGACTGGCATGGACTTTTTCTATAAAGGTTTTAGCAACGACCTTGGGCCATTGAAGTTTGTACGTAATGCTGCATTGAAGTTTGCTGAAAACTCAGGACCGATCAAGGCTCAAGTACTGAAATACGCTTTAGGTATGTAGTAAGTTACTCAATCCACAGATAGAAAAAAAGCGATCCATGAGCTCGCTTTTTTAATTCGGCAAATCTAATGATTTCCCGAGTCCAGAACCAAAAAAAGAAAAAACCCAGCAAAATCATGCTGGGTTTTCCGATAATGGTGCGGAAGGAGAGACTTGAACTCTCACACCTTGCGGCGCCAGAACCTAAATCTGGTGCGTCTACCAATTCCGCCACTTCCGCAACTTGATCTGTAGATATCAAGATAATTGGTAAAATCTCAATATCGTTGTGTATGGCAGGGCTACCTGGATTCGAACCAGGGAATGGCGGCATCAAAAGCCGCTGCCTTACCGCTTGGCGATAGCCCTACAGCGTAAATAGTCAAAGACTACTTAACCTCTCTTATCGAGAGAAAGAATGGTGCGGAAGGAGAGACTTGAACTCTCACACCTTACGGCGCCAGAACCTAAATCTGGTGCGTCTACCAATTCCGCCACTTCCGCGTATTCTGATAGTGTAGATTAATTTAAGATGGTGCGGAAGGAGAGACTTGAACTCTCACACCTTGCGGCGCCAGAACCTAAATCTGGTGCGTCTACCAATTCCGCCACTTCCGCATCTTAAATCTACGTGACTGATAGCTTATGCTAGCAATCCAATCAATGGTGGCTACGACGGGATTCGAACCTGTGACCCCATCATTATGAGTGATGTGCTCTAACCAGCTGAGCTACGTAGCCATTTTAAACTTTTGATCAAGAATGGTGCGGAAGGAGAGACTTGAACTCTCACACCTTGCGGCGCCAGAACCTAAATCTGGTGCGTCTACCAATTCCGCCACTTCCGCAACTTATTCTATAGTTATCAAGGTAATTAGTAAAAACCTAAATAACGTTGTTTATGGTGGCTACGACGGGATTCGAACCTGTGACCCCATCATTATGAGTGATGTGCTCTAACCAGCTGAGCTACGTAGCCATTTTAAATTTTTGATCAAGAATGGTGCGGAAGGAGAGACTTGAACTCTCACACCTTGCGGCGCCAGAACCTAAATCTGGTGCGTCTACCAATTCCGCCACTTCCGCAACTTGATCTGTAGATATCAAGATAATTGGTAAAATCTCAATATCGTTCCTGTATTTCAAGGAAAATAATGGCAGGGCTACCTGGATTCGAACCAGGGAATGGCGGCATCAAAAGCCGCTGCCTTACCGCTTGGCGATAGCCCTACTTTGCTCTAATAAAAGAGACTTCAATAATGGTGCGGAAGGAGAGACTTGAACTCTCACACCTTGCGGCGCCAGAACCTAAATCTGGTGCGTCTACCAATTCCGCCACTTCCGCAACTTGATCTGTAGATATCAAGATAATTGGTAAAATCTCAATATCGTTGTATATGGCAGGGCTACCTGGATTCGAACCAGGGAATGGCGGCATCAAAAGCCGCTGCCTTACCGCTTGGCGATAGCCCTACATTGCTCTAATAAAAGAGACTTCAATAATGGTGCGGAAGGAGAGACTTGAACTCTCACACCTTGCGGCGCCAGAACCTAAATCTGGTGCGTCTACCAATTCCGCCACTTCCGCAACTTATTCTGTAGTTATCAAGGTAATTGGTAAAAACCTAAATAACGTTGTTCATGGTGGCTACGACGGGATTCGAACCTGTGACCCCATCATTATGAGTGATGTGCTCTAACCAGCTGAGCTACGTAGCCATCTTTTGGAGCGAGACAATATAAACCTTCACGCTCTCAGTGACAACCCCTTTTATAAAGGAATCTCACTTGAATAATGGCAGGTCTACCTGGATTCGAACCAGGGAATGGCGGCATCAAAAGCCGCTGCCTTACCGCTTGGCGATAGACCTGCAGGCAATAGTCACAATGACTATTCAAAATATGGTGCGGAAGGAGAGACTTGAACTCTCACACCTTGCGGCGCCAGAACCTAAATCTGGTGCGTCTACCAATTCCGCCACTTCCGCATCTATTCCTAATTGCTCTGATAAAAAGAACACTTAGGAATGGTGGCTACGACGGGATTCGAACCTGTGACCCCATCATTATGAGTGATGTGCTCTAACCAGCTGAGCTACGTAGCCAAAACCATATTTTTTGCTCTCAACGCTTTGTTGTCTTGTCGTTGGGAACGGCGCGCATTATGCGAAGTTGAGTGAGATCCGTCAACAGTTTTTTTTAATAAATTTCGGAAAAAACCTCGTTCGCTTCCTTTTTAAACAAAGAGGCGTGTTTATGATCTAAAACTGGAAATAAATTAGCTCGCAGTTAGGTAATTTATTTTTGCTCATTTACTTAAGGTATTAAAAAAGCCAGCTTAGCAGCTAGCTTTTAGTGTAAATGAAGTGTTTAAAATTCATTCATTTAATTAAACATTGAAGCGGAAGTGTACAACATCACCATCTTTTACGATGTAGTCTTTACCTTCTAGACGCCATTTACCTGCGTCTTTTGCGCCATTTTCACCATTGAATTGGATGAAATCGTCGTAACCGACTACTTCTGCACGAATAAAGCCTTTCTCGAAGTCAGTGTGGATCTTACCTGCAGCCTGAGGCGCAGTTGCACCAACAGGGATTGTCCACGCACGTACTTCTTTAACACCTGCCGTGAAGTAGGTGTGAAGAGTCAGTAGCTCGTAACCAGAGCGAATTACACGGTTCAGCCCCGGTTCTTCGATCCCCATATCCGCTAGGAATTCTTCGCGATCTTCATCTTCTAGTTCAGATAGTTCAGATTCGATAGCTGCACATACCGGTACAACGACGTTGTTTTCTTTTTCTGCGAACTCGCGAACCGCATCTAGATATGGGTTATTTTCGAAACCATCTTCGTTTACGTTTGCAATGTACATAGTTGGCTTCAGTGTAAGGAAGTTTAGGTAGCCGATTGCTGCTAACTCTTCTTTAGATAGCTCAACTGTGCGTGCCATGCCGCCTTCAGTTAGTACTGGTAACAGTTTTTCTAGTACTGTTAGTTCAAATTTTGCGTCTTTATCGCCGCCTTTTGCCTTCTTCGCGTTACGTTGAATCGCGCGCTCACAAGAATCAAGGTCAGCCATTGCAAGTTCAAGGTTGATCACTTCGATATCTTCGATAGGTGAAACTTTACCTGAAACATGAACAATGTTTTCGTTTTCAAAACAACGTACAACGTGGCCAATCGCGTCTGTTTCACGGATGTTAGCTAGGAATTTGTTACCTAAACCTTCACCACGTGATGCACCAGCAACAAGACCAGCGATGTCCACGAACTCCATCGTCGTTGGAAGAACTCTCTGTGGGTTAACGATCTTAGCTAGTGCGTCTAGACGTAGATCTGGCACAGGAACCACACCAGTGTTTGGTTCAATGGTACAGAACGGGAAGTTTGCTGCTTCGATACCCGCTTTAGTTAGTGCGTTGAACAGAGTTGATTTACCTACGTTAGGTAGACCAACGATGCCACATTTAAAACCCATGATAGTAACCTTATTCAGCTTTGAACGTGTGGAGGCGATTTTGTGCTTTAGATAGGCCATCCTTAATCAGGATATCTAGACAACGAACAGCCTCATCAGCTGCTGCATCTAAAAGCTCTTGCTCTTTAGCTGGCGCTTTACCTAATACAAAACCCGCCACTTTATCTTTGTGTCCCGGATGACCAATGCCAATGCGAAGACGATAAAAATCTTTGTTATTGCCCAGTTTGCTAATGGTGTCACGCAGACCGTTGTGTCCACCGTGACCCCCACCTTTTTTAAACTTAGCGACACCTGGCGGTAAGTCTAGCTCGTCATGAGCGACCATGATCTCTTCAGGTTTAATTTGATAAAATTTCGCAAGCGCTGCGATCGATTTACCTGATAGATTCATGAAAGTGGTTGGGATAAGCAAACGGAGATCCTGGCCATTGACCATAATGCGTCCTGTTAGACCAAAAAACTTTGGTTCGTTCTTCAGTGTAACGTTGTGAACGCGTGCTAACTCTTCTACAACCCAAGCGCCCGCATTGTGACGAGTTCTGGCGTATTCTGGTCCTGGATTAGCAAGACCAACAAGAAGTTTGATTTGTTGACTCAAGGTTAGGATCTCTCTGGAATCTCAAAAAGCGCAGTATGATAGCACAGAATTCTCGCAGTGGGCGACCAAGGGATTTTCTGGTTATCAGTACAAATAAAAAAACACCCCAAAGAGGGGTGCTTTTGAAATCAGTGTAACTGAAATGTTCGGATTAGTTGAACATTGCAGAGATTGACTCTTCGTTGCTGATACGACGAATCGCTTCAGCTAGCATGCGAGATAGGCTTAGTGTTGTCACTTTGCCTGTTGCAGCCATCTCTTTAGATAGAGAGATAGAGTCAGTTACGATAACTTGGTCAAGAACTGAGTTCTTGATGTTGTCCGCAGCGTTGCCTGAGAATACAGCGTGAGTAGCGTAAGCGAATACACGCTTAGCACCGCGCTCTTTTAGTGCTTCAGCTGCTTTACATAGTGTGCCACCTGTGTCGATCATGTCATCAACGATCACACAGTCACGACCTTCAACATCACCGATTAGGTTCATTACTTCAGAAACGTTTGCACGTGGACGACGCTTATCTACGATTGCGATGTCGATGTCGCCTAGTGCTTTTGCTGTTGCGCGAGCACGAACAACGCCACCTAGGTCAGGAGATACCACAACAGGGTTATCTAGACCGCGAGCCTGCATATCTTCAAGTAGCACTGGCGTGCCGAAGATGTTGTCTACAGGTACATCGAAGAAGCCTTGAATTTGCTCTGCGTGTAGGTCGATAGTTAGAACGCGGTCAACACCAACGTTAGATAGGAAATCAGCAACAACTTTTGCAGTAATTGGCACACGCGCAGAACGTACACGACGGTCTTGGCGAGCGTAGCCGAAGTAAGGGATAACTGCAGTGATACGGCCTGCTGAAGCACGGCGCATTGCATCAATCATAACAACCAATTCCATTAGGTTGTCGTTAGTCGGTGCACAAGTGGATTGAATGATGAAAACATCGCTACCACGAACATTCTCATTGATTTGAACTGCAACTTCGCCATCAGAAAAGCGAGAAACAGATGCATCACCAAGAGAGATGTAAAGACGATCAGCAATACGTTGGGCTAGTTCAGGTGTTGCGTTACCAGCAAATAGCTTCATATCAGGCACAGTGGAAACCTCGGGTTTGCGTCCAGTTTAAATAGGTCGGTGTGAGGCTGATTGGTATTCAGCCAAAGTCTCTTTTAATGGCGAAATATTGCGCCCTTGAGCGACAAATGCCGAGACTTTATCAGAGAGTTGTGCAAGGATAGTTTCTGCTTCAGATTTGCTCGAAAATTCAGCAAAAACGCAAGATCCTGTCCCCGTCAATCTTGACGGCGCGTATTGTAGCAGCCAAGAAAGTTGCTTATCAACCTCTGGGTAGAGCATTCGTACAATTTTTTCGCAATCGTTTACGCTTGGCGTATTTAAAAGTGTTTCTAGATCTCGTTTTGGGGTGTTTCGCGTTAGATCTGGATGACAAAAAACGTCGACGGTTGCGATAGAAACATTCGGTCTGACGACTAAATACCACTTTTCTTCTGGATAAGCGGGGGAGAGTTTCTCGCCAACACCTTCAGCGAAAGCTGCAAATCCGCGCACAAATACGGGCACGTCTGCGCCCAACTTTAAACCAATTTCAGCCAGTTCATCGTCAGTTAGATTCAGTTGCCACAAGTAGTTCAGTGCCACTAGTGCTGTAGCTGCATTCGATGAGCCCCCACCAATGCCCCCACCCATAGGCAGCACTTTCTGTAGCTCAATATGCGCGCCAAAAGGGCAGTTTGAGTAAGCTTGAAGCGCGGTTGCTGCTTTCCATATTAGGTTGTCTTTTAGCGGAACGCCTTCGATTTCAGGGGAAATGGTGATCTCGCCAGACTCGTTGGCTTTTATGGTCAGTTCATCGCCGTGATCGACGAATTGGAATAAGGTTTGTAACTCGTGGTAGCCATTTTCTGTGCGACCGTTGATGTATAGAAAGAGATTCAATTTCGCTGGTGATGGCCAGCGGGTTGAAAGTTCGATCATTGGGTGATGTTCCATTTTGTGATCACTAGATTTATTTTTACGTCAGCAGTGGTGAGTTTCAGTTTATTTGGCAGTGGTAGAGACTGCTCATGCCATTGAACGTCGCCATACCGTTGATAAGCAATACTCCAATCATTTAAACCAATTTGTTTGTTTAACGCTTGCAGTGTATTGGTTGGGGACAATTGGAATTTGTCGGCATCGGTCGGTAGGCCTAATAGCCAGTCAGGCATGTGTTCAACGGGCATCATTAACCCCGTAAGACGGTAAATTAGCTGGTTTGCACTGCGAGAGGAAAGGACCTGGTCGTCGTAAGTTTCTACTGTGGCACCTTGTGGTGTGATGGTGAGCTTTAATGCCGTTTGACCAAGAATCGTTGTTAAACGTAGTTGACTGAGTGCTGAAGAATGTTTCCAGTAGAAATTTAAATTTTGTCTTTGGTCTGGGCCAATATAACCAAGTTTTCCCGTTGCTTGAAAATCTTGGATGGCCTCGAGTCGTTGCTCATGAGCTTGCCATTCAACGCTGGTAACACTTTCAGGAACGGAGGAACAACCAGCGAGCAGTAAGCTCGACAAGAAAAAAAGAATAAAGGAGCGTAACGTCATGTTTGATGGCTTATTGATCAGTTTCGTCGGGAATCGCTCACAACTATAGCATTGAAAAGTCGCAGTTAGGAAAACAAATCCGGCTTACCCTTTCAATAAATGCGTGCTTACAGTAAAATTCTGGACCTATTTTATAACCTATCCCAGAGATACCACGTTAGATGTCCTTGCTTGCTATTGGAATCAATCACAATACAGCGTCTGTCGACTTGCGAGAGAAGGTGGCGTTTGGTCCGGATAAACTCGGCCCTGCACTCGAGCAACTTAGAGAGCACGAAGCGGTTAACGGCAGTGTGATTGTTTCAACCTGTAACCGAACTGAGTTGTACTGCGATGTTAAGCAAGGAGCGCGAAATAAGTTAATCGATTGGCTTGCTCAGTTTCATCAAGTGAGCCGCGAAGATTTAATGCCGAGTTTGTATGTGCATGAAGAACAAGCCGCAATTAAGCATTTGATGCGCGTATCATGTGGGCTAGATTCTCTGGTGTTGGGTGAGCCTCAAATTTTGGGGCAGGTAAAGCAAGCATTTTCTGACTCGCGAGATCATCAAGCCGTCGATGCTTCAATTGATAAACTGTTTCAAAAGACGTTCTCAGTCGCAAAGCGTGTGAGAACAGAAACAGATATCGGCGGTAATGCTGTGTCCGTGGCTTATGCCGCATGTACATTGGCGAAACATATTTTTGAGTCGTTATCTGATTCAACCGTGCTTTTGGTTGGTGCGGGTGAGACGATTGAACTGGTCGCGAAGCATTTAGCATCCAACGGCTGCACAAAAATGATTGTCGCAAACCGTACCAAAGAGCGCGCGCAAGGCTTAGCGGATCAATTTGGCGCAGAAGTCATCAGTTTAAACGAAATTCCTGAACATTTGGCGAAAGCGGATATCGTGATTAGCTCAACGGCGAGCCCATTGCCTATTATTGGCAAAGGTATGGTCGAAACTGCTCTGAAGCAGCGCCGACATCAACCTATTTTGTTAGTCGATATTGCGGTGCCGCGAGATGTAGAGTCGGAAGTCGGTGAACTGAACGACGCATATTTGTATTCGGTTGATGACTTGCAATCTATCATCGACAGCAACATTGAGCAGCGTAAAGTCGAAGCGATTCAAGCCGAAGCGATTGTTAGTGAAGAAAGCGCTGCGTTTATGACATGGTTGCGTTCACTGCAAGCCGTCGATAGTATTCGCGACTATCGCAAATCAGCCAACGAAATTCGTGAAGAGTTACTGAGCAAAAGTTTGCAATCTTTAGCGGCAGGCGCAGATCCGGAGAAAGTGCTGCGCGAGCTGAGTAATAAACTCACCAACAAACTGATTCACGCTCCAACTCGCGCATTGCAAAGTGCAGCAGAGCAAGGCGAACCAGCAAAATTAACGATTATCCGCCAAACACTTGGCTTGGATGATCTATAACTCACGCTTTTTATTAAGAAAACGACACTATGAAAGCCTCTATTCTGACTAAGCTAGAAACGCTAGTAGAACGTTACGAAGAAGTTCAACATCTTCTTGGTGATCCTGATGTTATTGGAGATCAGGACAAATTCCGTGCTCTATCAAGAGAGTACTCTCAGCTAGAAGAAGTAACCAAGTGCTTCCAAGCTTATCAACAAGCGCAAGAAGATCTTGTCGCCGCTGAAGAGATGGCAAACGAAGACGACGAAGAAATGCGTGAAATGGCGCAAGAAGAAATCAAAGAAGCGAAAGCGACGATTGAGCGTCTTACTGATGAGCTACAGATTCTTCTTCTGCCAAAAGATCCGAACGATGATCGTAACTGTTTCCTAGAAATTCGCGCAGGTGCGGGTGGCGACGAAGCGGGTATTTTCGCGGGTGACTTATTCCGTATGTACAGCAAGTACGCAGAAAAGCGTGGCTGGCGCATCGAAGTGATGTCTTCAAACGAAGCTGAACACGGTGGTTACAAAGAGATGATCGCAAAAGTGAGCGGCGACGGTGCGTACGGCGTACTGAAGTTTGAGTCTGGCGGTCACCGTGTACAGCGTGTTCCTGCAACTGAATCCCAAGGCCGTGTGCATACTTCTGCATGTACCGTAGCGGTGATGGCGGAAATCCCAGAGGCGGATCTGCCAGAAATCAAAGCAGCAGACCTGAAAATCGATACGTTCCGTGCATCTGGCGCGGGTGGTCAGCACGTTAACACCACGGATTCTGCAATCCGTATTACCCACTTACCAACGGGTACGGTGGTAGAGTGTCAGGACGAGCGTTCACAGCACAAGAACAAAGCGAAAGCGATGGCGGTTCTTGCTGCTCGTATCGTTCAAGCGGAAGAAGAGCGTCGTGCCGCAGAAGTGTCTGATACACGTCGTAACCTTCTAGGTTCTGGTGACCGTAGTGACCGTATTCGTACATACAACTACCCACAAGGTCGTGTGTCTGATCACCGCATCAACCTGACCATCTACCGTTTGAACGAAGTGATGGAAGGTGACCTGCAGAGCTTGATTGATCCTGTGATTCAAGAGCACCAAGCAGACCAACTTGCGGCGCTCGCAGAGAACGGCTAATCGATGAGCCAAGTTCAATCGATTGAGCAAGCACTGAAAAGTGCGACGGCGAAACTGGCAGAAGGCGGCAAAGAGTCGCCTTCTCTCGATGCAGCTGTACTCCTCTGCCATGTCCTTGGCAAACCACGAACTTATCTACTGACCTGGCCAGAAAAAGCATTAGAAGCAGAGCAACAAGCGAAATTCGACGCTCTACTTGAACGACGTTTAGCTGGTGAACCCGTCGCTTATATTATTGGTGAGCGAGAGTTTTGGTCTCTACCGTTCAAAGTTTCTCCCTCTACCTTGATCCCAAGACCGGATACAGAACGTTTGGTCGAAGTTGCACTTGATAAGACCTATGAGCAAACAGGACCTATTTTAGATCTTGGAACGGGGACGGGGGCAATTGCTATCGCACTCGCATCTGAAATGCCAAAACGTCAAGTGATGGGCGTAGATCTCAAGCAAGAAGCGAAAGCACTTGCAGAGTATAATGCTGAGCAGCTAAACATCAAAAATGTGACCTTTGCTCAAGGCAGTTGGTTCGAGCCTATTACAGAAGGTACGAAGTTTGCTTTAATTGTCTCCAATCCGCCGTATATTGATGAAAAAGATCCACATTTATCCCAAGGTGATGTGCGCTTTGAGCCAAAATCTGCATTAGTTGCTAAGGAGAATGGTTTAGCCGATATCCGCCATATCTCGGATCTTGCTCGTCAGTATCTTGAAGTGGGCGGTTGGCTGGCATTCGAACATGGTTATGATCAGGGTGATGCCGTACGTGAGATAATGCGTGGTTTTGGTTACCAACAAGTTGCCACGGAAAAAGATTACGGCGGTAACGATCGAGTAACGCTCGGTTGTTTTGCCTGTTAATCACGGAAGTCAGCAAACACTAACTAAAAAGAGAAGAAAAATGTACGTAGCTCTAAAACACATACACTTAGTGACGATTGCGCTCAGCGCGACACTATTATCGATCCGATTCGTGTTAATGATGATGAACTCACCGAAGCGAAATAATCGCTTTTTGAAAGTGTTTCCCCACATCGTTGATACTGCATTGCTAGTGTCAGGTATCGCGCTTATTTTCATTACTGGTTTCATCCCGTTTACTGATGCCGCACCGTGGTTAACAAACAAAATCACCTGCGTACTGGCGTACATTGCACTCGGTTTCTTCTCGTTGAAGCTTGCGAAAAACAACCTACTGAAGATATTTGGCTTTTTCGGCGCATTAGGTTGGTTGGTCATGGCTGCAAACATTGCTGTGTCTAAGAGCCCTACGTTATTTGGATAAGACGTCATGTTAGAGTTTTTTGACGAAGATTTTGACAATATACCGTTGGTGGAAGGTGCGCTTGAGCTAAACAAAGCGATTAACCCTGAAACCAAAGTACATTGGGCGAAACAAGAGTTAGAGCGTCTTTACAAAGATGCGGAAGCCACGCTTGTTCATGAAACGGATGAAGAGCAGCGATTTGATGCATTCCTACGACTGTTTTTCCATGAGTGGGGATTCAAAGGCGACGAGCAGGAATACTTTATTTCGGACAACAGCTTTATCGATAAAGTGTTGGAGCGCCGAAAAGGTATTCCGGTTAGTTTAGGTTCGATTTTATTATATCTAGGCAAAAAGCTGGGTTTCCCGTTGAAGGGAGTCACTTTCCCTACTCAGTTTCTGCTAAAAGTCGATTGGATGCATAAAAAGCCAGACTACATTAACCCATTTAATGGTGAGTATGTGGGGGAAAGAATTCTCCAAGCTTGGCTTATTGGGCAAGAAGGACCGTTGGCTCAGTTAAAGCCAGAACACTTTGAAGAAGCTGACAATCCAACCATTATTGGTCGCTGGTTAGCGTTGATCAAAAGCGCGATGTTACGTGAAGAGCACTACACGCTGGCGTTGCGTTGTACGAACCTTGCGTTAACCTTTGTGCCAGATGACCCATACGAGATTCGTGACCGTGGTTTTATTTTCCAACAGCTAGAGTGCCCTCAAGTGGCGGTGTCAGATTTTCAGTACTTTATTGACCAATGCCCTGACGATCCGGCTTCTGAGCTACTAAAATCACAAGTTAATGTGATGAGTGAAACGCACGTCACACTTCACTAATTTTATCGATGTGCCGAACTGTGGCGTATCGTGGACAGAAAAAGAGAATCAAAATGGAACAGAAAATCGTTAATATCGGCGACATTCAGGTTGCTAACGACAAGCCATTCACCCTATTTGCAGGTATGAACGTTCTTGAGTCTCGTGATCTTGCGATGCAGATCTGTGAGCACTACGTAAAAGTAACGGAAAAACTTGGCATTCCTTACGTATTTAAGGCGTCGTTTGACAAAGCAAACCGCAGTTCTGTTCATTCATACCGTGGCCCAGGCCTTGAAGAAGGTATGAAAATCTTCCAAGAGCTAAAAGACACATTTGGTGTGAAGATCATCACTGACGTTCACACTGAAGCGCAAGCTCAACCTGTCGCTGACGTGGTAGACGTTATTCAGCTTCCTGCATTCCTAGCTCGTCAAACTGACCTTGTTGAAGCAATGGCAAAAACAGGTGCGGTTATCAACGTGAAGAAACCTCAATTTATGAGCCCAGGTCAAGTGGGTAACATCGTTGAGAAGTTCGCGGAATGCGGTAACGACAAGATCATCCTATGTGAGCGCGGCTCTTGCCACGGCTACGATAACCTAGTCGTAGACATGCTTGGCTTTGGTGTGATGAAAAATGCGTCGAAAGGCAGCCCAATCATCTTTGACGTGACGCACTCACTACAGATGCGTGACCCGTCAGGTGCGGCGTCTGGCGGTCGTCGTGAGCAGACAGTTGAACTTGCGAAAGCGGGTCTAGCAACAGGCATCGCAGGTCTATTTATCGAGGCGCATCCAAACCCAGACCAAGCACGCTGTGATGGCCCATCTGCACTGCCGCTAGACAAGTTAGAACCGTTCCTAGCGCAAATGAAATCTCTTGATGATCTGATCAAGAGCTTTGCAGATATCGATATCAAGTAAACGCCAGATGACTGGTGATCAAATGCAATAGCCAACCTCGTGTTGGCTATTTTTTTATCAGATGGCGCATCATTCTCAGCTTCTTGCTGTAAAGGCTCTAGGCCGCTGGGAATGTGCATCAGTGACTCCCAATAAGAAAAAAGGTAAATAAATGAAGCAGCGTCTGATTATTAAAACTGCGTTGAGTGCCGCTATTTTGGCCTCGTTAGCTGGGTGTGCTACGCAACCTGCACCAGAATGGAATGCCGATACAACCTATAAATTGACCGTGCTACACACTAACGATCATCACGGTCGTTTTTGGCAAAATCGATACGGCGAGTACGGTATGGCGGCACGTAAAACGTTAATAGATGATTTGCGTGAAGAAATACAAGCAGAGGGGGGCAGTGTGTTACTGCTTTCTGGTGGTGATATCAACACTGGAGTGCCTGAGTCTGATTTACAAGATGCCGAGCCAGATTTTAAAGGCATGAGCAAAATTGGTTACGATGCGATGGCGCTAGGTAATCACGAGTTTGATAATCCATTGGATGTGCTTTTCAAGCAGCAAGAATGGGCAAGTTTTCCGATGTTGTCTGCTAATATTTACGATAAAAATACTGGCAAGCGCCTATTCCAACCGTACGCGATGTTTAACAAACAGGGTATTAAGATTGCAGTAATTGGTCTTACAACCGAAGATACAGCGAAACTTGGCAACCCTGAATTCATTGAACAAATTGACTTCCGTGATCCAAAAGAAGAAGCCAAGAATCTAATTGCTGAGCTGAAAGACACGGAGTACCCAGACCTTATTTTTGCTGTCACACATATGGGACACTATGAGAATGGCAATAGAGGCATCAATGCACCTGGTGATGTAGCGTTAGCTCGTTATTTGAATGAAGGTGATCTGGATATGATTGTCGGTGGTCACTCACAAGAGCCGGTTTGCATGGAAGGTCCAAACGTCATCAAAAAGAGTTTTAAACCGGGTGATGAATGTCAGCCTGATCAACAAAATGGTGCTTATATTGTTCAGGCACATGAGTGGGGGAAATATGTGGGACGCGCCGATTACGAGTTTCGTAATGGTGAACTCTCGATGGTGAGCTACGATCTGATCCCAGTAAACTTGAAAAAGAAAATTAAAGTTGATGGTCAGTCGCAACGAGTTTTGATCCAAGAAGAGATTGAACAAGACGAAGCGATGCTTGAGTTTCTTCGTCCTTATCAAGAAAAAGGTCAGGGCAAGCTAAACGTGAAGATTGCAGAATCTAACGGTAAGCTTGAGGGTGACCGCAATGTGGTGCGTTACCAGCAAACTAACTTAGGTCGATTGATTGCAACGGCTCATATGGAACGTGCAAAAGCAGATTTCGCCGTAATGAATTCTGGCGGCGTTCGTGATTCGATTGCAGCAGGTGACATTACCTACAAAGATGTGCTGACTGTTCAGCCATTTGGCAATATGGTCTCTTACGTAGATATGACGGGCAAAGAAGTATTGGATTACCTAAATGTCGTTGCAACTAAGCCTGTCGACTCTGGAGCTTACGCGCAGTTTGCGGGTATTGCGATGAGTATCAATAATGGTGAGGTAACCAATGTGTTCATTGGGAATAAACAACTTCGCTTAGATGGTAATTACCGCTTTACCGTACCAAGCTATAATGCCGCTGGTGGTGATGGTTACCCTAAAATCGACGATCATCCAGGGTATGTAAATACAGGTTTTACCGATGCTGAGGTTTTGAAGGATTATTTAGAAACACACAGCCCTATTGATGTTAATGAGTATGCCCCTTCAGGTGAAATCACGTATTTAGTTGATACGGCGATTGATCAGTAACCCAACAAAGAAAAAGCGATTGACTCAAACTCGCTGATATCATTAACTAAAAGCGCAGAGCCGATTCAATCTGCGCTTTTTGTTTTTATGAGGAGAATCTTGATGACTCCGGCCATTAATCTTGCGAAAAAGAAAAAAATTCCACACACGATTCATCAGTATGAGCACGACCCTAGAGCCGATAGTTATGGCTTGGAGGCTGCTGAAGTACTGGGGCAGGATCCGAAAACAGTATTTAAAACCTTGCTGTTCTGCTTGAACGGCGAGCCAAAGAACCTTGCGGTTGCGATTATCCCTGTTGATCAAAAGCTGAACCTAAAACTGGCAGCGAAAGCAGCGAAGGGCAAAAAGGCCGATATGGCTGATCCGGAAATCGCGCAAAAGACCACAGGTTATGTTGTTGGTGGGATTAGCCCACTGGGGCAGAAGAAAGCCTTACCTACTTTTTTGCACGAAAGCGCAGCAGAGCAAGACACAATCTGTGTAAGCGCAGGGAAGAGAGGCTTAGAGATTGAACTCGCCCCGAAAGATTTGCTTGGATTAACTCGTGGTCAGTTTGCACCTCTTTGTTTGTAAACTCATGACAAATAAAAAGGACGCTCATGAGCGTCCTTTTTTGATCTTGCCTGTCAGAGAAGCGTTACTTACTTCTTCAGACTCAATGTACCACCGGTGCGTTTAGCTGGTTTGCTTGGCTTCGCGGCATTTGGGTTCATGTAATGCTGCTTAGGCTTACTCGGTGATTGAGGCTTGTTTGCTGAGTGCGTATTGCTCGATGCATCTGGTTTACGGTGTGATTTTCCATGCTCGCCTTGCGGTCTGCTACGTTCACCTTGTGGTTTCGCTTTGTAATGTTCTTTAGCTGGACGTCCGCCTTCATCGTCACGCTGACGACGCTTTTGTTGACCTTTTTTCGAGTTTGGAGCATGACGAAAATCGTCTGCGTTATTTCCGCGGTAGGTACGTGGCTTTTGATTTCGTCGAGATACCGAGTCTTGGTTTTCTTCACGGCTGTCATATAACTTCGCGTCGGTCGCTTTACGAATATTGCGGCCTTTTGAGTCAACACGAGATGCCTCTTCTGTACCCACCGAACCATCGCACATAGCAAGAATCTCAGCGACTTCATCGTCAGTTAAGTAACGCCATTTTCCGTTCGGAATACCGTCAAGAGAGATATTCATGATTCGAACACGACGAAGCTTAAAGACTTCGTAACCTAGTGCTTCACACATACGACGGATTTGGCGGTTAAGTCCTTGAGTGAGCACAATACGGAAAGAGAACTTAGTCTCTTTCGTTACCTTACAAGGTAGAGTGACGGTATCGAGAATCTTAACGCCGCTCGACATCTGTTTGAGAAACTCACCTGTAATCGGTTTGTCCACGCGCACAACGTACTCTTTTTCGTGGCTGTTGCCAGCACGGAGGATTTTGTTGACGATATCACCATCGTTGGTCAAAAAAATCAGACCATCAGAGGGTTTATCCAAGCGGCCGATCGGAAAGATACGTTTTTTGTGACCGATAAAATCAACGATGTTTCCAGGTACATCTCGTTCTGTTGTACAGGTGATGCCTGTTGGTTTATTGAGAGCGATATAAATCGGCTTCTCTTTTGCTGCAACTGGCTTACCATCCACACAAACATCATCACCAGGTAGCACTTTTGTTCCCATTTCAGGCTTGTTTCCATTAATGGTGACACGACCTTGTTCAATCAGTCTGTCTGCCTCACGGCGTGAACAAAAACCTGTTTCACTGATGAATTTATTTAATCGTTTAGCGTTGTCTTGTGACATTTTTGTCTCCTAACGTTTCACAACGGCGAATGAAGTTTCCTTCCCGTGAAAGGGAAGGAAGAATAAGGGCGGGCATTCTAGCATTAGGGTGAAATTTAGCCCAACCGTTTTTGGTGACGTTCGCGAGTTTCTAATTTCTTTTCCGCACTTTTTCTAAGTAGAACGTAAACGGCTCCGGTCCCACCGTGAAAGCGTTGCGCACTATGCACGCACTGAACTTCTCTGATTTGTTGTAGCCAGTTGCTAACAAAGCTTTTCATTAGTGCTGGTGGATTTGAGCGTTCTCCTCGGCCGTGGACAATAACGACCGTTCGTATGTCCATTGATAGGCACTGTTTTAAAAACTTTACGACTTCATCACGAGCTTCTTTCAATGTTTTACGATGCAGATCTAGGCGTGCTTGGATTGGATATTTGCCAAGACGAAGTTTGCGGTAAACCCCGTCTTGTACGCCATCACGTTTAAACTCAACAAAGTCCTCTGGTTTCAGCATTTCTGCGTGATCAAGTGACAGGTATTCTGGGTCATCTTCTGTTAGCCAGATTGCCGCTTCTCTCTTGGCGAGCTGCGCTTCGGTTACTTGGTGTACTTTTTTGTGTTCGGCGGTGTCTTGAGTGATCGGCTTTACATCGCCCATCATCTGTTGGAACAGATCAAAATCGTCATCGTGAGACATAGTAGTAATCTCATTAAGAACAGGGAGGAATAATAGGATTATATCAATGAGTGGTGCATTGAGATCAAATAAAAAACCGGAGTAGGCAAGTAACCGACTCCGGTGCAAAGCGTTTCTAGAGCTAAGCGAGATCTAGTGAGGAGATTTGTCGTTCATGATCTTGTATATGAAGAAACCGCCGTAAAATAACATCAGACCAATTGCCCCAAAGATTACTATCATTGACGATAGACCCACTGCATTACCAAATAGGAGATCAAGCCAAAAGTCCATACGTTTCCTCCAAGATGTTCCCGACAGGCATAAAACTAAATGGCAGTGCCTTGTTGCACACTGATCTGGATCAATTATGTTGCTAAGGTTAATAAACTGTATTTTGTTGTGAGTTATCAGTCACATTTTACGTGCTAGTGTTCAGTTATTCATCAAACGAATTAAGACCTAAGGTTTTTTTGTAAAAAGCACTTGCGTCACAGTTCAGAATCCGTAATATACGCATTCGTTGACGGGGACAAGTCCTAAGTCAAGCATCTCGGTGAATAGCGCAGTTTGGTAGCGCATCTGGTTTGGGACCAGAGGGTCGGGGGTTCGAATCCCTCTTCACCGACCATATTGAGAAAAAGGCTCTACAGAAATGTAGGGCCTTTTCATTTTTTAGAGCGAGTAAATTTATTACTTGATGTCACACGAGATAGTGCTGATAGGAGTTTCAGAAGTTGTGAAGCAAACATAAGCGGTCTTTGGATGGTTTGGACCAACTTTGATGTAACCTGCTTTTAGTTCGTCTTCATCAAACGTGACAGAGTGAGATTTGCTCGAGCTTCCATCAAAGTAAACAGCTTCAAAGCCTTGATTCATCATATGTGCGACGCGATTTCGGGTATGGTTAGTGGAAAAAGTGATGTTCGCACAACGCATCATTGGTTTTTCGGTAATAAGAAACTGGCCACTCTCTTTATCTAATAGCCCGCCTTTTGCTTCCGGGGTTATATCAATAGCTTGAAAATTTTCTACGTTACATGACGGTTTAGCATAAGCAAGCGATGAAGTGAGCATCATACTGCTCACGCATAGGAATAAAGCTTTAAATTTCATATGAGTTATTATGTATCCACATAGGTTAAAGTCGTTTTAGCAGAGAGAGTAAACCATTGTCAGTGATCGTGTTAGCGTGATGCCTGGCTATTCATCATTGATGAGGCCGGCTGTCTTCAGATAAGTTTCTAAATATGGCACCTAGCTTGGCGGGTTTTACCGAGTGGTTTTATGTCAAAGCCCCTTTTTTTAAGCAGCTCAATCAGATTATCTTTACCAACTAAATGCAAACTGCCGACAACAACGGTATAGCGACCCGAACGTTGAGGTAGGACACTGCCAGTATCAAGTTTTTTTGCCCAATCTCGATTGCGCTCATATAAGAAAGCCTGATTAAAATCTTCTGTTGCTTGATCGGTTAATGATGCCTCGACCAACATACTACCATCACCGCTCTTCCAGCTTTCTATCAAACACTGAACCAATTCTTCCCCACCGTCATATTCTTCAATTGACGAGAGGAGCATCTCTTTACCGCCTTCTGATTGACCTGCTATTAAATCAATTTGGAATTGCACGGACTCCAGTGGAATGACCGGGATTTGTTTTTTATCAGCGAGTCCTATTAAGTGCATGTCGACCCCTTTATCAGAGACATACCCCAGTTTGTTGACTAAAGCGAGTTGGATGGTTAATGCAGCCGTCCATGGTGGAGAATTCAAAAGTTGAGTTTCTGGCAACCCTAAATCTTGTGCTATCTCGACTAAGTGGCGACGTTGAGCCTTGTCTAAAACATCTTTAGAAAGAATGGTTGTTTGTGGGTAAACCAAGCCTTCAGAGTTTCTGACATCAGCTTCGATAATCAATCCAGCGCTTTGGCTTAAGTGCTGAGTAATAGTTTTAGGGAGCGGGTACATCGTTTTATCGCCCACATGCACAGAGCCAATGATCATCAGCTCGGTTTCCCCTTTTTTTGCTAACCAATGTTGCGGTTCTGCATAAGAGGAAAAGGGAGTAAAGGCAACAAGTAGGGATGATATGAGTGTCAAGAGACGAAACATAGAATGGTCCTCAGGTAAGTACCTTTAAACTTTATACGCAAAAATGCTTGAGGTTAAGTGCAATTTCTCTAGTGGGGATATTCGACAAAATCGTCATTTCTAAAAATATTGACGAGTTTTGACGACGAATAAATGAGAGTCACTTCACGAAAGATAAATAGGTCATTCGCTTACTAATGGTTCACAAAATAATTAGGCGTGATCCAAATCTTACAAAATCAGTCGTAACTCATGAATATGAGTGACCTAGATCGCAGCAAACTCGTCAAAACAAGTTGTTCGATTTTGACGTGGCTTGTAACTTCATGAAAGTTAAGTTTTTATGGTTTTTGCTGAGTATCATTTTTTGAACTAGATCACTTCCTATTTCTATTTATTTTACGCTTAGAAATAACTGGTTGTATGTTGAATGCAACTGTTAGGCCCCTCGTATTTGAGGAGCCGCGATTTTTATCATTGTCGTTTTGAACCACTGACTTTTTTGGGGAAGTAAGATGTTTAAACCTAGTCTGATTGCTGTTTCTGTTATCACCACATTAGCAGGTTGCTCTGCTCTGCAAAGCTCTGAGCAACAAGTTGTAAATTCACTGGCTAATAGCCTTGATATTCAATACCAAGTGTTGACTAACCACGGTGCAAACGAAGGTCTTGCTTGTCAGGATTTAGGGGCTGAGTGGGCTTCTTGTAACAAGGTGAACATGACGCTAGTTAACCAAGGTGAAGCGGTTAACTCTAAAGATTGGGCTATCTACTTCCACAGCATTCGTTTGATTCTGGATGTTGAAAACGAACAGTTTAAAATCTCTCGCGTAACGGGTGATCTACACAAACTAGAACCGACAGATAAGTTTGATGGTTTTGCTGCGGGTGAAGAGGTTGTGCTTCCTCTTGTTGCTGAATACTGGCAGCTATTTGAAACTGACTTCATGCCAGGCGCTTTCGTGGCTGCACCAAACGCGGAACCTAAGATGATCGCTTCTCTTAACACAGAAGACGTTGCGTCTTTCGTTACTGGCCTTGAGGGTAACAACCTAAAACGTACGCCAGATGACAACAACGTATTTGCAAACGCTGTGTCTCGCTTCGAGAAGAACGAAGACCTAGCAAAACAAGATGTATCAACCACGTTACTACCCACGCCAATGTCTGTTGAAGCAGGCAAAGGTACAGTAGATATCGCGGCGGGTATTGCGCTGCCTAAAGACGCATTCGATGCGACTCAATTCGCAGCAATTCAAGATCGCGCAGAAGTGGTAGGTGTGGATGTTCGTGGTGATCTTCCTGTAAGCATCACTGTTGTTCCTGCAGACTTCACCGGTGAATTAGCAAAATCTGGTGCTTACGAGATGAGCATCAAAGGCGATGGTATTGCGATTAAAGCGTTTGACCAAGCAGGTGCTTTCTACGCAGTACAATCTATCTTTGGCCTGGTAGATAGCCAAAATGCTGATTCTCTACCACAACTGTCTATCCAAGATGCACCGCGCTTTGATTACCGTGGTGTGATGGTGGATGTGGCTCGTAACTTCCACTCTAAAGACGCCATTCTTGCAACGCTAGACCAAATGGCAGCGTACAAGATGAACAAACTTCACCTTCACCTAACCGATGATGAAGGCTGGCGTTTGGAAATCCCAGGCCTACCTGAGTTGACAGAGGTTGGCGCTAATCGTTGTTTCGATACACAAGAGAAAAGCTGCATACTGCCTCAGCTTGGTTCCGGTCCAACGACAGACAACTTTGGCTCTGGCTACTTCAGTAAAACAGACTACGTGGAAATCTTGAAATACGCGAAAGCGCGTAACATTGAAGTCATTCCCGAAATCGATATGCCAGCTCACGCGCGTGCAGCAGTAGTATCAATGGAAGCTCGTTACGACCGCCTAATGGAAGAAGGTAAGGAAGCTGAAGCGAACGAATACCGTCTGATGG
The DNA here is from genome assembly GCF_002105475.1 of Vibrio sp. ArtGut-C1. Lineage (NCBI taxonomy): Bacteria > Pseudomonadati > Pseudomonadota > Gammaproteobacteria > Vibrionales > Vibrionaceae > Vibrio > Vibrio sp. ArtGut-C1. Next base: position 42,389 of record NZ_NCTH01000005.1, on the reverse strand, counting down.
ATCCTCAAGATACATCAAACGTAACGACGGTTCAGTTCTACAATAAGCAAAGCTTCATCAACCCATGTATGGAATCTTCAACTCGCTTTGTTGATAAGGTGATTTCAGAAGTGGCAGCAATGCACCAAGAAGCTGGCGCACCGCTAACGACATGGCACTTTGGTGGCGATGAAGCGAAGAACATCAAGCTAGGTGCTGGTTTCCAAGACGTTAACGCAGAAGACAAAGTAAGCTGGAAAGGCACGATTGACCTGTCGAAACAAGACAAGCCATTCGCGCAATCTCCACAATGTCAGGCGTTAATCGCAGACGGCACAGTGAGCGATTTTGCTCACCTACCGAGTCATTTTGCACAAGAAGTATCAAAATTAGTTGCTGAGAAAGGCATTCCAAACTTCCAAGCATGGCAAGATGGTTTGAAATACAGCGAAGGTGAGAAAGCATTCGCAACAGAAAATACGCGTGTTAACTTCTGGGACGTTCTTTACTGGGGTGGTACATCATCAGTGTACGAGTGGTCTGAGAAAGGTTACGACGTGATCGTTTCTAACCCTGACTATGTGTACATGGACATGCCATACGAAGTTGATCCGAAAGAGCGTGGTTACTACTGGGCAACACGTGCAACCGATACGCGTAAGATGTTTGGCTTTGCACCAGAGAACATGCCTCAGAACGCAGAAACCTCTGTAGACCGCGATGGTAACGGCTTCACTGGTAAAGGTGAAATCGAAGCGAAACCTTTCTACGGTCTATCAGCACAGCTTTGGTCTGAGACAGTACGTAACGACGAGCAATACGAGTACATGGTATTCCCTCGCGTACTAGCAGCCGCTGAGCGTGCATGGCACCGTGCTGATTGGGAAAACGACTACAAAGTGGGTGTTGAATACTCGCAAAACTCTAACCTAGTAGACAAAGCCGCGCTAAACCAAGACTACAACCGCTTTGCGAACGTACTTGGCCAACGTGAACTGGCTAAGCTAGAAAAATCTGGTATCGACTACCGCCTTCCAATTCCTGGTGCGAAAGTAGAAAACGGCAAGCTAGCTATGAACGTTCAGTTCCCTGGCGTTGAACTGCAATACTCGTTAGACGGTCAAAATTGGCTGACTTACACAGAAAATGCTCGTCCAAGTGTAACTGGTGAAGTGTTTATCCGCTCTGTATCGGCGACAGGGGAAAGATCAAGCCGCGTAACTAGTGTGAAATAACCTTAATCTTCTCAGCTAAATTTAAGCAAACCCTCAATGTCATGTTGAGGGTTTCTTTATTTTTAGGGGAAATTAAGTGTGACCAATGTCTAATTATTTTTCATTGATAAATAAGTTTTAGCTTGTAATGGTCAGGGTTGTTGTGAACTGGATCGACTTAATCTGCTAAATATCAATAAATTACCTGTTTATGATCACACTTCTATTTTTTGAATCATTGTAGAAAAATACGGTAAGTGCCTGTATTTACCATACTTTTATCAGGGTTGTTGAGCGTCGGTTTGAACAAGATCACTTTTTAAAATGTTTTATTTTCCATCGCGAATTAATTGGAACAATATTGCGATCGCCAAGGAGGCACATTCCAAAGTTTGCGATAAAAGGGAAGAGAAGCCCTTTAAAACCGTCGCATAACGTGAATAAATAAAGGCAGTAATTATGAAAAACATTTTTGCACTGAGTGCTCTTTCTCTCGCTTTCGCTTCTAGCGCTTTTGCTGGTTCTTCTTACGTAACGGGTAACGTTCAATTCCACGATGATGGTCGAATCCATGGTTCGGACGTTACGTCTACACTGGAAGCTGGTCATACTTTTGATAACCAATTCGGCGGCTTTACGGTTTACACCGAATTTGATGGTATTCAGTTGGGTAAACTGGAAACAGAAAACGGTGGCGCGGGTAACACAACACCAGCAATCACTGTGGGTGGTGAGCAGTCATTTAACATTACCGATCATTTATGGGTTGCAGCGGGTTACCAACACTTGTTCTCTGCTGGCGAGAACGTACAGTACCGTCCATTGGTTAAGATCGGTTACAACTTCGATAACGGTATCTCGCTAAGTAACCGTACTCGTGCGCATATTGATGCGACAGACGCAGATGCGGATACAGACTACCGCATGGATAACCGTATTGGTTACGTGATGAATGAAGATGTGACGCTAAGCTACAACAACGTCTACATGATTGAAGCGGAAACGATGGACCACGAGCTTCGCGCAACGTGGACACGTAAAGGTGTTCAGCCTTACTTTGAGTTCCGTAGCCAAGCACACGGTGCAGAAAACGCAAGTGGTGATAGCCTAGTTAACAATGCGTTTGTATTTGGTGCCTCTTACGGCTTCTAATCTTATATTTGTCCATTAAGAAAAAGCCCAGCAATTGATTTGCTGGGCTTTCTTGTTATTTGTCGTTGCCTTCGTGGTGGCTATATTCGAACACTTGGCCTTTTTCGTTAAAGGCGTAAACAGTGTAGCTGTCTTTTTTATCGCCATACTCCATACCAGGGGAACCCATTGGCATGCCCGGTACCGAGAGCCCTTTTGCGTTACGTGGTGGATTTTCTAAGAATGCTTTAATGTCTTCGGCTGGAATGTGACCTTCGAACACATAGCCGTTGATTTCTGCTGTGTGGCAAGAGTAAAGCTGTTCGTTCTTGATGCCTAGATCGCGTTTTATGGCGTTCATGTCATCGTGCAATTTCTCTTCGACCGTAAATCCGTTCTCTTCCATGTGTTTTGTCCATTCACCACAGCAGCCGCAGTATGGCGATTTGTGGTTAATGACATCAGCTGCCAATACGTTGGCGGATGCGGTCGCAAGCATTGCAAAGGTCAATAATTTCAACTTCATAATAGCCTCAAATATAAGTGGTTATTTTACTGAAAAAAGTCGTAGTCGATTTGCATTACTAACGACAGTAATAGATGACAGCGCCATTGCCGCACCTGCGACAACTGGGCTGAGCAAAAATCCAAATGCAGGATAAAGTACGCCTGCGGCAACAGGGATCCCCAGTGAGTTATAAACGAAGGCTCCAAATAGGTTTTGCTTCATGTTTTTAAGTGTAGCGCGCGACAGTTCAATCGCATGTACCACCGCCATTGGTGACGTGTTAAGGATGGTCATTTGCGAACTTTCAATGGCGACATCACTGCCGCTACCCATTGCAATACCAAGGTTGGCTAACGCGAGAGCAGGGGCGTCGTTAATGCCATCCCCCACCATTGCCACAACATGGCCTTGGGATTGAAGTTGCTCAATGTGCTGAGCTTTCTCATCTGGCATTACTTGAGCGATTACTTCATCAATACCAAGTTCTTGACCGATAGCGTTGGCTACGTGTTGGTTGTCACCCGTCAGCATTACCGTGTTGATGCCTTGCGATTTTAATGCAGAGAGCGCGTGTTTTGCATCCGATTTGATTGGGTCAGCAATGGCGATCAGGCCGACTAACTCACCATCGAGCGCAACGGCAACCGGAGTCCATGCATTCTGAGCGCATTCGTCAATTGCATCCTGAAGAGCCTCTGTTGCAACGTTTTCCGCTTGCATAAATTGAAGCGAGCCAATAAGCAGCGGTTTACCTTGATACGTTGCCAAAATGCCGCGTCCGCGAACGTTTTCAAATTTATCGAGAGTCACTTCTTGCGTGTCGTGCTGATTAGCAAAGTCGCATACCGCTTTTGCTAGTGGGTGCTCTGACTGACGCTCGGCGGCGTACGCTAACCCCAACAGCTCTTCTTGGCTGGTGGTGTGAGTAAACACTTGCTGCACACTCGGTTTACCTTGGGTAAGCGTGCCTGTTTTATCGAACACAACCGTATCTATTTTACTCGCTAGCTGCAGGGCATCAGCATCTTTGATCAAAATGCCGAGTTCTGCGGCTTTACCCACTCCCACCGTGACAGAAAGTGGGGTTGCTAAGCCTAGAGCACAAGGGCAGGCGATGATAAGTACGGTTGTGGTGACCACCAGCATATAGCTCGCTTTTGGCTCTGGGCCAACGGCAAACCAAACAAGCGCGGCCAGTATTGCTATGCCTACAACGACAGGGACAAACACCGATGAAATCTGGTCTGCCAATTTCGCGATGGCGGGCTTGCTGCTCTGAGCGCTGCGCACCATACGAATAATACGTGCGAGCATCGTATTTGCGCCGATTCCGGTAGCCTCTATAGTGAGAGAGCCGTCGGTATTCAATGTCCCTGCGGATACATGTGCCTCTTGTGCTTTTAATACAGGAACGGGTTCACCTGTTAGCATGGATTCATCGATATACGATTCACCATTGATTACCGTACCGTCGACGGGCACTTTCTCTCCCGGCTTGATACGTAACTTCATTCCTAAAGTGATTTCTTCTACCGCGATTTGTTTATCACCTTTCTCAGTGATGACGGTCGCTTGTTGAGGCTGTAAGTTCACCAAAGCCTGAAGCGAGCGAGTTGTATTTGCTTTCGCTTTGGCTTCTATATAGTGGCCAAGTGAAATCAAACCAATGATCATCGCGCTGGCTTCGAAGTAAACATGACGAGATGCCATTGGGAACCAATCTGGGAAAATTACCACAAGCATAGAATAGAACCACGCTGCGCCAGTACCGAGCGCAACTAAGGTATCCATCGTGGCGCGCTTGTGAGTGGCCGCTAACCAAGCGTTACTAAAGAACAGTTTTCCGGCAGTGGCAAGCAGCAGCAAACACACAATACCGATCGCGCCCCAAACCAATTGGTCATTGGTGTTGCGAATCATCATGTTGCCACCAGCAACACCCCAAATCATCAAAGGGGCACCCACAACAAGGCCGGCAATTGCATCCAACTTAAAGCGTTTTTGCTGTTGACGTTGTTGCTGCGCTTGCTTTTCTTGCTGTGTCGCGGCGTCTTGTAAAACCTCGCCTTGGTAACCCGCTTGTTTGACAGATTGCAAAATAGATTGATGTAACGAATCTGAGTCTTCAGTCACAAACACCAGTGCGCTTTGTTCTGCGAGGTTTACCTGAGCTTTTTCAACCCCTTGTACATTAGTCAGGGCTTTTTCTACTGATGCGACACAGCTTGCACAGGTCATACCTTGAATCAACATCTGTAGTTGAGCCGTGCCTGCTGGTTGCTCGTCAGGCGCTGCTTGGTTGCCTTTTTCGCTTTGATATGTCTGGCTTTGGCGTTGATCGGGAGTGATTGCCTTGTGCTCTTCAGCAACTGAGTTATCAGTAACAGCGCTATTGTTGGCCGTATAGCCCAAGCTGGCAACTAGCTCAATGACTTGTTGCTCGGAGAGTAGGGTACGAATCTCTAAGTGCGTTGTTGAAGCCTCGAAAGAAATAACGTCTTGATGAGAGTCTAATAAAGACGAGAGTTTTTTCACGCAGCCGCCACAGCTTAAGCCTGAAAGGTTTAACTCGTACTGATTTCCTGCTTGGTAACCAAGAGATTCAATTGATGAAACAAGCTCTTTAAGCGAGGACTCGGTTTTGACCTCTACTTGCGTTGGGGACAAAGTGAGGATCTCTACATCGTGATTCGCATGTAAAGCCTTCTCAACTTTTCTCGCACAGCCCATGCAGTTGAGCCCTGATAAAGGTATAACAAACTGATACATAATCTGCACCTCAATAATAGTGATACATTGAGCTTAAACCTTCCTGCAAGGGTAAGGTCAATACCCGTTTTTTGCTCTCAACAATTTCGTCAAAATCGCTTGAATTACACAAGTTCACTGCCATTTTACTTGCGAGTGATCTCAAGGTTTTTTCTCTCTGAATATAAAGTTCCGTTAAAACACCTAAAAGATGAATGAAGTCGCTCACGCTTTTAAGATGCTCTCAATGTCAGTTCAGTGTCAAAAAGTGCTTTTAACGTTTTTAACTTTTTACATTTAAAGTTAAGTTTTTGATTTTTAGGTGCTTATATTATTTTTGATCTTCTCATTTTGAAGTCGCCAGATTGCTGTAGGGAAAGTTTTTTAGTGCGAAAAAAGTTTGTCATATTTGCCTCGTCCAAACATTGTTTCAAGTTCCTGCCATGTCCTAGTTAGCGAATTTGAAAATGGAAAAAACTAAAAAATATAGGGGTTAAAAATGTCTTACCTAAAGAAAAGCCTACTTGCTACGGCAATCACAGGCATGATGTTCAGTGGTGCTGCATTTGCTGATGGTGCAAACAGTGACGCAGCAAAAGAGTTCCTAACCAAAGATTCATTCTCTTATGAAGTTTACGGGATTATCGCGATGCAGGCCGCGTACCGCGATTACGATTCTGGCAACAAAGCAACGGACGATGATCTAGGTGGCATGCAGCTAAACAACGAATCTCGCATCGGTTTCCGTGGTAAAAAACAATTTGCTAACTTCGGTCCTACTTTTATTTGGCAAATCGAAGGTGGTTACGTTGACCCTAGCTTTGGCGGCGAGGGTGCAGGTCTTGGTGAACGTGACACATTCGTCGGTTTTGAAAGTGCATCTTGGGGTCAAGTTCGTTTAGGTCGTGTATTAACACCGATGTACGAATTGGTTGACTGGCCTGCATCTAACCCAGGTCTCGGTGACGTTTACGACTGGGGTGGTGCAATTGGTGGTGCTAAGTATCAAGACCGTCAATCAAACACCATTCGTTGGGACTCGCCAATGTATGCGGATAAATTCTCTCTAGATATCGCGGCTGGTGCAGGTGACAAAGCGGGTCTGGGTGAAGGTGATGACTACTGGGGTGGTATCGCAGCGCACTACAAAATTGGTCCAATTCAGTTAGATGCCGCATACGAGGGTAACCGTAACATTAAGATGGAAGGCCAAACGTGGGAAAACAACACATACTTGGTGGGTGCTCAAGGTTGGTTTGATAACGGTATTTCTTTCTTCGCGCAATACAAATACATGGAAGCTGACGCAAGCAACGGCGTGAGTGAGAAGCAAGACGCAATGTCTGCCGCTATCATGTACACCACAGGTGATTGGCAATACAAACTGGCTTACGCAGCGAACTTTGATCTAGAGCGTGATGGTAAGACAATTAACGATACAGCAGACGATGTACTATCTGCACAAGTTATGTACTTCGTAGACCCATCGGCAGTGCTTTACGTACGTGCTCGTACTCTAGACTTTGGCGACGGTGCGTCTCAACTGGATAAACCAACAGAAGGGCGTTGGAAATCTGCGGACTACGATGAGTTCTCTGTGGGTGTTGAATATTACTTCTAATAAAGAAGCAGCTACAAGGGCGGAAACGCCCTTTTTGTCTTGATACTGATTCAAATAAGCCTTTGGAATGACTGGCCTGTAAGTTTCAGAGGCTTATCTAAATTGGTATAAAGTGAGAAACCACGATGAAAAAAACAACGACACTTCTCGGACTTTGCGCAATGCTTTCTGCGCCTGCTTTTGCTGCTCAACTGACTCTGCAAGCTGAACTGGTTCCTCGCGTTCTCAACGGTGAGTTCGTGTACCCTGAGTGGATTTCCAAAAATAACAGCATCGAGCTGAAGGACGGGGAAAATCAGTTGGCGGTGACGGTTGGACAAATTGTCTTTGAAGATGGCAAGCGCCGTAAGTTCGATTCGCAGCCACTGGTATTAGAGTTTGAAGCAGAAAAAGACGCCGAACTATCGCTGACTTACAAAGCGTTCCGTACCATCGAAGAAGCGAAAGCTTTTGAACTCGATCCAAAAGTGGTATTGAAAGACAAACACGGAAAAGAAGTGGCATTCTCTATGGTTCAACTTCGTAAAGGTGGCTTGCAAGGTTTTCGTGATTACGAGCGAGAAGTGGCTGACTATAACAATGCAATGAACAAAGAATCGACCAAGGCAAGCATTGCGTCTTCTCCGGCGGAAACCAAAACAATCAAAGCATCGTTTAATGAGTTAAGCCGTGAAGAGCAGCAAGAATTTATGCAATGGGCGATGCGTAACCTGAAGTAATTTCGTTCTGCACTTTAACAGTAAATAGGAGGGCAGCACCTTTATTGGTGCTGCCCTGTTTGTATTTCTGGTGTCAAACCGATTGTAGAATTGACTTACGGTGGTAAAATGTCGCCACTTTTATCCTTGACATTACAACGAGAGATCTCTCGTTGCTCATTACCCCTAAGGAACTCAAATGACGGTTAAAACTCGTTTTGCTCCTAGCCCAACTGGCTATCTACACGTTGGTGGTGCGCGTACTGCACTTTACTCTTGGCTATACGCTAAAAACCAAGGTGGTGAATTCGTTCTACGTATCGAAGATACAGACCTTGAGCGTAACTCTCAGGAAGCGGTTGATGCAATTCTTGAAGGCATGGAATGGCTAGGCTTGGAGTGGGATGAAGGTCCTTACTACCAAACTCAACGTTTTGACCGTTACAACGAAATGGTTGATAAGCTTCTTGCTGAAGACAAAGCTTACAAATGTTACGCGTCTAAAGAGCTGCTAGATGAAATCCGTGCAGAGCAAGAAGCAAACAAAGAAATGCCTCGCTACGATGCTAACCATCCAAAAATCAAAGCAGCAAACGAAGCGGCAAAAGATGGCGATCCATGTGTTATCCGTTTCCGTAACCCGAAAGAAGGCAGCGTAGTATTTGATGATCAAATCCGTGGTCGCATTGAAATCCGCAACGATCAAATGGATGACCTAATCATTCGTCGTACTGACGGTTCACCTACTTACAACTTCTGTGTAGTAGTGGATGACTGGGACATGGGTATCACTCACGTTGTTCGTGGTGAAGACCACATCAACAATACGCCTCGTCAAATCAACATCTACGAAGCACTAGGTGCACCAGTACCAACGTTTGCGCACTGTGCAATGATCTTAGGTGATGACGGTGCGAAACTGTCGAAACGTCACGGCGCTGTATCGGTCATGCAATACCGCGATATGGGTTACTTGCCTGCAGCACTAAACAACTACCTAGTGCGTCTAGGTTGGTCTCATGGCGACCAAGAAATCTTCTCTCAAGAAGAGATGATCAACCTATTCAGCCTAAACGCAGTATCTAAGTCAGCGTCTGCCTTCAACACGGACAAACTGCAATGGTTGAACAACCATTACATCAAAAATTCAGATCCTGCGTACGTTGCAGAGCACCTACAATGGCACCTAGATCAACAAAAACTAGACGTAACGAATGGTCCTGCTATCACTGACGTGATCAAGCTAGTGGGTGAGCGTTGCAACACGCTGGTTGAGCTAGCTGAGCAAATCCGTTACTTCTACGAAGATTTCTCTGAGTTTGAAGCGGGCGCAGCGAAGAAACACTTACGCGGTGTGGCTAAAGAGCCTCTGGAGCTTGCTCTAGCGAAAGCTGAAGCACTGACCGAGTGGACAACAGCAAACATCAAAGATGGCGTTATCGCAGCAGTCTGTGAAGAGCTAGAAATCGGCATGGGCAAAATCGGTATGCCATTACGTGTTGCTGTAACAGGCGGCGGTCAGTCTCCTTCTGTAGATGCAGTAATGGAACTGGTTGGCAAAGAGCGTTGTGTTGCTCGTATTAAGATGGCGCTTGAGTTCATTGCTGAGCGTGAAGCAAACGCATAATTGCTTTGAACTAAACGTTCTTTTGAATAAATAGTCACAAAGCCGCGGTAAACACCCGCGGCTTTTTTGTATCTGAATCCTAGATAATGAGAAATCTTCTCATATGTCGGTGAAGGATGTGGTATTTAGGACCGTAATTCACCTAGGTATGGATAAGATTTTTTAATCCAAACATCGTTGGCATGAATAAAAAACGAGCGATTATATATCAAATATCTGATTGATTTTTATCCACCTTCCTTAAAGTTCCATTTTTTTGTCTCATTTTTAAGAAAAAACTTTGCTTAAGTTGTAGTGTTCCAGAAAATAAAGCAAACGTTTGCGTCGTGATTGTGTGGGGATTTTTTTGCTTAAGATCACATGTTGTTGCGATTTTTGATGACAATAAATTGACAGAATTGGGATTTTTCTCGCGATTTCTTAGCGTTATAGTTCACCCCGTCAGTGATACCGAGATGGCGATATGTATCACTGAACAGGAAATGTACGTAAGTAGCTTCCATAAAAAAAATGCATGTGCATAAAAAGAAGCTGACTAAGTATCTCACTCAAGGAATGAATAAAAAGAATTGAAATACAACGTCAGTCAGACGGCGCATTTCGGCATCTAACAAAAGAACTTCTTTAGAGGAATCAATAATGAAAAAATTAGCAGCGGTAATTTCAGCGTCTCTACTTATGGCTTCAGCAGCACAAGCAGAAGTATACGTTGGTGGTAAGATGGGTAAGTCATGGATGGAAGACGCGTGTGTAGCGGGCCAGGCTTGTGACAAAGACGACTCTACTCTTGGCGCTTTTGTTGGTTACGAAATGAATAAATACTTCGCAGTAGAAGCAGGTTTCGACAACATCGGTGATTTTAACCAAACTTCTTTCGGTGGCCATGTAGAAGCAATCACTCTTGCACCTAAATTCAGCCTACCAATCACTGAAGACATCGCACTTTACGGTAAAGTGGGTGGCGCTTACGTAATGTTTGATGGCAAAGATGATTACTCTTACCTAGGCGCAGCTGGCCTTGAGTTCAACCTAAGCCAAAACGTAACTGCTCGTGCGGAATACCAAACTCTGACTGATATCAGCAACGATGTAACTCGTGCGACAGGTAACACAGCAACACTGGGTGTTTCTTTCAAATTCGGCGGCAACGATGAGCCAGTAATCGTAGAAGAGCCAGTTGTTGTTGAAGAAGTGGTTGTAGAAGAAGTGGTAGAAGAGCCAGTAGTTGTAACGAAAACATTCGAAACTCAAACAATCGGCACTGGTAGCTTCGATCTAAACAGCACAACTCTAAAACCAGAGAGCGCTGCAAAACTTGATAACCTAGTTGCTTTCCTAAACGAGCACCCACAAGCGAACGTTGAAGTTGTAGGTTACACAGATACTTCTGGCCCAGCAGCTTACAACCTAAAAGTTTCTGAGAAACGCGCGGAATCTGTAGCTAACGCACTTGTTGAAAAAGGCATTGATTCATCACGTATTCAAGCGCGTGGCGAAGGTGAAAACAATCCAATCGCTTCAAACGACACTCGTGAAGGTCGTCAGCAAAACCGTCGCGTAGAAATCGTTGTTCCAGAATTTGAATACCAAGTTCAGCAATAAGCTTCTATCCGACCGTAGTATAGAAGACTAAAGCTGAAAGCCCCAAAGAGTTCGCTCTTTGGGGCTTTTTCATTTCTATTTGAAACGGACTGAAAAGTTAAAAACGGTAAACATCACTTGAGGTCAATGCTGTTTAAGCGCCCCATGAACGTTAGGATTTCCAAGTTGTCTTTATGTGCTTCTAACAACGCTTTTTTGGTTTGCATGTAGGCGGCAAGCTTGCCGTATTTACTAATAGAGCGAACCACCGTTTTGTATTTGTAGTCACCGTCATCATTGAACTCTCGCCACTTAGCGATGTAACACGTATCTCGGTTATCTGGGTTTTCAAGAGTGGGGTTAGGCTTGTGAACAATTTTTGGCTCAACGCTGTGTGGAAGTCTGGTCATGAGGTAAGGATCCTTCAAAAGACGTCGCCAAAATTTGCCCCACATTTGCCGGCCTAATTCGTTTCTCAGCTTAATGGCTTTTTGTAAGCCTTTCTTTTCTCCAATACGAACAAACCCAACCGAGCGGTGCAGTACCGTGTCCTCGGGGGTATGGATATGAATCTTAAAGGCAGTCTTGCCTTTAGAAATAAAGCGGTGTCCAGTGTTAGTTATTAAATTGCTCTTAGACATAGTGCTAACTAATAATTTTATTAATAGCTAAAAGGGTAAGCAAAACTCATAGATAATTAAAGTAATAAAATACAAAACTGTAAATAGGGCTTGTTGAAATGATTTCAAGGGGAAGAGGTCGGAACAGTAAAAGGTTTTATCTCGTCGAGTAAAGGAGCGAGGTGATCATATTGATTACTGAGGAAATTGTTTCACACGTTACTTGGAAACGCTCTGTGAAGCTCGAAATAGTGGATACAAAAAAGCCTTAGCTCAAGTGGGAGCTAAGGCTATGATATGGCGCCCCCAGTAGGATTCGAACCTACGACCTGTCCCTTAGGAGGGGACTGCGCTATCCAGCTGTGCCATGGGGGCGTAATACCAATAGTTGCAGTTCATTGAACCGTTTTACTAAATGCAAACCTAGTAACTTTGTTTAGGTCTTTATCAGTATCACTTTGAACGACTCACTACGGTCATTGGTATAATCAAATAAGATGCGCTGCCTATGATATTCAAAAGTGAGCATATCTCAAGACTTAATGTTTGCTTTTATAGGATCTTGTTCATTACGTCGCCAATTTGAACACTAGACGCTAAATTTGGCTGATCAATCGTTAGCTCGGCTTCGTGTTCGTATATACGTGATACCGTCAATGTAATTTCGCTTTGCGATACTTTGTTTCTTGGCAATCCATTTTGGTCGATAAACGACGCGGTGTGCCAAAGCTGCAATTTGTCTCCCTCTTTTACGCCATGCATACGGCCGAGATCCATCGTTACCGTATTGCCGAAGACTGCGACGACCTCTGGCAGCGTAATTTTGCAAGACAGCTCTGACTCTAGATCCAGCATTATATTGCGACTAACGCGTAGCATCATCTCGCCATAGGTAGACGCCCAAAAGCGCGCACTGCGAGTATCTACTTGGCTCGTTTTGGCAAATGGCCAACGCGCCACTTCACGGTAGGCTTTGTTGAAGACTTCATGGCCAGTTTTACCATCAAATACTTTCATCTCTAACGCAAATTGACGATTGATGATGTCATCTTGCAGTAGTTGAGATTCGACCGTCGCAGTGAGATCGGTAATGACTCCCCCAATGATGTATTGTGCGCCGTTATCTTGCGCGATCATTTGAGTACGAGCGGGATAGTTACTGCTAATTGAATAGTCCGTTGTACCCACAGACGCAAAGCTGCGAGAGGTTTGATCCAGCTGGCGATTCACCACGCGGCTAAAATCGTCACCCACTTGGTAAATCTGTCCCATCACCGCTTGTTGTGGTGAGGCAACCTCAATATTGCCGACAAGGATCGTCTTTTTGTATTGATCGGTGTGGCAACCCGTTGCCGATGGATAAATATCGACGCGAATTTTTACCTCGACTTTACCTCGACGTTTACGCTCAGACTCGACCAAAATGTAACGGACTTCATGGTTGGTAAACTGGTACTCGTTACGGCTTTCCTCTAACAGCGGCATCAAATTGCTAATACTGCCAATATCTGCGCCCGAAAAATTGACGGCTTTGAACAGCGCGTCTTCCAACGCATGGAGCCTTGCCGTCTCTTCTGAAGAAACGATAGTGGCAACGCCTGTTACTTCATACCAAGATGCCATTACTTTAAAAGGCACAAGCATCACTAAAGTGATTAAAAACAGACTGTTTAATATTTTTTTCATTGATTACAACCGTTCGGGTATAAATATTGCTTTAACAATTTCAGTGAAGTTTGGTGGATTTTTCTTCGTTAGGCAAACAAAGAAAAGCAAAGACTGTTCCAATATTCACTTTCTTAGAAAGGAATTAATCAAGAACGGTATCACCTAAGATTATCTGGAGAATCAAACCATGAAAAAGTGGCTTGTCGCCGCATCGATGATGACGCTTCTGACATCGTGCGCGTACTCACCGATTTACAATGGTAAAGAACCGTACTCGGGAAGCCAGTTCATGCTGATGGATAGTCCACGTCATACGATGGACTTTTTCATTGAAAGCATGACCGAAGACCTGATGGTTTCTAATGTGGCGGTATCTGCGCGGACACCGATTGCGATTACCTCGTTTGTTGATCTACAAAATATGGATGCAACAAACTGGTTAGGTAACTCGGTCTCGGAAGGTTTTATCCATCAGTTCCAGCGTCGAGGGTTTAAAGTGGTTGATTTCAAAACTACGGGCTCTATCCAAGTGACGCAGCAGGGCGATTTTGCTTTAAGCCGTGATTGGCAAGATCTGGCGCAAGAGCAACAAATTCAGTATGTACTGACCGGCACGATGCTGCGCCAAGAGGGCGGGGTTCTGGTCAATGCACGTGTGGTCGGTATGCAGAGCCGTGTGGTTGTAGCAACGGCGCAGGGTTTCCTTCCGGCTGACCGTATTGGTCGTGACTTAGATACGTTAAACAGTATCCGTACGCAAGATGGCGTGTTGATTCGCTCAGACCCAACCATTCGTCAGCCGTACACTGTGATTCTGCGTCCATAGGATAGAAGCATGAAGAAGTTATTATTTATTATTGCCACACTGATATTAGTGGGGTGTCAGCCACTACAACAGATGCGTCAAGATGAAATCTTAGTGGCAGTGGGTTATGCGAGTGTCAGTGAGCAAACTGGCCGCACAGTAGAAGAGAAGCGTGTACGAGCGATGCGCGCATCAAAAATTGATGCATATCGTGAGCTAGCAGAACAAGTGTATGGCATGCGTGTTAGTGGACGTGCAGAACTGCAAGACCAGCGTTTGGGTATTGAAAGTACCACTGGTGCGGTCGATGGTGTAATTCGTGGTGCAGAAGTTGTACGTAGTTATCTTGTTGAAGACAGTTACGTGACAGAGTTGCGTCTGGATATTCGTAAAATGGATAAGCTACGTGATTACGGAGAAGTTCAACAGGTGCCTGAGAAGCGTCAACAAACCTTGTTCTAATGCACTAAGCGCATTACTTCAGAAGAACAGATAATCTTTCCCGCGGCTGATTGGCAACAATGAGTCGCTTTTTTATATCTACATTCTAGAGATGGTGGGGCAGGAGTGACGTTTAGGCTTTTATATTGGTGCCAAGTGTCGAAATAGTATGGGTTTTGCCACCGGCATTGTAGGTCATGCCCACTTTGCCATGAGTTCGCTGAAGCATGTTATTGAGTTTATTGAAACTCAGCTGTGCGCGACTAAGCGATTCACCATTTACTTTGTTGACTTGTTGACAGTCGAGGACGATCGATTGGATTTGAGCAACAACCTGACTTAGGTGCTCATCTTCAGTAAGTTGATTGACGTGCGGGTGAGAGGCGATTCGCTGATCAGTTGTTCTAAGCTGATCAATGAGTGTCATCTTCTGTTTGGCAATACTCTCAATCTCGGTAGAGACACGCGCAGTTATCGCTTGTGTTTCTTGACGCAAAACAGCAGAAAGTGCCTTAGCATTTTCTAGTTGGAAATTGACGAGATCGACTAATGCTGCCATAAAATACTTACCTTCGGCCTAAGTCAGTTAGCTTTTGCCTTGCAATTCGTTTTCAAACTTAATCATGTTGTCAGCCAATTTTTCAGGATCGACTTTGTATGAACCGTTTGTGATTGCTTCTTTGATTGCCGCGACTTTGGCGCTGTCATAGGCCGGAGAAGCTGCCATATCTTTTTGGAGTTTGCTAACGGCTTTGCTTTGCTGGCTGAGTGATACAGCGTCTTGTTGTGCGGGTGCTTTTTTCGATTCAGTCGTGCTGGTAGCATTGGAATCGTTACGCGCAGGTGCACGACTTGTCGTCGTCATCATTTGCCCTGAACGTATATTATCTATACCTGCCATGTTTAACCTTTGCCTTGTATCGTAATACTGGTATCCAGACTATCGACCAGTGCAAAAATAACTTTAGTCATTTTTTGCATTTTTATTGATCAGTTTAAACACGCTACCAGTGGGTGTTAAAAATTAACAGTGATTTCCGCAATGCCAGTCACTATGCCTTCTATTATACGCTGTGACTTATCATTTTTCACTCTTACTTGATCGCCAGCCGCACCATCTTGCAATGCTGTGCCTTGCGTGGTGATTGTCATGCCAGAATTCACCGCTTTAATTGTGACCTTTTCATTCCGGCAAACGACACAGACATCATTACGTTCAACAACATCACCTAGGCGAACGTTGCGTTTTAGCTTTGCGCCAACCACTTGATCGTAGTTAGAAAAGCCATCTTTGCGAAAGCGCTGCAGCTCGATCATAGAAGTGGTGACATCCGACGCGCTGACGATTTCTCCTCTCCCTAGTGTTCGTGTTGCGACGATCATTGGCACTGATACCGAGATCCGTACAGGCACATAGACTTTCCAGTCATCCGATGGGCATTCCACTAGAACATTGATGTTGCTTCGAGTACTGCTGGTGGAAGAAGCTGACGTATCCAGGGGCACTGGGCAATCCGTTGCTTTTATTCTCGAGTCGATATCTGCCGCATTAACAGATAGCTCGCCACCATCAGGCTGATCAACTGTAGCAAGAATATGTTGTTCTGCTGCCGTTTTTATTTGCTCGATCTGATTATCTGAAGCTGAATGAACAAAAAAGCTAAACATACTGAGCAAAATGCCGATAGACTTAGCGTACTTTGTAATTAGCGCTCTACATATTGTCATAGTCAATGGTGTCGAAGTGAAAGTGAAATACGCCATACTGTCTCCCTGGTATCGTGCTTGCCAGTGGTAGAGTATCATTTAAAAACAAAAAGTTTGAGATGGAGATGAGCATATGACGGGGATTCTTGACTCGGTGAATCAGCGTACGCAACTCGTCGGTCAGAACCGATTGGAATTATTGACCTTTCGACTGATGGGCCGACAGCGCTACGGCATTAACGTATTCAAAGTGAAAGAAGTACTGCAGTGCCCTAAGCTGACTTCAATGCCAAATCTACACCCGCTGGTAAAAGGTATCGCTCATATCCGCGGCCATACCGTGTCCGTTATTGATTTGAGCTTGGCAATTGGTGGCCGCCCAACCACTGATCTGGATAAATGTTTTGTTGTTATCGCAGAATTTAACCGTACGATCCAAGCATTTTTGGTATCATCGGTTGAGCGTATTATCAATATGCATTGGGAAGCGATTTTGCCACCGCCAGACGGTGCGGGTAAAGCGCACTACTTGACCGCAGTGACGAACATCGACAACGAGCTGGTTGAAATCCTTGACGTTGAAAAAATCCTGGCGGAGATTGCGCCGGTTGATGAAACGATGGATTCCGCTATCGGTGAAGAAATCGCGCAAGCAGAACAAGAAAAGCCTATTGTACGCCGTATATTGATTGCTGATGACTCGACTGTCGCGCGTAAACAGGTAGAGCGTGCGATTACATCAATCGGTTTCGAGGTCGTATCTGTCAAAGATGGCAAAGAAGCGTACAATAAGTTGATTGAAATGGCTCAAGAAGGCAATATCTACGATCAAATTTCGTTGGTTATTTCCGATATTGAAATGCCAGAAATGGACGGCTATACCTTAACGGCTGAAATTCGCAGACATGCCGATTTGAAAGACCTTTATGTTATCCTCCATTCTTCATTAAGTGGTGTATTCAACCAGGCTATGGTTGAGCGTGTAGGTGCCAATACCTTCATTGCGAAATTTAACCCAGATGAATTGGGTAACGCGGTTAAATCTGCATTAACACAATAAAAGAGACATTAATGACTGCTATTACAATCAGTGATCAAGAGTATCGTGACTTTAGCCGTTTTCTAGAATCGCAATGTGGCATCGTGTTAGGTGATAGCAAGCAATACCTTGTGCGTAGCCGACTGAGTCCTTTAGTGACTAAGTTTAAGCTCGCATCGTTATCAGATTTGCTACGTGATGTTGTTACAGGGCGCAATCGTGAATTACGAGTGGCCGCTGTGGACGCGATGACGACTAACGAAACTTTGTGGTTTCGAGATACTTATCCGTTCACAGTTTTAGCTGACAAATTATTGCCAGAAGTAGCGGCAAGCAAGCGCCCAATCAAGATCTGGTCTGCAGCCAGTTCATCGGGCCAAGAGCCGTATTCTATTGCAATGACGATTCTGGAAACGCAACAGCGCAAGCCGGGTTTGTTACCAAACGTGTCTATTACAGCAACAGACATTTCAGCAAGTATGCTCGAAATGTGTCGTGCAGGTGTGTATGACAATTTGGCTCTAGGGCGCGGACTTTCACCTGAACGTCGCCGCACCTTCTTTGAGGGTGCGGACGGTGGTCGTATGAAAGTCAAAGACAACGTCAAACGTTTGGTGAACTTTCGTCCACAAAACTTGATGGACAGTTATGCACTGATGGGTAAGTTCGACATTATTTTTTGTCGCAACGTGCTGATTTACTTCTCACCGGAAATGAAATCAAAAGTGCTTAACCAAATGGCGAGCAGCTTAAACCCTGGTGGTTATCTGCTGTTAGGGGCATCAGAGTCGCTAACTGGCCTGACTGATAAATTTGAAATGGTGCGCTGTAACCCGGGTATCATTTACAAGCTTAAATAGCGGTATCTCTTCATTGATAAAAAGCCTGACCTCGTGTCAGGCTTTTTTTGTTTGCTGGTTTCCTACCTTCGAGTATTTCCACGTTTTCACTCGCTAAATTGAAGCGCGATTTTGCCTTGTTCCCTCATCACGGTGTATCTTTATTAAGTGAACAAAGTGAAACGACATGACATTCCAGTCACTTTGGCTCACTTATTGCTATTCCAATGGGTGATAGCTATTAAGTAGATAGAGCGCTTTATATTTTTGGCATGATAGTTGCTTTTTGGTTATCAATCACGGTCAGTTCTTAATTGTAGAGGCAAACATGGCTATATCTTTTGACAATGCACTAGGCATCCACCAGCACACGGTGGGCGTACGTGAGCGCAATGCTGAGGTGATTTCCACCAACATTGCACAAGCCAACACGCCTGGTTACAAAGCAAGAGGTTTAGACTTTGCGAAGGAATTGCAAGCGGCAACATCTGGGGCAAGCATTGGTCTTAGTCGTACGGATGGTCGGCATATTCCTGCCACTACAACGTTGGTTGGGGACAAGCTATATCGTCTTCCTACGCAACCTGATACGGGTGATGGCAATACGGTTGATTTGGATTTAGAGCGTAACTTGTTTATGCAAAACCAAATCAGACACCAAGCATCACTCGACTTTCTAGGCAGCAAATTCAAGAACTTAACCAAAGCAATCAAAGGGGAATAATTTAGATGAGCTTATTTAACGTTTTCAATGTGACAGGTTCCGCAATGAGCGCTGAATCCGTTCGTCTGAACACTACCTCAAGCAACTTGGCGAACGCCGACAGTGTCAGCAGCTCTGCGAAAGACACTTATAAAGCGCGCCATGCTGTGTTTGGTGCTGAGTTAAGTAACGCCATGCGTGGCGGTGATACGGTGCCAGTGAAAGTGATGGGTATTGTAGAAAGCGATAAACCGCTGAGTGCGGAGTACAACCCAGACCATCCCCTTGCAAACGAAGAAGGCTACATCTACAAGCCGAACGTGAATGTAATGGAAGAAATGGCGAACATGATTTCAGCTTCTCGCGCATACCAAACTAATGTGCAAGTGGCTGATTCTAGTAAACAAATGCTGCTGCGTACGCTGCAGATGGGTCAATAAGGATAAGGAGGTAGCGTATGGCCGGAATTAACAACGTTGGTCAAAGCGGCTTGTCCTATATCGACCAGCTTAAAAGTCTACAAGAGAGCAACAAGAAGACGGAAGAGAGCACGGGTAAGCAAGACCTAAAACAGGAAGACTTCTTATCATTGCTCACGAAGCAATTGTCTCAACAGGACCCTTTTAAGCCGGTAAGTAATGACCAGATGATTGCGCAAATGGCTTCATTTGCGACCGTTGATGGCATTGGCAAGATGAACACTCAGTTTGAGAGTTTGAACTCGTCAATGACATCAAACCAAGCGTTACAAGCTTCCTCTTTGGTAGGGCGTGACGTATTGGTCCCAGGAGCGGCAGGTGTGAAGCAGGACGACGCGCCAATGGCGGCAATGGTTAAGCTTTCACAATCTATCGATAATCTGTTTGTTCGTGTAGAGGATGAAGCTGGCCAACTGGTTCGTACTTTTGAGGTAGGGGCGAAACCAGCCGGCGACACGCGTGTGCTTTGGGACGGTAAAGATGAAAGCGGAAATCCACTGCCTGCTGGCAAATACAAAGTGAAAGCGTCTGGCTTAGTTGAGGGGGAGTCGCAAGAGTTCCCAGTATCGACATACGCCAACGTAAACAGCGTATTGCTCGGCAAAGGTGACGGAAACGTATTACTCAATCTGGCTGGTTTTGAATCGCCAGTTCGACTTGCAGAAGTTTTGGAAGTCGGCAAAGCGTAGTCATAGCTCGCTAGATTAGGAGATTTTGGAATGTCATATGTATCTTTAAGCGGTTTGTCCGCCGCCCAACTGGATTTGAACACCACCAGTAACAACATTGCGAACGCCAACACGTACGGCTTTAAAGAGTCCCGTGCTGAGTTTGCTGATGTTTACTCTAACTCTTTATTTACTAACGCAAAAACCACACCGGGTGGTGGTGCGCAAGCAAGCCAAGTGGCGCAGCAGTTCCATGAAGGCTCAAGCATTTACACCAACAACCCAATGGATTTGCGTGTTTCGGGTACAGGTTTCTTCGCCGTGGCGAAGGAGCGTCTGACTCCACAACAGAATGAACTGACACGTAATGGTGCATTTCATTTAAATAAAGAAAACTACATGGTGACCGCGAACGATGAGTTCTTATTAGGTTACCAAGTGGATCCAAGCTCTGGTGAGGTTTCTTCATACGAGCCACAACCTATCAATATTCCTGCTGAATTTGGTAAGCCAAAGCAAACAGCAAACATTGAAGTGGGCGTGAACTTGCCAGCTAACGGCGATTTGAAAGATCCAACTCAGTTTGATTTTTCAGACCCAGATACATACAACCGTTCAACCTCTTCGACTATTTATGACTCGATGGGTCAGTCTTACAAGCTAACGACGTACTACTTGAAAGATCAGACTCAGCCAAACACGTGGAACACTTACTACACCGTGACAGATAAAGAAGGTGAAAAGCCTTTAAATGTTGCGGCAGGTGATGCACAAACGCCAACAGGCCATGTGGGTCATACCATGAAGTTCAACAACGATGGTACGTTGGCGAGCTTGAACAATGGTCAGCCAATTACGTCTGTGGCATTAGGCGATCCGGCGACGAACACGACACCAGTCGATATGAATGGTGCCGATCCTGCGCAGACGCTTAACTTCGGTTTAGGCTCGGCAACACAGTTTGCTGCTCCGTTCGAACTGACTAAGTTCGATGAAGACGGTGCAACAACGGGTTTCCTAACCAAAGTTGACTTCGATGAAAACGGCAGCGTAATGGGGACTTACTCAAACGGTGAAAACGTCACATTGGGTCGTGTAGCGCTAGTACGTGTTCCAAACGAGCAAGGTCTGGATAAGAAGGGCGGTACGCAATGGGATTCAACTCAGTTCTCTGGTGACAAGATTTGGGGTGAATCTAACAAAGGCTCTTTTGGCACCATCAACAACGGTATGCTGGAACAGTCAAACATTGATATGACGCAGGAGCTGGTGGACCTGATTTCTGCTCAGCGTAACTTCCAAGCAAACTCACGTTCGCTAGAAGTGCACAACCAGCTACAACAAAATATCCTGCAGATCCGATAATCTGCATCATCAAGTTAGGCGAGCTTTCGCCGCTTGGCTTGATAACATCATGACATTCATCTGATGCTTAGCCTGAAAATACCTCAGTTCAGGTTAAGCATGCTTTGATCTTTGATTTGCCGCCGTTGCCGCCATGTGGATCAAAACCTTGCCCCTTGTTGCAGTTTTCTGCCACTGACACCCCTCTTAATCTTTTGTTTCTTATTTAAGCATTTGATAAATAAGTTCATTTTATGTTGGCATAACTATTGCTTTTACTCCGTGTACAGAGAAGTTTTTGGAGTAATTTATGGATCGCGCACTGTTTCTCGCAATGAGTGGCGCCAAGCAAAATATGCAGGCACTACAATTGCGTGCTAATAACTTGGCTAACGTAAGCACGACAGGGTTTCGTGCGGATTTAGCACAGGCTCGCTCAATGCAGGCTTATGGTGAAGGCCATCCTTCACGTGTGTTCAGCATGACAGAGCGTCCAGGGCATAACTTTGCTCAAGGTAGCGTGATTACAACAGGGCGTGATCTGGATGTGACGATTGAAGGCAGCGGCTGGATATCGGTACTCGATCACACGGGTAAAGAAGGGTTGACCCGTAACGGTAACCTAAAAGTCGATCAAAATGGCATGCTTACTAACGCAAGTGGCCATTTGGTGCTAGGTGAAAATGATGCGCCGATTACTTTGCCTATTCCTCTCTCCAAAATTGAAATCGGTCGAGATGGCACTATCTCTGTGCTTCCTCAAGGTGCCCCGGCGGAAGAATTCCAAGCGGTTGATCGCATCAAGCTTGTTAAGCCTAATGATCAAAGCTTATTTAAAGACACCAATGGCTTATTTCGCCATAAAACTCCAAATCAACCTTACGAAGCAGACGCTACTGTTAGCCTCCAGACAGGAGCGATTGAAGGCAGTAACGTGAATGCCGTAGGTGAAATGACCGCATTGATTGACTTACAGCGTCAGTTTGAAATGCAAGTCAAGATGATGAGCACAGCTGAAGAAATGGATAAATCTTCAGATTCACTGCTTCGTATGAGTTAACAGAGTTAGAGGTTCACTATGCATCCAGCACTATGGGTAAGTAAAACAGGTCTAGACGCCCAACAAACCAACATTGCCACGATTTCGAACAACTTGGCGAACGCCTCTACGGTGGGCTACAAAAAGAGCCGTGCAGTATTCGAAGATTTGTTCTATCAGAACATCAACCAGCCTGGCGGCCAGTCATCTCAGAACACGGAACTGCCAAGTGGCTTGATGCTAGGCGCGGGTTCTAAAGTGGTTGCGACGCAAAAAGTGCACACGCATGGTAATGCGCAGACAACGACCAACGCACTGGACATGATGGTTGAAGGCGACGGCTTCTTCCAAGTGACGTTGCCGGATGGCAACATCGGTTACACCCGTAACGGTCAGTTCACGTTAAATGGTGAAGGCACGTTAGTCACGTCGGGTTCTGGCTACCCTGTAGAACCTGAAATTGTGATTCCAGAAGATGCGATTTCTATCACTGTCGGTACGGATGGTGAAGTATCGGTTCGCGTCCGTGGTCAGCAAGACAACCAAGTCGTTGGTCAGCTAACCATTACAGACTTTGTTAACCCAGGTGGCCTAGAGCCAATTGGCCAGAACCTTTACTTACCAACGGGTGCCAGTGGTGATCCACAAGAAGGTGTTCCTGGTTTGGACGGTTTGGGTGAAATCCGTCAATCCATGCTGGAAGCGTCTAACGTGAATGTAACGGAAGAGTTGGTCAACATGATCGAAGCCCAGCGCGTTTACGAAATGAACTCAAAAGTGATCTCGTCAGTCGATAAGATGATGAGCTTCGTTAACCAGCAGTTATAACGGTTAAGAGCAAGAATTGAGGAGCTCACGATGAAACGTATTTGTCTACTTGCTTTGATTGCCACGATGTCGGGTTGTGCCATGTTAGAGCCGATTGAAACGGATGAAGTGACACAAGCAACGACGGTGGTTGATGCGGTAGAAGGCGATAAATCGAAAGAAGAGAGCAGCGGTATCGTGGATACACTGCGTGGCAGAAGCGATCCGGTTGCGGGTGATCCTGCATGGGCTCCTATTCATCCGAAAAAGAAACCTGAGCATTATGCTGCTGCAACAGGTTCACTGTTTAGCGCCGAGCACATTACCGATCTTTACGACGATTCCAAGCCACGTGGTATTGGCGACATTATTACCGTGACACTGGATGAGACTACCAGCGCCACGAAAAGCGCCAATGCCGATTTATCGAAAACCAATGAAGCGCAAATGGACCCGCTTCAAGTGGGTGGCGAAGAGCTGCAAATTGGTGGCAAATACAATTTCTCTTATGACTTAAATAATTCAAACTCATTTGCGGGTGACTCTTCTGCAAAGCAGAGCAACAGCATCAGTGGTTACATTACTGTTGAGGTGATTGAAGTTTTGGCAAATGGCAACCTCGTTATCCGTGGAGAAAAATGGATGACGCTTAATACGGGTGATGAGTACATACGTTTAAGCGGCACTATTCGTCCGGATGACATTAGTTTTGACAATACTATTGCATCAAACCGCGTTTCTAACGCAAGAATTCAGTATTCTGGCACCGGTGTACAACAAGATATGCAAGAGCCGGGTTTCTTGGCACGATTCTTTAATGTAGCGCTATAACACGCCGTGCTGACGGCAATTTGACTGCAAGAGATAAGTAAGCATGAAAAAACTCCTTTTAATACTGATGAGCGTTGCTCTGTTTTCTAGCGCTGCCCAAGCTGCACGTATCAAAGACGTCGCGCAAGTGGCAGGTGTACGAAGCAACCAACTCGTGGGTTATGGTTTGGTTTCAGGCTTACCTGGCACAGGCGAAGCGAACCCGTTTACGGAGCAAAGTTTCGCCGCCATGCTGCAAAACTTCGGCATTCAGATGCCGCCGGGCACAAAGCCGAAAATAAAAAACGTTGCCGCAGTCATGGTAACGGCAGAGTTGCCGCCATTCTCTAAACCAGGTCAGCAAGTAGACGTGACAGTCTCTTCTATCGGTAGTGCCAAAAGTTTGCGTGGTGGTACGCTACTACAAACGTTCCTCAAAGGTCTCGACGGTCAAGTTTACGCGGTTGCTCAAGGTAACTTAGTGGTGAGCGGTTTCAGTGCTGAAGGCGCTGACGGTTCCAAAATCGTAGGTAACAATCCAACCGTTGGTCTTATCTCTAGTGGTGCGACAGTAGAACGCGAAATTCCAAACCCATTTGGTCGTGGCGATTACATCACGTTCAACTTGCTTGAGTCAGACTTCACAACGGCTCAACGTATGGCGGATGCTGTAAACAACCTCCTTGGCCCACAAATGGCGAGCGCTGTTGACGCGACATCAGTACGCGTGCGTGCTCCTCGTGACGTCAGCCAGCGTGTTGCGTTCTTATCGGCAATCGAAAACCTAGAGTTCGACCCAGCAGATGGTGCAGCCAAAATCATCGTTAACTCTCGCACGGGCACCATCGTAGTTGGTAAGCATGTGCGTCTTAAACCAGCAGCAGTAACGCACGGCGGCATGACGGTTGCGATCAAAGAAAACCTGAATGTTAGCCAACCTAACGGCTTTTCTGGTGGGCAAACCGTTGTCGTACCAGACTCGGATATCGAAGTCAGCGAAGAGCAAGGAAAAATGTTTAAGTTCGAACCTGGCTTAACGTTGGATGATTTGGTCCGTGCCGTGAACCAAGTCGGAGCTGCGCCTTCGGACTTGATGGCAATTCTACAAGCATTGAAACAAGCTGGTGCCATTGAAGGCCAGTTGATCATCATTTAATGGTTAGGAGGTAGGTATAATGAACAATCCTAACGACATTGGTTTTATCCATGACATCAGTTCTCTGGATACTCTGCGTCAAAAAGCAGTGAAAGAGGGAAAAGATGGCGAGCAAGAAGCATTGCATGCGGCTGCTCGTCAGTTCGAATCGATCTTCACCTCCATGATGTTGAAATCCATGCGTGAAGCCAATGAGGGCTTTGAGTCCAACATGATGAACAGCCAAAACGAGAAGTTCTACCGACAAATGTTGGATGAACAGATGGCGAGTGAATTGAGTTCGTCTGGTTCAATGGGACTGGCCGATATGATTGTTAAGCAATTAACGGCTGGACAAGGTAACGACAAGAGTGAAACGGCAATGCGTGATGCGGCAAATAATGCCGTGGAATATCGTCGTGTTGACCCGAAAAAAGCGCGTGAGATCGAACAGCGCTTGATTGAATCTGGTCAGCTATCTCGACCAAGCAATGAACCCACTCGATTCGATTCACCAGAATCCTTTGTTAACTCGATGAAGCCATACGCGGAGAAAGCTGCGAAAGCCCTAGGAGTCGAGCCATCTCTGCTACTTGCGCAAGCCGCTTTGGAAACGGGGTGGGGACAAAAGGTCGTGAAGAACGCGCGTGGCAGCAGCAACAACTTATTTAACATCAAAGCAGATCGAAGCTGGCAGGGTGACAAAGTGACGACTCAAACTCTAGAGTTCCACGATAACACGCCAGTGAAAGAGACGGCAGCGTTTCGCTCCTACTCAAGTTACGAAGACAGCTTTAATGACTTTGTACGATTTTTGAATGACAACCCACGTTACGAGACAGCATTGCAGCAACGCGGGAATTCAGAGTCGTTTATTCGCGGTATCCACAGTGCGGGTTACGCGACCGATCCGAATTACGCAGACAAAGTCCTGCAGGTGAAGGATAAAATCGAAAGTATGTAATGTCTCTGCGACAATTTAGGGCGTTCTCGAAGGCTTGCTATAGTGCAAGCCTTCACTTTATCTGAACATCTATGCCTTTCTATCACTTGGCACATCTTTTGCTTTTAATGTGTCTAGGTGATCGGTTTTGCCGATTTATATTTCGTTTTTGGGGGCATGTATGGCGTCAGATCTTCTGAATGTAGGTACTCAAAGTGTGCTTACTGCTCAGAGACAATTAAACACCACTGGTCATAACATTTCTAATGTTAATACAGAGGGTTATAGCCGTCAGTCTGTTATCCAAGGCACGAATGATCCGCGCATGTTCGGTGGTTCTACCTACGGCATGGGTGTGCATGTGGAAAATGTTCGCCGCTCGTGGGATCAGTTTGCCGTGAATGAACTGAACCTGTCGTCGACCAACAATGCCAACAAAACGGATACCCAAGACAATCTTGATATGCTCTCTAGCATGTTGAGCTCAGTTGCATCGAAGAAAATTCCAGAGAACTTGAACGAGTGGTTCGATGCGGTCAAAACCATGGCAGATACCCCTAACGATTTGGGGGCACGAAAAGTGGTATTGGAAAAGGCGAAAATCTTCTCTGATACATTAAATGACTTCCATGAAACCGTGCGATTGCAATCTGATGTGACCAATAAAAAATTGGATATGGGCATTGAACGCGTGAACCAACTTGCGTTGGAAATCCGCGATGTGCATCGGTTAATGATGCGCACACCCGGTCCACACAATGATTTGATGGACCAGCATGAAAAGCTGGTTACTGAGCTATCTGAGTACACCAAAGTAACCGTCACCCCACGCAAAAATGCGGAAGGGTTTAATGTTCACATCGGCAATGGACACACGCTAGTTTCTGGCACGGAAGCAAGCCAGCTCAAAATGATTGACGGCTATCCTGATGTTCACCAAAGACGATTAGCAATGGTGGAAGGGGATGGCATTAAAGCGATCAAGTCTGACGACATGGATGGCAAAATCGGTGCCTTGCTTGAAATGCGCGACAAACACATTCCGCAACTTCAGGATGAAATGGGCCGTTTAGCGACGGGCTTTTCCTACAAAATTAATCAGCTGCAATCTCAAGGTCTGGATCTTAACGGTAAGATAGGTAAAGACGTATTTACCGACGTGAACTCTGAGCTGGTGGCAAAATCTCGAGTTTTTGCTGCGCCTGACTCTCAAGCTGATGTTGCGGTTTACATTGATGATATCTCAGCGATCAAAGGTGGTGAATATTCGCTACGTTATGATGGCGACCAGTATAGCGTGACAACACCGAAAGGTGAGCAAATGTCGTTGAACATTGATCAATCAGATTCTTCGTTTGTTCTGGATGGTATGAAAGTGCAAATTGGTGAAGGCCTTGCCGCCGGTGAGCGCGTATTGCTACGCCCAACGAGAAGTGGTGCAGCCATCATAAAGATGGAAACCAATGACGCAAAAGCTATTGCCGCACAAAGTTATGAAGCCTCAACCACTTTTGCCCAAGGTAACGCCAAGTTTAAAATTCGTGAGGCGGGGGATGTCAAAGAGTTTGAGGTCACCGTACAACCAGCTGACGAGAAACATGATAAGCCATGGTTAAAGATCACGGACAACAAAGGCAATTTGCTATCGGACAAATACTCATACCCGCTAGACAAAGATAACCCGATGATTGAAATCTCAGTGCCGAAAAGTCATCCGCTGTATAAAAATGGCGATGCGACTGTATTTGAGCTGAGCGAAGGTGCGCTGATGAATGACAAGTTCACCGCGAACTTGGTGCCTTCGGAAGGTGGGAATGGCAACTTGAGAAAAATGCAGAAGATCCAAACAGACAAGATGATGGACGGAAAATCCAGTACTTTGATTGATGTTTATCACAACCTCAATACCGAAGTCGGATTGAAATCTTCTACAGCAAACCGATTAGCTTCTGTCGCTCGCTTAGAGCATGAGGCGGCACAAGAGCGCGTTGCTTCTATCTCTGGCGTTAACCTCGATGAAGAAGCGGCCAACATGATGAAGTTTCAACAAGCGTACATGGCTTCATCACGTGTGATGCAAGCGGCGAATGATACCTTCAATACCATTTTACAACTGAGGTAAGGAGAAGAGATAAGTGCTAACCCGAATTTCTAGTTTCCATAACTATCAGTCCGTACAAAATGATCTGCGTCGTCAAGAGAATAAGGTTCACCACAACCAAGAGCAGCTTGCTTCAGGGAAAAAGTTACTGAAACCTAGTGACGACCCCCTCGCTGCGCATTACATCCAAAACATTAGTCAGCAACAAGAGCAGCTACAACAATATCTTAGCTCGATAGTGTTGGTGCGTAATCGTCTAGAAAACCACGAAGTTAATATCGCCAATGCGGAGAATTTTGCCGACGAGTCGAAGCGCTTAACGATGGAGATGATTAACGGTGCGTTTTCTGCGGAAGACCGACAAGCAAAGAAGCGTGAGCTAGAAGAGATTGCGAACAATTTCCTTAACTTAGTGAACTCGCAAGATGAATCTGGTAACTACGTGTTTGCGGGCACTAAGCCAAAAAGTCAACCATTCTATCGCGATAAAGACGGTAGTGTTCAGTACGCTGGAGACGATTACCAGCGCAAAATGAAAGTCTCTAGCATGCTCGAGATGCCAATGAACGATCCTGGCAGCAAGCTGTTTATGGAGATACCAAACCCATTTGGCGACTATCAGCCGAATTACGATCTACAAAACGGCTCTGAGCTGTTGCTAAACAAAGCCACTAACGTTGACGCGAAGGATGATGCGGCGTATCGCGTGACATTTGTCGATATGAATAACGGCAAATTTGGTTACCAATTAGAGCGTAACGGCAAAGTAGTGGATGCCGATGAGTTTTCTCCAGAGAAAGGGATTGAATACAAAGGCCTGAAAGTGCACGTAAAAGGCCAAATTACGCCTGGTGACAGCATTGAGATCGAAAAGCGGGCAGAGTTCAGCATTTTCGATACCTTCAAGGATGCAATGGCATGGTCAGACAAATCGGTTTCGGATACGTCGGCGACTGCTAAATTGCACCAAATGACAGAAGAATTCCACGCTGCTTTTATCCATTTGAATAAAGCGCGTACAGATGCCGGTGCTCGATTGAGTACGCTGGATATCCAAGAGCAAAATCATGAAGACTTTAATTTGTCTCTCGCAAAAGCGAAGAGCAACTTTGAGGACTTGGATTACTCTAAAGCCGTGATCGAGTTCAGTGAAAACTCGCGAGCGTTACAGGCATCGCAACAAGCATTCGGTAAGACCAAAGATCTAACGTTGTTTAACTACATCTAGTATGACACTCATACACATTGTCTGATTTTGATGCCTTATGTGCAAAGCCTTAAGCGCGATAAGTCGACGTAACCTGAGAGTCTGAGATGTCATGCGGCACGATTTTACCCAAAGCGGCAATGATGCGGGAGGCAAGTTGGGCGGCAACAGGGCAGCGTTCAATACCCTTGGGCTAAGATGAGTCTGACAAACCGGAAATAGCTTAATGATAAAGCTAACTTATTGTTTATTTGATTCTTTTAAAAGTAGTTAAATAATTTACGCAAGTTGGCACACAAATTGTATTGAAAATATCAGAACAGATTTAGAGATTCTAAACCCTGCGTTTAAGGCAGATTTAGCAAGTAACTTTTACGGTCAGTGCTTATCCAAATGAGAGTAAAGCTGGCCGCTTCGCAAAAGCTTGCGAACTCAACAGGAGAGCAAAATGGCTGTAACAGTTAGTACTAACGTCTCCGCGATGACCGCGCAGCGTTACCTAAACAAAGCGACTGATGAATTAAACACGTCGATGGAGCGCTTATCTTCAGGACATAAGATTAACAGTGCAAAAGATGATGCGGCAGGTCTACAGATCTCTAACCGCTTAACTGCACAGTCTCGTGGCCTAGATGTCGCAATGCGTAACGCGAACGATGGTATCTCGATTGCACAAACCGCTGAAGGTGCGATGAATGAGGCAACCTCTGTCATGCAACGAATGCGTGACCTTGCGATTCAATCATCGAACGGTACTAACTCTCCAGCTGAGCGTCAGGCGATCAACGAAGAGTCAATGGCATTGATTGACGAGCTAAACCGTATTGCAGAAACCACTTCATTTGGTGGTCGTCGTCTATTGAACGGCTCATTCGGTGAAGCAGCATTCCAGATTGGTGCGAGCTCAGGAGAAGCCATGATCATGGGACTCACCAGCATTCGTGCGGACGATACTCGCATGGGCGGTGTGACCTTCTTATCTGAAAATGGTAAAGATAAAAACTGGAGCGTTGACCCAGCTAAATCTGACTTGAAGATAACGCTACCAGGTATGGGTGAAGACGAAGACGGCAATGTTGATGATCTAGAAATCAACATTAATGCCAAAGCGGGCGACGACATCGAAGAGCTTGCCACTTACATTAATGGTCAGTCTGATATGATTAATGCGTCTGTAAGTGAAGATGGCAAGTTGCAAGTTTTTGTCGCGCATCCAAACGTTCAGGGCGAGATTTCCATTTCTGGTGGATTAGCATCTGAGCTTGGCCTGAGTGATGAACCTATCAGAACGTCAGTACAAGATATTGATATGACCACGGTACAAGGTTCTCAAAACGCGATTTCTGTGCTGGATTCGGCACTGAAATACGTAGACTCGCAACGTGCAGACTTAGGTGCGAAGCAAAACCGTTTGAGTCACAGCATCAACAACTTGGCGAATATCCAAGAAAACGTTGACGCATCGAACAGCCGAATTAAAGATACAGATTTTGCGAAAGAAACCACGCAAATGACCAAAGCACAAATTTTGCAACAGGCAGGTACATCGATTCTTGCTCAAGCGAAACAGTTGCCAAACTCTGCAATGTCACTATTGCAGTAGTTTACTTAGCCTGTACTCAATACATTCAGACGTGGATGGGAATGCAGGCTTTTGGCAAGCAGCTTTACAATAGAATGAGCGGCTCTCTCATCTCTCACCTGCCAATCATTTTCAATGTAAAGTTGCACTCGGTATGCCGGAAATGTGTTCATTTCTCTTGATCTCCACATAGGCTCTGGCGACCAACCTAGCCCCAGTTCTCTCAAAGGAAAAGGGGCTTTTTCTTTTCTAATTTTCACGTCTATCGTCTGCGAACTTACCTTTAATTGTTTCCTTTTGCTGGTTTTCTATACAATTTAGCCCTCTCGGCTCGATTTGTGGAAACTTGAGCACTTTTTCTTACTTTTCTTCAATTTTATTAGCTAAATCTCGCAATGTTATTTTTTTAAACTTTTTTCTAAAGCTTCTGAATTTGGTGTCGTTAATAGAGGTAACTTTGAGAGAACTACTTGGTTTTCCGAGACGTCGGAAACCGCTACACCGGAAAATCAATTGGAGAAATCACCATGGCAGTGAATGTAAACACTAACGTATCAGCGATGACCGCTCAGCGTTACCTAAACAACGCAAACTCAGCTCAACAAACTTCTATGGAGCGTTTGTCTTCGGGTTTCAAAATCAACAGCGCAAAAGATGACGCTGCGGGTCTACAAATCTCGAACCGTTTGAACGTACAAAGCCGTGGTTTGGATGTAGCGGTTCGCAACGCGAACGACGGTATCTCGATTGCACAAACTGCTGAAGGTGCAATGAACGAGACCACTAACATTCTTCAACGTATGCGTGATTTGTCTCTACAATCAGCAAACGGCTCAAACTCGAAATCAGAGCGTGTGGCGATTCAAGAAGAAGTGACCGCGCTCAACGACGAACTAAACCGTATCGCAGAAACAACTTCTTTCGGTGGTAACAAGCTACTAAACGGCACACACGGTGCGAAATCGTTCCAAATCGGTGCGGATAACGGTGAAGCCGTGATGCTTGAGCTCAAAGACATGCGTTCAGACAACAAAATGATGGGCGGTGTGAGCTACCAAGCTGAAAGTGGTAAAGGTAAAGACTGGAACGTTGCTGAAGGTAAGAACGACCTAAAAATCAACCTAACGGACAGCTACGGTCAAGAGCAAGAAATCAACATCAGCGCAAAAGCGGGTGACGATATCGAAGAGCTTGCGACTTACATTAACGGTCAAACTGACCTAGTGAAAGCCTCAGTAGACCAAGACGGTAAACTGCAAATCTTTGCTGGCAACAACAAAGTTGAAGGCGAAGTCGAGTTTTCAGGCGGCCTATCTGGCGAGCTAGGTTTGGGCGAAGGTAAAAAAGTAACGGTAGATACTATCGACGTAACCTCAGTTGGTGGCGCACAAGAATCTGTGGCTATCATCGATGCGGCACTGAAATACGTAGACAGCCACCGCGCAGAGCTGGGTGCATTCCAGAACCGTTTCAACCATGCAATCAGCAACTTGGACAACATTAACGAGAACGTGAACGCGTCGAAGAGCCGTATCAAAGATACTGACTTCGCGAAAGAAACGACTCAAATGACCAAGTCACAAATTCTATCGCAAGCGTCAAGCTCAATCCTTGCGCAAGCGAAACAAGCGCCAAACTCAGCGCTAAGTCTGCTAGGTTAATCACCTTAATAAGACAAGATACAAAAGCCAGGCTCATCCCTGGCTTTTTTGCTTATCGGCTATAACGATTTAGATGCGTCCCAACAGGATGTTCGACAAGGCACTCATATCGATTAGATGGTCTCTTTAAATACCAATGTTGCCGCGATGGTGGCGCAGAGACACCTGAGTCAAGCGGCAGCGCAAAACGTCGAGTCACAACGGAACCTCACTTCTGGTTTTCGAATTAACTCGGCGAGTGATGATGCGGCAGGTTTACAGATATCCAATACTCTCCATGTGCAAACGAGAGGGCTTGATGTCGCCTTAAGAAATGCGCACGATGCTTATTCGGTCGCGCAAACCGCGGAAGGCGCGTTACATGAGAGCAGTGATATTTTGCAACGGTTACGCTCTCTAGGGCTTCAAGCGGCAAATGGTAGTAACGATACCAGTGACCGACAAAGCATCCAATACGAGGTCGTAGCGCTGCAGGATGAGCTTGATCGTGTCGCGATCACGACAACATTTGCGGATAAAAACCTGTTTGATGGATCTTACGGTTCACAAAGTTTCCATATTGGAGCGAACGCTAATTCAATCTCTTTGACGTTACGTAATATGCGTAGCCATATCCCAGAGATGGGAGGGCAGCATTATGTTGGTGATGCGGTCGATAAAGATTGGCGAGTCACTAAAGATAACGAAACTCTAAAAGTCGAATACCAAGACAGTAAAGGGCAAACCCAAACGGAATCCATTGGGCTCAAATTGGGTGATCGCATAGAACAGGTCGCCACTTACATCAATGCTCAACAATCGGTAGTGAGTGCCTCAGTAACGGAAAACAATGAACTGCAATTCTTTGCCTCTACGATGAATACGCCAGAAGGAGTGGAGTTAGAAGGCAGTTTAGCGGATGAGCTTGATATAAGCACTGGTCAATTAGTCACAATGGATGACATCGATATGTCGACGGCTGGTAAGGCGCAGCTTTCAATTGGGGTGATTGATGCAGCGATCAAGTACGTTGATTCGCACCGAAGTGAAATTGGCAGCTTTCAGAATCGTGTAAATGGTTCGGTGGATAACTTAAATACCGTGAATCGGAGTGTTACGGAATCCAAGAGTCGAATAAGAGATACAGACTTCGCAAGAGAATCTACGGAAATGGTGCGTTCTCAAGTGCTCCAAGATGCGACAACTGCGTTATTGGCTCAGGCAAAACAAAGGTCAAGTTCGGCACTTGGTCTACTCAGTTGAATCTGGTAAGAAAGCATAAACTTCAGGTAATAAAAAACGCTGCCAATGGCAGCGTTTTTTTCGTGTTCGGCTAAGTAAAAATTACTTAGTTACACGTAGAACTGGAGTTTCACCAACAGTCACAGAACCAGAAAGCTTGTTCAGCTCTTTGATTTCGTCCATGTTAGAGATAACAACTGGAGTTAGCGTTGACTTCGCTTTCTCTTCTAGAAGAGCTAGATCGAATTCAATTACAGTGTCGCCAGCTTTAACAGTTTGACCTTCTTCAGCGATACGCGTGAAGCCTTCGCCTTTTAGTTCAACTGTGTCGATACCGAAGTGAACGAAAAGCTCAACACCGTCGTCAGACTCGATAGAGAATGCGTGGTTAGTTTCGAAGATCTTACCGATAGTACCGTTTACAGGAGCTACCATTTTGTTGCCTGCTGGCTTGATAGCAATACCGTCACCAACGATTTTCTCAGCGAAAACAACATCTGGCACGTCTTCGATGTTTACAATCTCACCAGAAAGTGGCGCGATGATTTCGATAGCACCAGCGTCAGCGCTGTCATCAGATACAAGCTTCTTAAGTTTGTCAAACAGACCCATTGTGTCATGCTCCTAAGGTTTGGTTTTATTCTGTCGAATTATAGTATACCAATATAGCGCATTAGACGACTTTTTTCGCCGTCTAATGGCCATTAAGTATTGAATTACTTGGTACTACCGATTACTGAGCTTTCTCAGCAATAAACTTTTCTACCACTGCTTCGATTTCTGCAGCTGTTGGTAAAGAAAGGGCTTCTTCAGCCATTGCTTTCACTTCTGCGAAGTTAGAGTTACGAACTACTTTCTTCACTTTAGGGATTGAAATGCCGCTCATTGAGAACTCGTCCAGACCCATACCTAGAAGTAGAAGCGTTGCACGCTCGTCACCTGCAAGTTCACCACACATACCAGTCCATTTACCTTCTGCGTGAGAAGCGTCAATAACTTGCTTGATCACGGTTAGTACTGCTGGTGATAGTGGGTTGTAAAGATGAGAGATCATCTCGTTACCACGGTCTACCGCTAGCGTGTACTGAGTTAGGTCGTTTGTACCGATAGAGAAGAAAGATACTTCTTTCGCTAAGTGGTGTGCGATCGCAGCAGCAGCAGGAGTTTCAACCATAACACCGATTTCGATGTTTTCGTCGAATGCGTGGCCTTCAGCGCGTAGCTCTTCTTTGTACTCTTCGATCGCTTTCTTAAGCTCACGGATTTCTTCGACAGAGATGATCATTGGGAACATGATACGCAGTTTACCGTGTGCAGACGCACGTAGGATGCCACGTAGCTGATCACGAAGGATTTCACGACGATCCAGGCTGATACGTACAGCGCGCCAGCCTAGGAATGGGTTCATCTCTTTTGGAAGATCCATGTATGGGAGATCTTTATCGCCGCCGATATCCATAGTACGGATGATCACAGCTTGACCGTTCATTGCTTCTGCAACTTCTTTGTACGCTTGGTACTGTTCTTCTTCAGTTGGTAGCGCAGTACGGTCCATAAATAGGAATTCAGTACGGTACAGACCAACACCTTCACCGCCGTTACGGAGGATACCGTCACAGTCTTTCACTGTACCGATGTTACCGCAAACTTCTACACGGTGACCGTCAGTCGTTTCTGCGTGTAGGTCTTTCAGTTTCGCTAGCTCTTCTTTTTCAGCTAGGAATGCCGCTTTAACCGCTTTCGCTTCTTCTAGTTCAGCTTCTGATGGGTTAACAACAATCTTGTTGTTCATCGCGTCAAGAATCAGCATATCGCCATTCTTAACTTTTTTCGTGATGTCGTTAGTACCAACGATAGCTGGAAGCTCAAGAGAGCGAGCCATGATTGAAGTGTGAGATGTACGACCGCCGATATCACAAGCAAAACCAAGTACGTAGTCTAGGTTAATTTGTGCCGTTTCAGATGGCGTTAGGTCGTAAGCAACTAGGATAACTTCTTCATTGATGTCGCTAAGCGAAACAATGTTGATACCCAGTGCGTTTTTCACAAAACGAGAACCGATATCGCGGATGTCAGTTGCACGTTCTTTTAGGTATTCGTCATCTAGTGACTCAAGAGCACATGCTTGCTCTTCGATAACTGAGTGGATAGCGTGATCCGCAGTCATCTTGTCGTTTTTGATAAGTGCTAGGATCTCTTCTTCTAGCTCTTCGTCTTCAAGAAGCATAATGTGACCTTCAAAGATCGCTTCTTTTTCTTCACCAAACGTTTCAAGCGCTTTTTGCTTGATAGTTTCTAGCTGAGCTGCAGATTTGTTACGAGCGTCGAAGAAACGCTGAACTTCAGCTTCTACTTGATCGTCAGAAATAGTGTTTGTGTTTAGGACAATTTCATCTTCTTGAAGTAGTAGTGCTTTACCGATTGCAATACCAGGAGATGCTAGGATGCCTGAAATCATAGCCTTACCTTAAGTTTGGTCAACTTTATAAAACGGGAGAATAATGGGTGCGCTAACGAATAGTTTTAGCTTAGTTTTGAGCCTATTTCCAACGAAGCCATTTTGCTTTCACAAAATGGCTTCTGGAGTAGGAGACCGGATTAGTGTAGTTGGTCCATTAGAGCAACTAGGTGGTCAACTGCTTGCTGAGCTTGTGGGCCTTCAGCAGAAATAGTTACTTGAGTACCTTTTACTAGGCCTAGTGTTTGTAGTTTGAATAGGCTCTTAGCGCTAGCGCTTTTACCGTTAGAAGTCACAGTGATGTCTGCGTCGAATGCTTTTGCTTCTTTAACAAACTGTGCAGCTGGACGAGTGTGAAGGCCGTTTTCTGCTGTGATTTCTACTTGCTTCTCGTACATGTGATATACCCCAATAAATGTATTTTTTTGTTAGTTTGTGACTAGATTTTAGCTTAACTGCTTTACATCTTGTGCGCTAGCACGGGAAGAGTTCAAAGCGCGTCAGTTCTGATACTAGTCAAAAGTTTGGTAACTACGCAACTGTTTGCGTGCGTAATCACTTTGAAACCTTTTTGTCTTCTGCTTCTTTATTTTGAAGCTAGAAATAAAACACCCTGATATTACCAAAGGTAGGGCAGGGATCAACAAAAAAGCCCCTAAACGGGGCTTTTTTAAACTAAAAATTGATTTGAACACATATTATTGTTGGTTCTCTTTTTCGGTAAAGATACCTGCAAAGAGTGCTGTACTTAGGTAACGCTCACCTGAACTTGGTAGAACGGTTACAATTGTTTTTCCTTCAAATTCAGGGAGTTCTGCAAGTCGGTTAGCTGCAACAACAGCCGCGCCGGATGAGATGCCAGCTAGGATACCTTCCTCTTCCATTAGGCGACGAGCCATCTCAATCGCTTCTTCTGAGGTGACTTGTTCAACGCGGTCAATAATATCTAAATCGAGGTTACCTGGGATGAAACCAGCACCGATACCTTGGATTTTGTGCGGAGCAGGTTGAATTTCTTCGCCAGCAAGTGCTTGGGCAATAACTGGAGACTCTGCTGGCTCAACTGCGACAGAAGTGATGGCTTTGCCTTTTTCACCTTTGATGTAACGGCTTGTACCTGTGATAGTACCGCCCGTACCGACACCAGCAACGAATACGTCGATTTCACCATCTGTCGCTTCCCAAATCTCTGGGCCCGTAGTCTTTTCGTGGATCTCTGGGTTCGCAGGGTTGTCAAATTGTTGAAGAAGTAGGTACTTCTCAGGGTTGCTTGCTACGATTTCTTCTGCTTTAGCAATCGCCCCTTTCATGCCTTTCGCCGCTTCAGTCAGCTCAAGGTTAGCGCCCAGTGCTTTAAGTAGCTTACGGCGTTCTAGGCTCATTGATTCAGGCATGGTCAATGTTAGCTTGTAACCGCGAGCGGCCGCTACGAATGCTAGAGCAACACCTGTGTTACCACTGGTAGGTTCTACAAGCTCTACACCTGGTTTAAGAAGCCCCGCTTTCTCTGCTTCCCAAATCATGTTTGCACCGATACGGCACTTAACACTGAAGCTAGGGTTACGCGCTTCAATTTTCGCGAGAACTTTGCCTTTGCTTACTTTGTTTAGACGAACGAGAGGTGTATTACCGATAGTAAGAGAGTTATCTTCGTAGATTTTGCTCATAGTGATGTTCCTTCATTACACGTTGTGTGAATATGGATAGAAGAATATGCGGTATGAAAAAAAGGGAAAAGGATTAAAAAGTTATATCTTATTAGGTTGGCCCAGAACTTGATAAAAGAAAAGGGAAAAGCTGGCGCTGATCCCTTTCCTTAATCTCTAATCGACTATCGTTGGTGCTTAAACTCCGCCACCCACATAGCGGTTGCGCCACATATTGCTACAGGCATGACAATGAGGTTCAAAATTGGGATCGTCGTAAACACAGACACCAATACCCCAAAGCCATAGGCCTTACCTTGCTTTTGTTTCAATTTGTAACGCATGTCGTTAAATGGGATTTTATGGTTATCAAACGGGTAGTCACAATATTGAATCGCGAGCATCCAGGCGGTAAAAATAAACCATAAAAATGGGCCTACTGTTTGCCCAAGGGCAGGGATGAGTAATAACAGGAATAGGCCTATTGCTTTAGGTAAGATGTAAAGCAGCTTTCTCCATTCACGAGCTAAAACGCGAGGAACATCTTTCAGAACGGCAGTGAAACCATCATCATTCACTTTTTGTCCCGTTAAGTATTCTTCAACTTTTTCAGCTAAGAGGCCGTTGAATGGCGCCGCGATAAAGTTCGCGAGTGTGCTGAAGAAGTAAGAGAAAGTTGCGAGTATTGTCAGAGCGAGTAAAGGCCAAAGAATGTAAGTTAACCAGGATAAAAACTCAGGTAGCTGCCCAATCCAGTCTTCGATCCATATATTAAGGTTTGAAAATAGATAGAAGATGGCACCACCTACAAGCAAGATATTTGCAAGTAGAGGTAAAATGACAAAGCGCCTGATTTTAGGGGCAAGTGCCAATTGTATCCCGTATAGAAAATAACCGAATCCGGTTCTCTGCTGATTGTTTTGCTTCATGTCTATTTTGGCTTCGTGTAAATGAAAACTCATTGTACCTGTGAGGGCTTTTCTTTCAATGCCCTGACAAATGACGTCTTGTTAAGTGGAATCGTGGCAAGAATCACAACAAAAAACGGAACTTCTTGCATTAAGTTGTTCTAAATCTACATATAGTTTTGGTAAAGTAAACGTATCATTCAGATTTATTGCACTTGGGTTGCTGCTCAAGGAACTGCGAGTAGTAAAAACAAGTATATTGAGAGTAAATAATGCAGGAATTGCGATTCGTACTCATTGTTGTTGGCGCATTAGCCATCGCGGCATTGCTGTTTCATGGTTTGTGGAGCAGTAAAAAAGAAGGCAAAGCAAAGTTTGGTAACAAACCGCTTGGTAAGCTGGATGTTGACCAAGGGGACAAAAATGATCTTGTCGAGAAAGAACGAGACTTCGCTCCCGCTCCTGAAGATGACTTTGAGATCATTCGTAAAGATCGCAAAGAACCAGATTTTGGGATGGCGAGTTCTTTCGACAACAAATTTGAATCTGACCCGCTATTCGGTGGCCCATCTGAAGTAACACAGACACAGCAGGAGCCAGATGACATCCCTTCATTTGTTGCAGAAAAAGATAAAGAAGAGGATGCTGAACCTGTTGTTCAAGCACCAGTAGCTGAAGAGCCACTCCAGCCTGCTGTGGAAGAAGAAGCTATTCCCGCCGCGTTTGATATCGCTGAGAAAGAACAGCAAGTCGAAACGGTTAGTGAGCCTGTAGTTGCAGAGCCTAAGGAAGAGCCAAAGCCAGAACCTGAAATGCAAGTGATTGTATTGAATGTGCACTGTGCGGGTGAAGAGCCATTTGTTGGTACTGCTTTATTTGAAAGTATGCAACAAAACGGCTTAATTTATGGCGAGATGGATATTTTCCACCGTCATGTCGACTTGTCCGGTAACGGCAAAGTGTTGTTTAGCGTCGCTAATATGATGCACCCTGGTACGTTTGAGCATGCTGATCCTGCTGAGTTTACAACGAAGGGTATTTCATTCTTCATGACATTGCCTTGTTATGGCGAGGCTGAACAGAACTTCAACTTAATGCTCCGAACTGCGCAGCAAATTGCTGATGATTTAGGTGGCAACGTTCTTGATGACCAGCGTAACTTAATGACGCCAGACCGTTTAGCGTCTTATCGACGTCAAATAGTTGAGTTTAATGCCGCTAACGCATAATCTTAACAGCAAATAATAATAGGGCTCCGGATGGAGCCCTTTTTCTTGGATTTCCCAACCTCACCGATTGAAAATACACGGGGCTTTACTATGTCTGAATCAGTACTTCAGCGATTAGAAGAACTAAAAGAGTCGTTGCATTACCACGCTGTGCGTTACTACGTGGAAGATAACCCAGAGATCCCTGATGCCGAGTACGACCGTTTAATGCGAGAGCTCCTGGATATTGAAGCTGAGAACCCTGATTTAATTACCGTAGATTCACCAAGTCAACGTGTCGGTGGACAACCTCTCTCTGCGTTTAGCCAAGTGACACATGAAGTACCGATGCTTTCGCTTGATAATGCGTTTGATGACAGCGAACTTGATAGTTTCCATAAGCGAGCACAAGAGCGGGTGGGCAGTCAGAGTGTAAAAGAATACTGTTGTGAGCCGAAATTGGATGGACTCGCAGTTAGTTTACTGTATGAGAACGGAGTGTTAGTG
The DNA here is from genome assembly GCF_002105475.1 of Vibrio sp. ArtGut-C1. Taxonomy (NCBI): domain Bacteria; kingdom Pseudomonadati; phylum Pseudomonadota; class Gammaproteobacteria; order Vibrionales; family Vibrionaceae; genus Vibrio; species Vibrio sp. ArtGut-C1. The sequence goes on along the minus strand of NZ_NCTH01000005.1, from coordinate 1,736 downwards.
CAGGCGGCAACACGAGGTGATGGCACTACCGGCGAGAACATCACAGAGAATGTTCGCACGATTAAAGCCATTCCTTTAAAACTCAGAGGTAATGACTGGCCAAATCGTCTTGAAGTTCGTGGTGAAGTCTTTATGCCGAAAGCTGGGTTTGAAAAGCTCAATGAATTAGCAAGGAAGAAAGGCGAAAAAATCTTTGTCAACCCACGTAACGCTGCGGCTGGTAGCTTACGACAATTGGATTCACGCATTACGGCTTCTCGTCCGCTTAGCTTTTATGCATACAGTGTGGGCGTGGTGCAAGGCGCTGAATTGGCGGCAAGTCACTACGAACGCTTCTTGCAAATTAAATCTTGGGGATTACCAATGTGCCCGGAGACCAAGCGAGTTGAAAGCTTGGCAGATGTAAAAGCTTACTACCAAGATATCTTGCAGCGTCGTGATGCCCTTCCTTATGAGATCGATGGTGTCGTCATTAAAATTGACGATATTGCCGTGCAAGAGCGTCTTGGATTTGTTGCTCGCGCTCCACGTTGGGCGATTGCCTACAAATTCCCGGCTCAGGAAGAAATGACGACGTTGAATGAGGTGGAATTCCAAGTCGGTCGTACTGGTGCGATTACACCTGTTGCTAAACTAGAGCCTGTATTTGTTGGCGGGGTAACGGTAAGTAATGCGACGCTTCATAACGCAGATGAGATAGAACGTCTGCAAGTTAAGATCGGTGATCACGTTGTGATTCGTCGAGCGGGTGATGTTATTCCTCAAGTCGTTTCTGTCATCAAAGAGCGTCGACCAGAAACAGCGCGAGATATTATTTTTCCAACTCAGTGTCCTGTTTGTGGTTCGCATGTTGAACGGATCGAAGGAGAGGCGGTAACACGTTGTACGGGTGGCTTAGTTTGCCAAGCCCAACGTAAACAAGCGCTAAAACACTTTGTGTCTCGTAAAGCGTTAGACGTTGACGGTCTAGGCGATAAAGTGATCGAGCAACTTGTTGACCGTGAGATGGTGAAAACTCCTGCTGACTTATTTAAGTTATCTGCGGGGATTTTAACGGTATTAGATCGCATGGGGCCAAAGTCTGCGCAGAACATTGTGAATGCGTTAGAAAAATCAAAAGAGACAACGTTACCTCGCTTTTTGTATTCGCTTGGGATTCGTGAAGTTGGCGAGGCAACCGCCGCAAACCTAGCAATGCACTTTAAAACGTTGGAAGCCATCCAAAATGCTAACGAAGAGCAGTTAATTGAAGTGCAAGACATCGGTGCTGTGGTTGCTCAACATATTACGACTTTCTTCAGTGAAGAGCAGAACCAAGCAGTGGTTAAAGATTTGCTTGAACAAGGCATCCACTGGCCAGAGATTAATACTACTGATCAGGTAGGGGAGCTACCGTTAGAAGGTAAGACGGTCGTATTGACAGGAACACTTTCTCAATTAGGTCGCACAGAGGCTAAAGAAGCCCTCCAATCCCTAGGTGCAAAAGTGACAGGTAGTGTTTCTAAGAAAACGGATATTTTGTTTGCTGGTGAAAATGCAGGTTCGAAGTTGGCAAAGGCACAAGAACTGGGTATCGAGATCAAAACAGAACAAGACTTACTCGAGTTGATGAATTAAGTCTCATCAAAAAAGCTAAAAAATAACTATACCCGTGATCATTGAAGATGCTTGATTTTCTTTAGAATCAGGATCATGCTACGAACTATGAAAATTACACTGACTCCTCAACAGAAACT